>JAKFVH010000132.1:0-28770 GCA_021732285.1 Reyranella sp. | reverse complement strand
GCTGGCGACGTCGATCTTCACCTTCTACTTCGGCTATTGGTTCTTCGACAGGTACCGGAATGTCATCGTCGACGTCATCTGAGGTCGTCGTCCGGACCCGGCACCTCGGCAAGGCCTACCAGCTCTACGCTCATCGCAGCGACTGGCTGAAGCAGGTCATGTTCGGGACGTGGAAGACCTACTACAAGCCGTTCTGGGTGCTGCGTGACATCGACCTCGACGTCTATCGCGGCGATTCGATCGGCATCCTGGGCCGCAACGGATGTGGCAAGTCGACCCTGCTGCAGGTGATCTGCGGCATGACCTTGCCCTCCAACGGCGAGCTGCGCGTCACCGGCCGCGTCGCCCCGGTGCTGGCGCTCGGCGCCACCTTCGACGCCGAGCTGTCGGGCCGCGAGAACATCATGATCGGCGGCGCCGTGATGGGCCTGTCGCGCGCCGAGGTGCTGGAGAAGTTCGATTCGATGGCCGAGTTCGCCGGCATCGGCGACTACATGGAGCAGCCGGTCAAGCACTACTCCATGGGCATGCGCACGCGTCTTGCCTTCGCCATCTGCGCCCATGTCGAGGCCGAGATCCTGGTCGTCGACGAGGCGCTGGCGGTGGGCGACGCCGCCTTCCAGCGCAAGTGCCTCGACTGGATCGACAGCTTCCGCCGCAAGGGCACGCTCCTGTTCGTGTCCCACTCGCCGGCCGAGGTGCGCCGCCTGTGCAACCGCGCCATCTGGATCGAGGATGGCCGCATCCGCTCCCAAGGCGACCCGAGCGTGGTCATCCGCGCCTACAATCGGGCGCTCGCCATGGAGAAGGACGACATCCATCGCTTCTCGGTGAGCGAGTGATGACGGATGGCCGCATGCATCCTCTTCTGGGCGGGGCTGGGCTGGTGGTTGGCCACGATGGCCGTGCAGTGGATAAGTGCGGGGCTGGGGCGCTGGCGGCGGGCGGCCGACCCGGTGCGGCATGGCGCGGCCGATTTCAGCATCGTTGCCCCCATGGTCGGCGGGCGTGACGCCTCGCCGGCCTACGTGCGCCGCCTCGCCGACCTGTCGCGGGCGGGCGCGGAGGTCCTGATCTGCGTGACCAGCGAGGATGACGAGGCGGTCGGCCGCACCCGTGCCGACTGGCCCGAAGCGCCGATCCTGGTCGGCAGCGACGACACCTTCAATCCCAAGCTCAACAACGTGCGCAAGGGCCTCGAGGCGGCGAGCCGACCGGTCGTCGCGCTGTGCGACGCCGGCATCGACCTCACGCTGGCCGAACTCGCCCAGGCCGCCGCCCATCTGTCCGACAAGGTCGGGCTGGTGCTGGCGCTCAAGACCGGCGATCGGCCGGCAAACTTCGCGGCCGAGATGGAATGCAGCTACATCAACGGCCATCAGGCACGCTTCCTGACGGCAGCGGATCGGCTCGGCATGCCGGTCGCGTCCGGCGGCGTGACCATCCTCACGCGGGACACCCTGCAGCGCATCGGCGGCCATCAGGGCTTCCTCAACTATCTTGCCGACGACTATTCAGTGGTGCGCATGGTGCGCGATCGCCTCGGCCAGGCGACCTGGCTGGCCGGTGTCATGCCGCGGCTGCTCGTCGGCGGCCGGCTCTGGCAGGACGTCTGGCGGCGCCAAGTTCGCTGGGGATCGACGCGGCTGAAGCTCAGCCCCGAGGTGAGGGCGCTGGTGCTGCTGGAGCCTGCGATCGGCTGGCTGGCATCGGGCCTCGCGCTGGTCGTGGCGCTGCTTGGCGCAGGTGTCGCGCCGATATGGCTTGCCCTCGCGGTCGCCCTCCATACGGTCGCGTGGCTGGCCGCCGAGCGATGGTTTCTCGCCGGCCGCGGCCTGCCGTTCGGTCCGCGCGCCTGGGCTGCAGCGTTGGCGCGCGAGGCGCTGGTGCCGCTGCTGGCCGCCCAGGCCTGGCTCGGCCGCAATCGCATCGATTGGCGTGGTACGAACCTCGCGGCTGGCTGGCAGCCCGCGAGGGATGGCACTGCGGGAAAGCACGTATGAGATGAGCACCATGGACAACAAGATCAGCACCGTCATGCTGCCCCAGCAGGTCGATTCCGAGACCTCGGCTTCAGTCGAGGCGCTGATCGTCGACGCCCTTCGCCCCGGTGCCGGCGTGATCGTCGACGGCAGCGAGGTGACCTATATGAGCGCCGCCGGCGTGCGCGTGTTCGCGCGCGCCCTGCACCGCGCCGAGGAGTTGGGCGCCCGCATCGCCTTCTGCCGCTTCACCGGGGCCGCTGCGGACTGCCTGCTGGTCAGCGGCTTCACCCAGCTGTTCGAAGTCGTCGATTCCGTCGAGGAGGCGGCCGCGCGGTTGCGTCGAAAGCCCGCAGGCGCGGCTGCGGAACGCTTGCACCCCCACACCCGTGCGGGTTAACTACTGGGCGGGCTTGGACTATATCCTGGGACGAAACGCGGCGCGGCGCGTAACGTACTACCACTGCTAGACGGGGATCGAATTTTGACAGTATGGAGCCGGCTGTGCGCCGCCGCGCGACCCTTCGCCGTTGTTCTCGGCATCGGCCTTGGCGCGGGGGCATGCACTGCGTTGCCTGGCGACGGTCCCTGGATGGGCGGAGCGCAGACGACAAGCACTGAAGCCCTGCCGTTCGACGTCATCGATCTAACGCCGACGACGGTCGTCGCCTACCGCCAGCCGCCGACGCCAGACAAGCCGACGAACCAGACCAGCTCGCTGTCGCCGGCGCAGCGCCTGACCGTCGCCCCCGGCGATTCGTTGAAGGTGCGCATCTTCGAACGCTACGGCGGCAACATCTTCCCGACCATCCAGGGCCAGAGCGCCGATCTCGGCATCCAGCGCGTCGGCGAGGACGGCTCGATCAAGGTGCCGGTCGTCGGCAACGTCCAGGTGGCCGGTCTCGACCTGAACCAGATCGAGCGTCGCATCATCCAGCAGCTCGGCACTCAGGTGCAGGAGCCCGAGGTCATCGTTGAGTTCGACGCGCCCCGTACCCATACCGTCATGGTGTCGGGCGACGTGAAGAACCCCGGCCGCGTCTCGATGCTCGAGGACGTGCGCAGTGTCGTCGATGCCATCAACAAGGCGGGTGGCCCGCTGGCGTCCGCCACCGGCACCGCCAACCAGATGCAGGTCGTGGTGCGTCGTAGTGGCCAGGTCATACTGACGTCGCAATTCTCCGATTTGTTGGCCGGCGGTGACATTGCCGTACAGAAGGGCGACGAGATCGTGGTCCGGCCGAATTCGCGGATCTTCACGGTGCTGGGCGCGGTGCTGCGCTCGGGCAACGTCGAGATGACCAAGTACAACCTGACCCTGCTCGAGGCGCTGGGCCAGGTCGGCGGCCTCAACGACGTGCGCGCCAACAAAACGGGCGTTTATGTGTTCAGAATGGGCGATCTCGAGACCAATCCGACCGCCCGTGGCCGGGTTTTCCGGCTGGACCTGTTCCAGCCGGTGTCCATTTTTGTCGCACAGCAGTTCGGCTTGCAGCCGCGGGACGTGATCTATGTCACGAACGCGCCGCTCTACGAGTACGACAAGATCCTGACCTCGATCTACCGGACGTTCTCCATCATCGGTATCGCCAGGGGTAACATCCCCCTCACGACAACGTTCTGATGGCTTTGCGAGCGCTCATGGCAGTTTTTTGGTAGAATTCGCAATGGCTCGAGCGAAGAAATTCAGGTGGGGTGCCATCGGGTTGGCGATCCTGTTCGCGGTTGCTGGCGTCACGCTGTGGGTCATGCCCAGCCGGCAGACCAGCAGCGCCCAGGACACGGCCAAGCCCAACCAGCCGGCGCTGATCGCCCGCGGCTATACCGACGCGCCGGAAGGCACGGCGGTGGTCGCCGGCGACCCGGCCGGCGGCAGCGTGCTGGTCGAGCTGCGCGTCAAGGACGGCCAGAAGGTCAAGAAGGGCGAGGTCCTCGCGGTCCTGTCCAACTACGCCCGGGCCGACGTGACCCTGCGCATGGCCGAGGCCGACTTGGTCAAGCTCAAGCAGAACTATGACTTCGTGCTCAAGGGCACGCGGCTCTCCGAGATCGCCCTGCAGGAAGCCACGCTCAAGTCCTCGATCGAGCAGAACAAGCTCGAGACCCTGCAGCGGGCGCGCTCGGGCAAGCCGCCTGACGTGCGCGAGATCGAGACGGCGCTCGCCGACCAGGCGCTCGAACGACAGAAAGTCAGGTTGGGACTGCTGAAGACAACGCTGGAGAACGACCTGGCGCAGTACGAGATCGACCTCGCCAACACCCAGTCCCGCGTCGACAGCGCCAAGCGCACCCTCGAAGACGCCCTGGTGCGCTCGCCGCTCGACGGCGTCGTCGTGCAGATCTTCTCGCGCGAGGGCGAACGCGTGTCGCCCACCGGCATCGTCAAGGTCGTCGACATGAACCAGCTGCGCGTGCTGGCCGATGTCGACGAGCTGCATGTCGGCCGCCTCAAGCCCGGCGGCAAGGTGGACGTGACCTTCCGCGGCAACAACGAAGTCTACAAGGGCACGATCGAGCGCATCGCCCCCACGGTGAAGCGCATGCAGCGCGTCGAGCCGGATGGCGGTTCGTCGACCGATGCCCGCGTCGTGCAGGTCGAAATCAAGATCGACGACGCGTCCAGCATGCCCCCCGTGCTGGGGCGTGAGACGCGCGTCACCTTCCTCTGATGGCCATCACGCTGCCTGACGTACCGGGGCTGCGGCATCGGTTGTCGCGCCTTTGGTCGTGGCTGGCGCGGGTCGCGAGCTGGCGGCCGGACCTCGCGATGGCTTCCGTGCGCGCCGCCGCCCGCACCTCGACGACCATGCCGCTGGGCGCCCAGCAGCTCAAGCGCCAGCGCACCAGCACGCTCCTGTCGCTGGGCGGCGTCACGGCGAGCCTGCTGGTGATCTTCGCCCAGCTCGGCATCGAGCGCGCCGTCTATGAATCGTCGGTACGGCTGCACCGCATGGTGTCGGGCGAGCTGATCATCGTGCCCTACGGCTTCAAGTCGATGCAGCTGCATGCCGAGGTGCCTGTGGCGGTGACCGACATCATCGCCACCAATCCCTCGGTCTCGTCCTATTCGCCGTTCTGGTTCGGCGTCATGTCGCTGCAGCATGCCGGCATGCCGACCTCGCGCCGGCTCGCCTGGTATGCCGTCGATCCGGAGAAGCCAGCGGTCGACGTGCCCGGCCTCAAGGAGAACCTGCACAAGCTCAGGGAAACGCGGCGCATCCTGTTCGACCGCGATTCGCGGCCCTATTTCGGTGATCTCGCCGGCGAGGCCAACAGCGGCTCTGAGTACACGGTGCTGGGGCCGCCCGACAATCGCGGCCTGCTGCGCCAGCTCTTCGCCGTCGGCACCTTCGCCGTCGGCCCGAACGTGCTGAACGACGGCGCCATCATGATGAGCCAGGAGACCATGGCCGAGGTGTTCGGCAACTGGTGGTCGGACCGTCCGGCCTTCATCTCGATCCACCTGGCGCCCGGCGCCGACGTCAACGCCGTGCGCCAGCAGCTCAACCGCACCCTGATCGGCCGTGGCGAGGCGATCGACAAGCGAGAGTTCGAGGCGCGCGAGCGGGTCTACTGGTCGCGCGAGACGCCGGTCGGCTACATCACCGATCTCGGCTTCGTCATGGGCGTGATGATCGGCATGGTGTTCATCTACTACGCCCAGTACCAGATCATCCGCTTCTACCTGCCCGAATACGCCATCCTGAAGAGCCTGGGCTACGACTGGTGGTTCTTCCTGTTCATGATCGGCCAGATCGGTGCGGCCATCATCACGCCGGCCTTCGTGCTGTCCTTTGCACTGGCGCGCCTGGTTTACGGCATCACCGAGGCGGCCATGCACCTCGGCATGTCGATGGGGCTGCGCGAGATGACCGTCGCCCTTGTCGCCTGCGTGATCATGACCGTGGTGTCGAGCCTGTTCGCCATCCGCCGCCTGTGGAAGGTCGATCCCATCATGCTGTTCGAGTGACCATGTCGGCCGACACGCACAATTTCGGACCGCCCGTCGTCGAGGCGGTCGATGTCCACCACCACTACGGCGAGGGGCCGCAGCGGGCCGACGTGCTGTTCGACATCAACATGCAGGTCCGCGAGGGCGAGCTGGTGATCGTCACCGGCCCCTCCGGGTCGGGCAAGACCACGCTGCTCACCATCCTCGGCACCATGCGCCGGCCATCCGAGGGCAAGCTGCGCCTGCTCGGCACCGACATCGTCGGCCTCCAGGGCCGCGAGCTCGACGTATTGCGCAACCGCATCCGCTTCCTGTTCCAGAAGCGCAATCTCTTGTCCTCGCTGACGGCGCTGCAGAACGTCATGGCCGGGGTCTCGACCACGCCCTTGTCGGATCCCAAGTGGGACGAGCCGCGCGCGCGCCATCTGCTGAGCCTGCTCGGGCTCGGCGACAAGGCGGCGGCCTGGCCCGACGAGCTGTCGGGCGGCCAGCAGCAGCGCGTCGCCATCGCCCGCGTCATGATCGGCCTGCCCGACCTCATCATCGCCGACGAGCCGACCTCGGCGCTCGACCGCGTCGCCGGCCGCCTGGTGGTCGATCAGCTGAAGGACCTCGCCATGCGCGCCAAGTGCGCCGTCGTGCTGTCGACCCACGACGAGCGCATCTTCGACGTCGCCTCCCGCCGCCTTCACATCGAGGACGGCCGCTGCTTCGACGTGCCGATCCACTACCACTGAGCGGCACCGTGCTGCTCGCGGTCATCGACCTCATCGCCTTCCTCTGCCTGGCCGTTCAGTTCGTCATCGCCGGGTACTTCCTGTACCTGGTCTACTGGTCGTTCGAATTGCCGCCGGCAGACGCAGACCCGCCGGCCCTGCCGGACGAGCTGCCGCGCGTGCTGGTGCAGATCCCGGTCTACAACGAGCCGCTGGTGATCGACCGCGTGCTGGGCGCCGCCGCTGCCCTCGACTGGCCGCGTGACAGGCTCACCATCCAGCTCCTCGACGACAGCACCGACATCACCTCCGACATCGCCGTCCATGCCGTGGCGCGGCTGAAACGTGACGGCGTCGACGTCGCCCACATCCGGCGCGACGACCGCTCTGGCTTCAAGGCCGGCGCGCTGGCCGAGGGCCTGAAGCTCTGCGACGCACCTTATGTCGCGGTGTTCGATGCCGACTTCGTGCCCGAGCCGGGCTGGCTGCGCGGCGCCATGGCGGCGCTGCTGGCCGAGCCGCGCGCCGCCTTCGTGCAGACCCGCATCGAATGGGGAAACGGCGAGAAGAACTGGCTGACGCGGGCGCAGCGGCTGATGCAGGACGCGCATTTTGCCGTCGAGCAGGACATCCGTGCCCGCCGCGGCATGCCCTTCCAGTTCAACGGCACGGGTGGCATCTGGCGACGCGCCGCCGTCGAGGAGGCGGGCGGCTGGTCGCATGACACCCTGTCGGAGGACCTCGACCTGGTGCTGCGCACCTCGCTCGCGGGCTGGCACGGCGTCTTCCTCATGGAACCGCACGTGGTCGGCGAACTGCCGGCCAAGCTCGACGATTTCAGCGCCCAGCAGAGCCGCTGGTCCAAGGGCTTCATGCAGGTCGCGCGCAAGCTGCTCGGCCCGATCTGGCGCTCGGAGTGGTCGGACGAGGCCAAGTTCATGACCACCGTGGCGCTCGGCCAGCAGCTCATCTTCCCGGTGCTGGCCGCTGGCATCGTGGCGCTGGTCCTGTCGGCGATCGGCCACGGCTACCTGCCGGGCTTCTTCCGATTCCTGCTCTGGCTGTGGTTCATCGGCATGCTGGCGGTGCTGTTCGGCATGACCTTCGGCGCCTGGCGCCGGCTGAAGCGCGGCGATCTCGGGCGCTACCTCGTCACGGCCGCCAGCGTACCGGCGCTGATCGCCTTTCTTGCCGCCGCCAATGCCGGCCCGATCGTCGGCGCCGTGTTCGGGCGCAAGACCGAATTCAACCGCACGCCCAAGGCAGGCGCTTGATGGCCGTCGTCGCCACCCTGGCCCTGCTGCTCGCCGCAGTCTTCGCGGTGTGCTGCGTGCTGCTGGCAGCCTTCGTCGGCAGCCTGCTGTACATGGTGATCCTGCACCATCGCCTGAAGGAGAGGGGACTGCGCTGCGAGGAGGAGCTGCTGGCGACGCCATTGCCGCACGATGCCGACCTGCCGCACGTCGTGGTGCAGATCCCGTCGTTCAATGAAGGTGGCGTGCTGCGGCGTGGCATCGAGGCAGCGGCCAGCCTCGACTGGCCGCGCGACAAGCTGCACATCCAGGTGCTCGACGACAGCACCGACGAGACCGCCGAGCTGGCGCGCACCGTGGTGGCCGAGCTCAAGGCGAAGGGCTTCGACATCGTGGCCCTCCAGCGCACCGACCGCTCGGGCTTCAAGGGCGGCGCCCTGCACGAGGCCATGCAACAGACGCCGCACAGCTACTTCGCCATCTTCGACGTCGACTACGTGCCGTCCCCCGACTTCCTGCGCACTTGCATGCGGCCGTTCTTCGCGAATCCGAACTGGGCATTTGTTCAGGCGCGTTTCGACTTCCTCAATCCGCACGAGAACGCGCTAACCGAGATGCAGATGGTGACGCTCGACGCCCATCTCGGCATCGAGCAGGCGACCCGTTGCTGGGCCGGCCATCCGCTGCCCTTCAACGGCACGTGCGGCATCTGGCAGAGGGCCGCCATCGAGGCCGGCGGCGGCTGGAAGGGCGATACCGTCACCGAGGATCTCGACCTCACCTATCGCGGCTGGGTGAAGGGCTGGCGCGCGCTGTTCCTGACCAGTGTGCCGGTGCCGGGCGAGCTGCCGGCCGACACCAAGACCTGGCTGCGCCAGCAGCAGCGCTGGCAGGACGGCTTCCGCCATGTCGGGCTGCGCATGTTCCCCGAGATCCTGAAGAGCCGCGACATCACACCGTCGTCGAAGGCGGCGGCCCTGCTGCATCTCTGCATGTCGCTCAATCAGCCGGTGCTGCTGGTCGGCGTCGTCTCGGGGCTGCTGGCGGGACTGCTGGCGCCGTCCCTGGTGCCGCTGCTTCTGACCCTGTTCTTCGCGACCCTGGCCTGGGTGCTGTTCTGCGCCACGACCTTCCTGCGCGCGGGCCATAACTTCATCCGCGGCGGCGAGATGTCGCCCGCGCGCTTCGCCCTGGTCCTGCTGCGCTTCGTCGTTGGCCAGGTGGCGATGCTGGTGCGCTCGCTCGGCGTCCACATCAACAAGCGGCTGAACCGGCCCAAGCCCATCGTCTTCGACCGCACGCCGAAGAAGGGCGCCTGATCACCACCGTCATCCCGACCGGAGCCTCGCGAAGCGAGGCGTAGCGGAGGGACCTGCTCATGCGTCTGGCAACGGCATGAACAGGTCCCTCCGCTCCGCGCTTCGCGCTCCGGTCGGGATGACGGCGGGGGCGGCTAGGCCAGCACGCTCTCGCGCAGCAGCGGGTGATGGGCGCAGCGCAGGCCGCCGCCGGTGGCGATCGGGCCACCGAAGGGCAGGGGAATGACGTCGATCTTGCGCTTGCGCAGCTCGTCGATCACCCGCCCGTTGTCGGCGTCGATGATGACGCGGCCTTCCTCGAGAACCAGCCCGTTAGTCGCCAGCAGGTTGGCCTCGTCGATCGAGACCTCGACCTTGTCCCAGTCGCGCAGGGACATCGGCAGGCCGTCTATGAGCTTCTGCGGGCAATAGACCAGCAGGCCGGGCTTGATCAGCGCCATGACGCAATCGAGGTGGAGGACGTTCGATTTCATCGCCACCGGGATCACCCGATACTTCGCGCCCAGCAGCGCCTGCAGCCAGTCGGCGCCGGCGAGATCGGAGGCGCAGCCCGAGATGCCGACATAGATCTCGTAGCCATTGAGCAGCGTGTCGCCGCCCTCGAGGAAGGGCCCGTCGACGCAGCCCGGCGAGCCCAGCGGCACGCTCGACCAGCGGGCGCCGCGCTGCATGGCCTGCTGGATGATCGGCCGCAGCCCGTAGCGCTCGCGTTGCCGGCATTTCAGCCGGAGTGAGGCGTCGATGATGTGGTCGCCGATCACGATCATGCCGTCGCGGGGAAAGAGCTGGGCGCCCTCGCCATTGGGGGCCAGGAAGGTGCGCTCCTCGCCTTCGAGCCGCTGCGGGCGATGGACGGTCACGCCTTCGCGCGCCACCAGCTCGGCCAGCGCGTCGGCCTGGCGCTCGATGCGCCGGGCCCATTCGGCATCGACATCGAGCAGGCGCTTGCCTTTGTGGGCGCGGCTCACTTTTTCCCCTTCCGGCAGCAGCCAGCGCTGCGAGTCCTCATGGAAGATGACGAAATCCTCGGCAGGCGAGATGCCGATCACGACCTCGCGAAGCTTGCCCCACTCATGATGAACGCCGAACGACTGAGCCATCGCCATACCTCCAGGCCCTACAATGCATCAATGTGGGCATCCCGCTATACTTGGAACCAGGTAGAGCGGGGGGACCATGAAGCTCGGTGCCGACGATGCCAATCGGCTGCTGGCCTTGATCGGCCACTTGCATGACGCGGGGACGACCGAGGAGATCGCCGCCGTCTGCCGCGAAGGCCTCTCCCCCGTCGTGCCTGCGGACATCTGCGACCTCGTCGTGCTGGCCGGTGGGGCACCCCAGGATGACCGCTATCTTGGAACGCCCGGCGGCTATACGGCGGCCGAGATCGAGGCCGTCCTCGCAATGGCCTTCGAGCATCCAGTCGTGGCGCACCACGCGACGCACGGCGACTGCGGCCCATGCTCTATCTCCGACTTCCTGCCGCTGGACCGCTGGCGCGACACTGCCTTCTACGCTTTGGGCAACCGACGGCTTCGCCAGGACTACGAGATCGCGACCAACCTGCCCGGCGGCTCGGCCTCCGGCCTGGCTGGTCTTTCGCTGTCACGCGAAGATCGTGATTTCGACGACCGCGAGCGCACGATACTCGGATACTTGCGCGGTCCTCTTGCCCTGGTGCTGCGCCGCTCGCTCGATCGCGAGAAGCGTTCGGACTCGATTTCCATCGCGACCCTGACGGGACGTTTTCCGCAGCTCACGCGGCGCGAGGCTGAGGTCCTGATGTGCATCGTCGCGGGCAAACGCGATTCGGAGATTGCGACCATGCTGGGCGTTCGCCCTGCCACCGCGACCACGCACGTGCGCAATCTGCTCGCCAAGCTCGGCGCCGAATCGCGGCTTGTCGCCGCGATGGCCGCCGTCGGCGTGCCCTACACGCGCGCGTAAATGTCCTCGTAGCGGATGATGTCGTCTTCCTCGAGGTAGTCGCCGGTCTGCACCTCGATGACCTCGAGCGGCTCGCTGCCGGGATTGGCCAGGCGGTGGATGCCGCCCATCGGGATGTAGATCGATTCGTTCTCGTGCAGAGTCATGATCTTGCCGTCGAGCGTCACCTCGGCCACGCCTCTCACCACGACCCAGTGCTCGGCGCGCCGCTTGTGGCTCTGCAGGCTGAGCTTGCCCTTGGGATTGACGGAAAGCCGCTTGGCGCGGAAGCGCTCGCCGCGGTCGATGTCCTGGTAGCTGCCCCACGGCCGGTGCATCACGGCATGCTCGGTGGCGGCCTTGTGCTTGCCGTCCGACATGCGCTGCACGACGTCCTTCAGCCGCGGAAGGTTGTCGCGATGGCCGACCAGCACGGCGTCGTTCATCGCCACCACCACGACCTCCTCGACGCCGATAACCGCCGTCAGCGGGCCGTCGGAGCGGACGTAGGAATTGCGCACATGGTCGATCTCGACCGGACCTTCGGTAACGTTGCCCGCGCTGTCGGCCTCGCCGACATCGAGCAGGGCGTCCCAGGTGCCGAGGTCGGACCAGCGGAACTTCGCCGGCACCACCCAGCATTTGTCGGTGCGCTCCATGACGGCGTAGTCGATCGACTTGGCCGGTGCCTTCTTGAAGGCCTCGGCATCCAGGAACACCGTCGAACCGGTCTTCTTGGCCTTGGCCACTGCTTCTTCGGCAGCCGCCGCCATGGCGGGCTCGAAGCGCGCCATCTCCGACAGCAGTGTCTGCGGCGCGAACAGGAAGTAGCTCGCGTTCCAGAACAGCCCCTCCTGGATGTAGCGCAGCGCCGTCTGGGCATTGGGCTTCTCGACGAAGGCCGTGACCTTCTGCACCGCGCCGATCTGCTCGCCGCCCGGCCGGATGTAGCCGTAGTCGGTCTTGGGCTCGGTCGGCGGGATGCCGAAGGTGACGATGCCGCCGCGCTCGACGGCGGCCAGGCCGTCGCGGCAGGCGGCGCGGAACTCCTCGGCGCCGATCACCATGTGGTCCGACGCCATGGCCAGCACCGCCTTGGCGCCCTGCGTGCGCGCGTAGACCGTGGCGGCGGCCATGGCTGGGCCGGAATCGCGGCGCTCCGGCTCGACCACGATGTCGATCTCCACGCCGATCTCCTTGGCCTGCTGCTCGCACATGAAGCGGTAGGCGTCGTTGGTGGCGATCACCGGCCGGCCGAACAGGCCGCGGTCGGCGACGCGCAGCAATGTCTGATGGAAGGTCGACTGCTTGCCGAGCAGCGGCACGAACTGCTTGGGCATGCTCTCGCGCGACAGGGGCCACAGGCGTTTGCCGGAGCCTCCAACCAGGATGACGGGCGTAATCGACGACATAAGGGGGCTTTCGTTACTGGGCCGCTAGGCCGGACGAGGCGCGGTATAGCCGACCGGGCCGGCCCGGCCAATGGCCCCGAAACGGGGCTTTTCATCGCTTGCCGGCGGCCTGACGCTCCAGATTCTCCTCGCGCCGCCGTTTGGCCTCGATTTCGACGGCCTCGGCGAGCTTGGGGATGTGCGAGGCGATCTCGTAGAAGTCGCTGGCATAGAGCACCAGCAGCGTGGTCGGCTTGGTGGTCGCCACCGTCGCGGTGCGCGGCTGGCGTTCGAGCAGGGCCATCTCGCCGAAGAACGCGCCTTCGCCCAGCCGCACCGAGCCGCCGTTGGGCAGGCGGACCTCGACCTCACCACTCGAGATGAAGAACATGGAATCGCCGGGATCGCCGCGCCGCACGACAGTGATGCGCTGCGGGTAGTAGCGCGTGCGCAGCTTGCCCACGATCTCCGACAGGGTGACGACGCCCAGCGAGGCGAACAGCGGCACGCGCGCGACCTGCTCCCACACCCTGAGATACTCGCGCCGGCGTTCCTCCTGGGCGAAGCCGGTGGCGAGCACGCCGGTCATCAGCGCCAGCACCGCGATACCGGAAATCATCAGCAGCGAGCCGACCAGGCGGCCGCCCAGCGTCAGGGGCACGACGTCGCCATAACCCGTCGTGGTCAGCGTGACGACCGCCCACCACATGGCGCCCGGCAGCGAGCCGAACTGCTCGGGCTGCTTGACGCGTTCGAACATGTGCGCGGCGGTAGCCGCCATCATCAAGAGGATGGCGAACAGGATCAGCACGCTGGCGATCGGTGCGCGCTCGTTGGAAACGACGCGCGCGAGCGTGCTGAAGGCGGGCGCATGCAGGCCGACCTTCAGGATCCACAGGATGCAGAAGACGGAGGCGGCATCCGCCCCGGTGATGGCGTAGCCGCCGAAGAACATGAAGGCCGGCAGGATCGCCAGAAGCCCGATCAGTCCCGGCATGGACATCGCCCAGCGCAGCCGCGCCTTGGCCTCCGATTCATGCTCGTAGCGCGGCGTCTCCGGCGCTACCCACAGGCGTACCAGGTACTCGACGAAGAAGATGAAGGTGACGGTCCAGATGGTGACGCGCAGGACCTGGCGGACCTGGCCATCCAGCTCGTCGACCGACAGCAGGATCACGGCGAATATGCCGATGCCGAGCACGATCAGGTGCACCACCCGCACCTGGCGGGCGCCGGGCGTGGGGTCGCTGTAGCGCAGCAGGGCGTAGAGTTTCGCCCGTAAAGTCGGGGCCGTGGCCGTCACGCTGCGACCATAGAGCGTTTTCCTATATGGTGGAACCGCTCGCGGTTCCACCATATAGGGAATGCGCGCGCGGGAGATCGGGGTCTCAACGGGCACATTTCGTTCGGCTGATTCCAGCCGAACGAAATGTGCTCTAGGCATCCTGGCCTGCGAATTGCAACGCAGGAGGCGCCGGTCTACGGTCGCGCCCCTCTTGCAGGATATGGGTCTGGATTGAAGGTGGTCAGGGATTTGCGCATTGCCGTCGACATCGGCGGCACGTTCACGGACGTGGTGTTGGAAGAGGGCGGGAAGCGGCTGACGCGCAAGCTGCTGACCACGCCGCAGCGGCCTGAGGAGGCGGTTTTAGACGGCGTGCGGCTGATCCTGGCCGATGCCGGGAAGGGCTTCGGCGACGTCGCCGTCTTCGTGCACGGCACGACGCTTGCCACCAACGCCGTGATCGAGCGGCGCGGCGCGCGGACGGCGCTGCTGGCCACCGAGGGCTTCCGAGACGTCCTCGATATCGCCAACGAAAGCCGCTACGACCAGTACGACCTCACCATCGAGAAGCCCAAGCCCCTGGTGCCGCGCGCGCTACGCTTCACCGTGCCCGAGCGCATGGACGTGCACGGCCAGGTCCGCCTGGCGCTCGACGAGACGGCGGTGCGCGCGGCCGCGCGCAAGCTCGAGGCCGACGGCGTGGAAAGCGTCGCCGTCGCCTTCATGCACGCCTACGCCAATTCCGCGCACGAGCGGCGCACACGCGACATCCTGAAAGAGGAGCTGCCCGACCTCTGGATCACGCTGTCGAGCGAGGTTTGTCCCGAGGTGCGCGAGTACGAACGCACCTCGACCGCGGTCGCCAACGCCTATGTCCAGCCGCTGATGGATTCCTATCTCGAGCGCATGCAGGCGGCCCTGGCGGCAGAAAAATTCGCCGGCACGATCTACCTCGTGACCTCAGGCGGCGGCCTCACCGCCATCGCCACGGCGCGGCGCTATCCGGTGCGGCTGGTCGAGTCCGGTCCGGCCGGCGGCGCGATCTTTGCGGCGCAGGTGGCGGCGCGCGCCGGCGAGGCGCGGGCGCTCAGCTACGACATGGGTGGCACGACGGCCAAGATCTGCCTGATCGACGATTACAAGCCGCATACCGCGCGGCTGTTCGAGGTCGACCGCGCCGCGCGCTTCCTCAAGGGGTCGGGCCTGCCGGTGCGCATCCCGGTGATCGAGATGGTCGAGATCGGCGCGGGTGGCGGCTCGATCGCGCGCCTCGATGCGCTGAAGCGCGTGACCGTGGGGCCGGAGAGCGCCGGCGCCGAGCCGGGTCCGGCCTGCTACGGCCGCGGCGGCACGCATCCCGCGGTGACCGACGCCAATGTCGTGCTGGGCACCATCGATCCGCACGACTTTGCTGGCGGCAGCATCAAGCTCGATCTCGGCGCAGCCAAGGGCGCGCTGGAGCGCGATGTCGCCGAAGGCATCGGACTCTCGACCGAGATGGCGGCCTACGCTGTCTATGAGATGGTATCGGAGAACATGGCGAGTGCGGCGCGCGTGCACGCCGTCGAGCGCGGCGCCGTGGTCAACCAGTACAATCTCATCGCCTTCGGCGGCGGCGCGCCATTGCATGCCGCGCGCGTCGCCGAGAAGATCGGCGTGAAGCGCGTGATCGTGCCGCCCAATGCCGGCGTCGGCTCGGCCGTCGGCTTCCTCGCCGCGCCGGTGTCGTACGAGCTGGTGCGCAGCCGCTACATGCGGCTCGACGCCTTCGATAGCGAGGCGGCCAGCGAGCTATTGAAAGAGATGAGCGCCGAGGCGACCGCCCTGGTGGCACCAGGCGCGCGCGGCATGGCGACCTTCGAGCGCCGCGTGGCGTTCATGCGCTACGTCGGCCAGGGCCATGAGATCGTGGTCGAGCTGCCGCCGCGGCCCCTGCAGGCCTCGGACGCCCAGGCGCTGCGCGAGGCCTACGAGCGCGACTACGCCGTGCTGTTCGAACGCCACATCCCCAACGCCGCCATCGAGATCCTGAGCTGGTCGGTCCAGGTCTCCACCGAGGCCAAGCTGCCGGCCAGGCAGGGGGCGGCGCCCGCCGTCCCGCTGCCCAAGCCGGTCGGCAAGCGGCCGGTGTTCGACGGCCGCAGCGGCCGCACCACCGAGGTGCCGGTCTATCGCCGCGAGGCCTTGCCGCCGGGCAGCGCCTTCCCGGGGCCGGCCATCGTCGCCGAGGACGAGACCTCGACCTATATTTCGGCCAGTTTTGCCGCGCACATCGATGCTTCTGGCTGTATCGTCATGGACCGCAAGGACGCGTGAGGAAAGCATGAGCCAATCCAACAGCGTCGGCCTGATCGACCTGCAGATCATGTGGAACCGCCTGATCGCCGTGGTCGAGGAGCAGGCGCAGACCCTGATGCGCACCGCCTTCAGCCCGATCGTGCGCGAATGCGGCGACCTCTCCGCGGGCGTGTTCGACCTCGAAGGCCACATGCTGGCCCAGGCCGTCACCGGCACGCCGGGCCACGTCAATTCTATGGCCGAGTCGGTAAAGCACTTCCTGCGCTACTTCCCGGTAGAGACGATGAAGGCGGGCGATGCCTACATCACCAACGATCCGTGGATGGGCACCGGCCATCTCAACGACTTCGTCATCACCACACCCTGCTTCCGGGGCGGCAAGCTGGTGGCGCTGTTCTCCTGCACCAGCCATCTCATGGACATCGGCGGCATCGGCTTCGGTCCGGACGCGACCGACGTGTTCATGGAAGGCCTCTACATCCCGATGCTGAAGCTGTTCGACCAGGGCAAGGTGAACGAGACCCTGATGTCGATGATCCGCGCCAACACGCGCCTGCCGGTCGACACCGAGGGCGACGTCTACTCGCTGGCCGGCTGCAACGACGTCGGCGCCCGCCGCCTGGTCGAGATGATGGACGAGTTCGGCATCGACTCGCTCGACCAGCTCGGCGATCACATCATCGCGCGCTCGCGCGAGGCCGTGCTGGCCGAGATCGCCAAGCTGCCCAAGGGCACCTGGCACAACGAAATGATGATCGACGGCTATGACGAGCCGCTGACGCTCAAGGCCACGCTGACCATTTCCGACACCGGCATTCATGTCGACTACAGCGGCACATCGCCGGCCTCCGGGCGCGGCATCAACGTGCCGCATGCCTACACCACGGCCTATACCGTGTTCGGCCTGGGCTGTGTGGTGGCCACCCACATCCCCAATAACGCGGGATCGCTCGAGCCGCTCACCGTGTCGGCGCCCGACAACACGATCCTGAATGCGCCCAAGCCCAACGCCGTCGCCTCGCGTCACATCATCGGCCAGATGCTGCCGGACGTGACCTTCGGCTGCCTGCGCCAGGTCGTTCCGGACCGCGTGCCGGCCGAGGGCACGTCGTGCCTGTGGAACATCAATGTGCGCGGCCATGTGAAGGGCGGCGAGGGCGGCAACTACGGCTTTGGCATGGCCATCACGTCGAACGGCGGCACCGGAGCGCGGGCCGACAAGGACGGGCTCTCGGCCACCGCCTATCCCAGCGGCGTACGCGGCACGCCGGTCGAGATCGCCGAGACCCAGACGCCGCTGATCTTCTGGCGCAAGGAGTTTCGCCCCGATTCGGGCGGCGCCGGCCGCACGCGCGGTGGATTGGGCCAGGTCATGGAGATCGAAAGCGGCATCGCCGAGCCGTTCGACCTTTTGGCCGCCTTCGACCGCATCGACTATCCGCCGCGCGGCCGCGACGGCGGCCAGGACGGCGAGGCAGGATTCGTTGCGCTGAAGTCGGGCCAGACGCTGAAGGGCAAGGGCTTCCAGCTCATCCCGCCGGGCGACCGCCTGGTGGTGATGACGCCGGGCGGCGCCGGCATCGGCAAGCCGGCCGAGCGCGAGCGCGTGCAGGTCGCGAACGATTTGGCGGACGGGCTGATCTCGCAAGAGACCGCCGAGAAGGTCTATGAATTCAAGCCGCCGAAAGCGGCTGAGTGATCGGGGAAGGCATCAACGTTGAGAAGGGGGCAATCATGAAACTAGGACGCAGGACGGCTCTTAAAGCCGGCGTGGGAGCAGGTGTAACGCTGTTGGGCGCACCGGTCATCGTGCAGGCGCAGGCGGGCACGAAGCTCGACCTGTCGACCGTGTGGCCGGACGGCAACTTCCACACCAAGAACTGCAAGCTGTTCGCCGAGGAAGTCGGCAAGGTGACCAACGGCCAGGTGCAGATCACCGTCCACGCCGGCGGCTCGCTGGGCTATAAGGGGCCCGAGCACCTGAACGCCGTGCGCGACGGCCTGGTGCCGATGGCAGACGTCCTCAACATCCAGCAGGTCGGCGAGGCGCCGCTGCTCGGCATCGAGGGCGTGCCCTTCCTGGTCGGCAATCCCGACGAGCTGAAGGTGCTGCAGAAGTACGCGATGCCCGAGTTCGTCAAGATCGCGACCAAGTACAACCAGACGATCCTCTACACCGTGCCATGGCCGACGCAGTACATCCACGCCAAGGTCAAGACCGACAAGCTCGACGGCATGAAGGGCCTGAAGATCCGCGTGCCCGACCGTCAGGCCGGCGACATGGTGAATGCGCTGGGCATGGTCGGCGTGCAGATCCCGTGGGGCGAGACGGTGCCGGCGCTGGCGTCGGGTGCCGTGGTCGGCGTCACCACCTCGTCGGTGTCGGGCGTCGATGGCAAGTTCTGGGAGTTCCTGAAGTACTTCTACCGGACCAACCACGTCTGGAGTTCGCAGATCGTCACCATCAATAACGACACCTGGAAGAAGATCTCGCCGGCCAACCAGAAGGCGATCACCGAGCTCGCGGCCAAGCTGCAGCCCGACTTCTGGAAAGTCTCGGTCGACGCCGACACGGCCAGCTCCAAGCGCCTGGTCGAAGGCGGCATGGAGTTGATCGAGGTGCCGCCGGCGATGCTGAAGGAGATGCGGGAAAAGACGGCGGGGCTTGAGAAGGCCTTCACCGATCGTGCTGGGCCGGTCTCCGTCGAGATCATCGCCAAGTACAAGAAGGACCTGGGACGCTCCTGATCGTGCGCGATCCCGTCCGGTCCATCCTGGACGCGGTCGACGAGCTCTCCGTGTGGGGAGCCTGGTTGTCTGCGTTCTGCATCGTGTCGATCCTCGCCCTGATCGTGGGCGAGGTGCTGGCACGCAACCTGTTCAACTACAGCATCTACTTCGCCTGGGAGTTCAGCGCCTATCTGATGGGCGCTGCCTTCCTGCTGGGCGCGGGCTATGCGCTGCGTGCCGGCGCGCAGATCCGCGTCAACGTGCTGCTGGAGAATGTGCCGCCAGCCGCGATGCGTCTTCTCGACATGCTCGCCACAGCCTTGACCATCGTCATTGGGGCCTATCTGACCTTCGCCCTGGGCGAGCTGACCTGGCTTTCCTATGTCCGAGAGTCGCGCTCGCCTGAGAAGAGCGAGCTGCTGCGCTGGATCGTGCAGTTGCCTATGACCGTGGGTGCGCTGTTGTTCACGCTCCAGACGGCTGCCCGGCTGGCACGGCTATTGCGCGGCGAGCCGGGTGACGACGTGCGTCTGCGCATTGGCCAGGACCTCGAATAAGACATGACTGTTATCCTGACTTGGCTGCTCGTCCTGATGACGGTGCTGCTCTGCGCCGGCATCTGGATCGGACCGGCGCTGATCGCCACAGGCGTGGCGCTCCTCGAGATGTTCACGACGCGGCCGACCACCAAGCTGATCGGTGCCTGGTCCTTCAACGTGCTGACCTCGAGCGAGATCATCTCGCTGCCGTTGTTCATCCTCATGGGCGAGCTGCTGTTCCGCACCCGCCTGTCGCAGTCGCTGTTCTCCGGCATCGCGCCGTGGATGAGCTTCCTGCCGGGCCGGCTGTTCCACACGACCGTGCTCGGCTGCTCGATCTTCTCGGCGATTTCCGGCTCCTCGGCCGCGACGACGCAGGTTGTCGGTCGGATCACGCTGACCGAGCTCTTGAAGCGCGGCTACGACAGGGGGCTGGCGGTCGGCAGCCTGGCGGGTGGCGGCATGCTGGGCTTTCTCATTCCGCCCTCGATTCCGATGATCATCTACGCCGTGCTGGCCGAGGAATCGCTGCTGCGCCTGTTCACGGCGAGCTTCCTGCCGGGCTTCGCGGTGGCCGGCTGCTTCATGACCTACATGGCGGTCCGGACCTGGCTCAATCCCAGGCTGATGCCTGACGACGACCGCACCGTCTGGACGTGGCGCGATCGCTGGAAGAGCCTGGCCGAGCTGGGGCCCGTCGCCTTCCTGATCCTGGCCGTGCTCGGCACGATGTATGGCGGCATCGCCAGCCCCTCGGAGGCCTCCGCCCTGGGGGTTGCCGGCGCCCTCGTTGTGGCGCTCATGCAGCGCTCCCTGAGTTGGCAGGGGTTGCGCGATTCGCTGCTCGGGTCCGTTCAGACCACCTGCATGATCGGCATGATCGTGCTCGGCGCCTTTGTCGTCGGCACGGTGCTGGCCAACCTCCGTGTGCCGCAATTCGTCTCCGGCGCCATCACCTCGTGGGGCATGTCGCCCTTCGTGCTGATCATGTTCCTGATGGTCTTCTACATCGTGCTGGGCACGGTGCTGGAAGGCTTCTCGATGATCGTGCTGACGCTGCCGATCGTGCTGCCGGTGGTGCTGGCGGCCGGCTTCGACAAGGTGTGGTTCGGCGTCTTCCTGATCATCACCATCGAGATGGCCCAGGTCAGCCCGCCGGTCGCCTTCAACCTGTTCGTGATCCAGAACATCACCGGCGATTCGCAGACCTACGTCGCCTGGAAGGTCGTGCCGTTCTTCCTGATCATGTGCGCGTTCACGGCCTTCATCACCCTTTTCCCCGAATTCGTCACCTGGCCGGCCGATTTCATTTTGTCGAAGTAGGCCGGCGTCTGCCAAACTCCGGACGTTGGCTGATTGGGGGAAATGAATGGAACCGCGCCAGGTCAAAACGGCGGCCGATGCGCGCCGCATTCTGCAGGAGCGCGGTCTGCGCCACGTCAAGGTCGGCGTGCACGACATCGACGGCATCCTGCGCGGCAAGTACCTGCACATCGACAAGTTCAGCGGAGCGCTCGACGGCGGCATGGGTTTCTGCGACGTCGTCCTGGGCTGGGATTCCAACGACCAGCTCTACGACAACGTCGCCTATACGGGCTGGCATACGGCCTATCCCGACGCCAATGTGCGCATCCTGCCCGACACCTGTCGCGAGATCGCGACCGAGCCCGGCAACCTCCTGTTCCTCTGCGAGTTCACCGACAAGGCTGAGGAGCTCTGTCCGCGCGGCATCCTGCGGCGGGTCCTGGCGCGTGCCGCCAAGCTCGGCTTCGAGGTCAAGGTCGGCTTCGAGTACGAGTTCTTCGTGTTCGCCGAGACGGCCTTCTCGATCCGCGAGAAGGGTTTTAGAAACCTGAAGCCGATCTCGCCCGGCTTCTTCGGCTACTCCATGCTGCGCAACTCGGTCCTGTCCGACTGGTACAAGGACCTGCTCGCCATGTGCGAGACAATGGACATGGGCATAGAAGGCCTGCACACCGAGACCGGCGCCGGCGTCCTGGAAGCGGCCCTCAGGGTCAAGGACGGGCTGGTGGCAGCTGACAGCGCCGCGCTGTTCAAGCTCTACACCAAGGTGCTGGCGCAGAAGCGCGACTGGCTCGCCACCTTCATGGCCAAGTGGTCGAAGGACTGGCCGGGCTGCGGCGGCCACATGCACATGTCGCTGTGGAAGGACGGAAAGCCGGTCTTCTTCGACGAGGCCGGCAGCCATCGCATGAGCGAGACCATGCGCCACTTCGTCGGCGGCCAGCGCGCCCTGATGCCCGAGCTTCTGGCCATGGTGGCGGCGAACGTGAATTCCTACCGCCGCCTGATCCCAGGCTTCTGGGCGCCAACGGTGTCGAGCTGGGGGGTCGAGAACCGCACGACCTCGCTGCGCGTGATCCCGGGCTCGGCCAAGTCGACGCGCGTGGAATACCGCGTCGCCGCCGCCGATGCGAACCCTTACCTCGCGCTGGCCGCGGCCGTCGGCTCAGGCCTGTGGGGCATCGAGAACAAGGTCGACCCCGGCCAGCCGATCAAGGGCAACTCCTACGAGATCGAGCATCCCGCCGAGCGGCAGTTGCCGCGCACATTGATGGAAGCGGCAGGCCGGCTGAAGGCATCGAAGCCAGCGCGAGACCTGTTCGGCGACGCCTTCGTCGATCACTATTCTGCAACCCGCGAATGGGAAGAGCGTGAGTTCCGCAAGGCCATCACCGAATGGGAACTCGACCGCTATATGGAAATCATCTGATGTCTCAGTCCTTGGTCGGCAACTGGAACTATCCCACCTCGATCCGTTTCGGCGCGGGCCGCATCCGCGAATTGCCCGACGCCTGCAAGGCGGTCGGCCTGAAGCGGCCATTGCTGGTCACCGATCCGGGCCTGGCCAAGCTGCCGATGATCTCCGACGCCATGCTCAGCCTGCGCAAGGCCGGACTCGAAGTGGCCCTGTTCAGCGACGTGAAGCCCAATCCCGTCGCCAGGAACGTCGACTCGGGCGTGGCCGTCCTGCGCGCCGGCAAGCACGACGGCGTGATTGCCTGGGGAGGCGGCTCTGGCATCGACACCGCCAAGGCCATCGCCTTCATGGCGGGGCAGACGCGACCTCTGTGGGACTTCGAAGACATCGGTGACTGGTGGACGCGCGCGAACCCGGCGGGGATCTACCCCTCGATCGCCGTGCCGACGACGGCCGGCACCGGCTCGGAGACCGGCCGCGCCTCGGTGATCACCAACGAGGAGACGCATACCAAGAAGGTGATCTTCCATCCGAAGATGATGCCGTCGATCGTCATCGCCGATCCCGAGCTCACGGTCGGCCTGCCCGCCAAGCTTACGGCCGGTACCGGCATGGACGCGTTCATCCATTGCCTCGAAGCCTACTGTGCACCGGGCTATCACCCTTATGCCGAAGGCATCGCCGTCGAGGGCATGCGCCTGGTGAAGGAGAACCTCGCGCGGGCCGTCAAGGACGGGCGGGACATCGAGGCGCGCGGCCACATGCTGGCGGCCTCGCAGATGGGCTCGACGGCCTTCCAGAAGGGACTGGGCGCCATCCATTCGCTGTCGCATCCGGTGGGCGCCGTGCTCGACACGCATCATGGCATGACCAACGCCGTCGCCATGCCCTACGTGCTGAAGTTCAACCGCGCCGCCATCGACGAGAAGATCCAACGCCTCGCGCACTGGCTCGGCCTGCGCAACCCGACCTTCGACGGCTTCATGGAGTGGAGCCTCGAGCTGCGCCGCCAGATCGGCATCCCGCACACGCTGGCCGAGCTCGGCGTCAAGGAAAGCCATCTCGACAAGTTTTCGGAGATGGCCGCCGTCGATCCGACGGCCGGCGGCAATCCGGTGAAGGTGGGCGTGCCGGAGATGCGCAAGATGTATGACGCGGCGTTAGCGGGGAGGCTGTGATGCACTACCCCCTCCAGCGTCATCCCGAGCGTAGCGAAGCGGAGCCGAGGGACCTCCTCTTGGGCTGCTGCCGCATGAACAGGTCCCTCCACTCCGCGCTTCGCGCTCCGGTCGGGATGGCGAGGTAATGGCGACCAACTTCCCCACCCAGGCCCGCGTCGTCATCATCGGCGGCGGCATCATGGGCTGCTCGACGGCCTATCACCTGGCCAAGCTCGGCTGGAAGGACGTGGTCCTGCTGGAGCAGGGGCGGCTGAGCGGCGGCACGACCTGGCATGCCGCGGGCCTCGTCGGCCAGCTGCGCAGCTACCAGAACCTGACGCGGCTCATCCGCTACAGCACCGAGCTCTACTCCAAGCTCGAGGCCGAGACCGGGCTGGCGACCGGCTGGAAGCAGTGCGGCTCGCTGTCGGTGGCGCGCACCGAGGAGCGCATGGTGCTGCTGCGCCGCTCCGCCGCCATGGCCAACGCCCAGGGCGTCGAGTGCGAGCCACTGACGCCCAAGCAGGCCGGCGAGAAATACCCCATCATGCGCACCGACGACCTTGTCGGCGCGGTGTGGCTGCCGGGCGACGGCAAGGCCAACCCCGCCGACATCACCCAGGCGCTGGCCCGCGGCGCGCGCACCGGCGGCGTGCGCATCTTCGAGAAGACGCGGGTGACCGCCATCGACACCAAGGACGGCCGCGTCACCGGCGTGCAGACGAGCGAAGGCCCCATCAAGTCCGAGATCGTCGTCAACTGCGGCGGCCAGTGGGCGCGCCAGCTCGCGCGCACGGTCGGGGTCACGGTGCCGCTCTATTCCTGCGAGCACATGTACATCGTCACCGAGAAGATGGAGAACGTGCCGCGCGATCTGCCGGTGATGCGCGATCCCGACGGTTACATCTACTTCAAGGAGGAGGTCGGCGGCCTCCTGATGGGCGGCTTCGAGCCCGAGGCCAAGCCGTGGAACAAGGACATCATCCCCGACGACTTCGAGTTCGGTATGCTGCCGGACGACTGGGATCAGTTCCAGATCCTGATGGACAACGCCCTGATCCGCGTGCCGTCGCTGGAGAAGACCGGCATCAAGACTTTTATGAACGGTCCGGAGAGCTTCACGCCGGACCTCAACTACATCCTGGGCGAGGCGCCGCAGGTAAAAGGCTTCTTCGTCGGCGCGGGCTTCAACTCGATGGGCATCGCAAGCTCGGGCGGCGCCGGCATGGCGCTGGCCGAATGGATCGTCGCGGGCGAGCCCACGCTCGATCTCTGGCCGGTCGACATCCGCCGCTTCGCCGGCTTCCACGGCAACGACGCCTGGCTGAAGAGCCGCGTCGCCGAGACTCTCGGCCTGCACTACAAGATGCCGTGGCCGCAGCGCGAGCAGGAGAGTGGCCGGCCGTTCCGTCGCTCGCCGCTCTACGACCGCCTGAAGGCGCGCGGCGCCTGGTTCGGCAACAAGATGGGCTGGGAGCGGCCCAACTGGTTCGCCGGCGTCGGCAAGACGCCCGACATGCAATACGGCTGGGGTCGCGGCGCCTGGTTCGACGCCGTCGCCGCCGAGCATCGCGCCACGCGCGAGGCCGTGACCGTGGTCGACGAGACCTCGTTCGGCAAGATTCTCGTGCAGGGCCGCGATGCCGAAGCGCAGTTGCAGCGGCTGGCGGCCAACAATGTCGCCGTACCGATCGGCACCACGGTCTATACCGGCATCCTGAACCAGCGCGGCACCTTCGAGAGCGATCTCACCATCGCTCGCCTGGCGCGCGACAAGTTCCTGATCATCACAGGCTCCGCCCAGCCGGTGCGCGACATGGACTGGCTGAGCCGTCATGTCGACGAGAATGGCCGCGTCACGCTCACCGACGTCACCGGCGCCTGGACCGTGCTGTCGGTGATGGGCCCGCGCAGCAGGGCCCTGCTGCAGAAGGTGAGCCGCGCCGACTTCTCGAACGAGGCCTTCCCCTTCGCCACCATCCGCGAGGTCGGCATCGGCCACGGTACGGTGCTGGCCTCGCGCCGCACCTACATGGGCGAGCTGGGCTGGGAGCTCTACGTGCCGGTCGAGTTCGCCGTCACCGTGTTCGAGACCCTGCACGAGGCCGGCGCCGAGTTCGGCCTGCGCGATGCCGGCTACTACGCCGTCGAATGCATGCGCCTGGAGAAGGGCTATCGCGCCTGGGGTCGCGAGCTGACGCCCGACGACACGCCGTTCCAGGCGGGCCTCGGCTGGGCGGTGAAGCTCGACAAGCCGGGCGGCTTTTTAGGCCACAAGGCGCTCCTCGAGGCCAAGGGCAAGCCGCTGACACGCCGCCTGGTGTCGGTGGTCCTGGAGGATCGCGAGCCGCTGCTGTGGGGAGGCGAGGCCCTGCTGCGCGAAGGCCGGCCGGTGGGCGATCTCACCTCGGCCGGCTACGGCCACTCGGTCGGCGCATCGGTCGGCCTGGGTTACGTGCGGCGCGAGGATAGCTCGGCGATCGACGGCGCCTGGCTCGACGGCGGCAAGTTCGAGGTCGACCTCGCCGGCACGCGCCTGCGGGCCAAGGTCTCGCTGCGCTGCCCCTTCGATCCGACGGGCGCTCGCATCAAGGGTTGATCTTCCTGCCGTTACACTTCGTGGTAGTCTGAACGCCCATCGTATGGCGACAGGCCGGCGGAGGCGATCTTGCGCGGGAAGCTGAGTGTTGCTCGGATCAAAGCGCTGTCTTACGCTGCCTTGGCCCTGGATGGGCTGCGCAAGAAGCGCCGGAACCGGACTGGTCCGACACAACCCGACCCGATTGGCGCCGGGGCTGTCGTCCTGGACCCGGCAGACAGCAAGACCTTTTGCATCCTGCCGTTCATTCATTCGTATTTCGCCACGGACGGGCAGGCCTCGCTCTGCGTCCTCTCGCCCGAGCCGCTGTTGGGAGGGCGAAACGGCGGCGGCTTGAACGTCCAACGCGAGAGCTTGAAGGAGATCTTCCATTCCCCCGCGATGGATCATGCGCGGCGACAGCTTCTGGAGGGCAAGAAGCTCAAGGCATGCGCCGTTTGCTATGACGCCGAGCGCTTGGGCGGCCGGAGCACGCGGACTCACTACAACATGCATTGGCAGAGGCAAAGGCCGGACCTCATGGCACGCATCAAGGAGCGGCAGGACAAGGCCGCCTTCGACAAGCCGCTCTCGGTCGACTTCCGCTATGGCAACCTTTGCAACCTGCGGTGCCAGATCTGTAACCCGCACAACAGCTCGCAGATCGAGCGTGACGGCGTCTTGTCCAAATGGAGGAGCGCGAATTACCTGCGGCTGGAGGGGCGTTTCCCGGGCGAGTGGTACGACGCTGCCGAGTTGGCGGAGGAGGTTGTGGATTTTTCGTCGGATGTCGAGCTGATCAACCTCGGCGGTGGGGAACCGTCAATATCCAGACACGTGCAGAAATGGTTCTCACGCCTGATCGAAAGTGGGCAAGCCGCCAAGATAGAGCTTCGCGTGCAAACGAACCTGACCAACGTCAATTCGAAGTTCTTCGACCTCGTCGTCCAGTTTGGACTGCCGAGGATTTTCCTCAGCATCGATGGTTTCGGGCCATTCAACGACTACATGAGATATCCGAGCAAATGGCGGATCATCGAGCGCAATGCCGACTACATCGCCGAGCTCGCCCGGCGGTCCAAGATGTCGATCCACCTGACGCCCACTATCAGCGCCTATAATGCGCTATCCATCGTGCACTTGTTCGAATGGGCGGCCGCCCGGGGCTTCGACATCATCGCCAACCACGTCCGGGGCGTCGATGCTCTCGATTGCGCGCTGATCCCCGATGAGGCTCGCGCGCTGGCCGTGCAGCGGATGCGCGACTTTCTCAAGTCGGTGACAAGCCCCATCCCCAATCGAGCGACGATCGAGGATCTCTGCCGCTATCTGGAAGCACCTGTCGATGCGGCCTATGCGGAATCCAGTCGGAAGAAGTTCCACGCCTTCACCCGCGAAATCGACCACGACCGCGGGATGCGTTTCGAGGACTATTGCCCGGAGATGGCCGGCTTTCTTGGCTACCCTTCGGATGCCAGTTCGTTCGGTCCTGTGCTGAACGTGGAGCGGGCCACCTTCGGGACAACAACCTGAGGACTCAAGATGACTGCCGGAGACTATCGGGCGAGCGCGCTCCGGGAGCTGGCCCGCAACCGTTGGAACGATCATGCCGACAATTTTGACGTCGTGAACCAGGGTCCCGAGCCGCCGCTGGCGCCGTCGATCTGGCGTGCCGGCGTGGCGCAGGGGCTGGCCTATTGTCTCACGCCACGGCGGTACTTCGCCGCGACGGCGGCCGACCACATCGCGCGCGGAGAGTTCCTGCACGACGTGCTCGCCGACCAGCCGTCCCGCGACCTGCTGCTCAAGCTCATCGCCTTTCGCGTGCTCGGGCACCGCCGTGTCAAGCTGCCGCGCAACACGCCCCGCTATTGGGGCGCGATGGAGGACATCAACCGGTTGAGCACGTCCGACGAGCTGCTTCCGGTGGTCATCGGCGACACCAACACGGCGCTTGCCATGAAAGACCTGCGGCCGATGGGCTACGACATGTGCCTCTATGCGGGCGACGGCGGGATCGCCTGTCTGCTCGTCCAGCGGCAGTACGAGTACCACCAGGGCGCGGTTCATTGCCGGGTCGAGCCCGGCGACGTGGTGCTCGATTGCGGCGCCTGCTGGGGCGATACGATGCTGTATTTCGCGCATGAGGTCGGCCCGGCCGGGCAAGTGATCGCCTTCGAGTTCATTCCGAGCAATCTCGTGATCGCGCGGCGCAACCTCGCGCTCAACCCGCACCTCGCGGCAGCTATCCGGATCGTCGAACATCCACTCTGGTCGACCGACGGCTTGCGCCTGCACTATATCGACGAAGGCCCCGGCAGCCGGGTAAGCGACGATACGGTGACTCACGGCGATTGGCCCGGATCGGTCGATACCGTGACGATCGATGCGACGGTGCGCCGGCTCGGTCTGCCGCGGGTCGACCTCGTGAAGATGGACATCGAGGGCGCCGAGCTCGAAGCGCTGGAAGGCGGCGAGCAGACCATCCGCCGCCACCGGCCGAAGCTGGCCATCAGCGTGTATCACAGGCCCGATGATATCGAGAGGATTCCGCGTTGGCTGGCCGGGCTCGACCTCGGCTATGAATTCTTTTTGGAGCATCACACGATCTATCGGAACGAGACAGTGCTGTTCGGCGTGCCCCGCAGGTGATCGACGGCTGAGGCGCTGTCCCTTCGATCCGACGGACGCCCGCATCAGGCAGCCGGGTGTCGCGCGGGATGCGCCATCTTGGCGCGCTCCCGTTCAGGTCGACGGCGCCGCCTGCCCGGTGACCGGATCGGGTGCCGTCCTGAGACGCGTGTCGGCGAGTTCGCCGGCCGCCTCGAGGATGGGATAGGCCACCGACGCCAGATGGCCGTTGATGCGCTTGAGGTCCCGGATCACGTCCATGTGGATCGAGCTGGTCTCGATCGATTC
>JAKFVH010000059.1 GCA_021732285.1 Reyranella sp. | reverse complement strand
AGTGGCGCGAGAAGATGGCGGCGCTGGAGATGGAGCTCGACGCCGTCGAGATGAACGAGCTGATGTTCTACTCCAGCCTCAAGACCGGCGATGCGCCGGGCAACATGGCCTCGATCGTCAAGATGCGGGGCACCGAGGTCGGCCAGAAGATCACCGAGCTCGCCGTCGAGGCCGTCGGCTGGTACGGCGTGCCTTTCACCGAGCTCAGGAACTACGACAGCAACGTCGTCCCGGTCGGCGGCGAGTACGTCGACGACGTGGCGCCGCGCTACTTCAACAACCGCAAGACGACGATCTATGGCGGCTCGTCCGAGGTCCAGCGCAACGTGCTGGCCAAGGCGATGCTCGGCCTTTGATCTGGCTCTTCATTTCGCAAGCTGTGAACGGTCGCCGCTTTCGCCCTCGTTCGGCGACACGGCCATGCATATCTAAGGCACGCCACCCGCCCTTTGACGTCGCCTGTGGCCGGGAGCAAACTCTCTCATCGGCATTCGCGTATCAGTTGCGTTGATTGATCGGGGGAGAAGGCAATGCTTCGGAACGGCTTCCTGCTGGCCGCCCTTGCGGCGGTTCTTGGTCTTGCCGCCCAGTCGGCCAATGCCCAAGCGACGCGGACCTGGGTTTCGGGCGTCGGCAACGATGCCAACCCGTGCAGCCGAACGGCACCCTGCAAGACATTCGCCGGCGCCATCTCCAAGACCGCGGCGGGCGGGGAGATCAACGCCCTCGATCCCGGCGGCTTCGGGGCGGTGACGATCACCAAGTCGATTACCATCGACGGCGGCGGCGGCCAAGTGGCGTCGATACTGGCCGCCGGTACGAACGGCGTCATCATCAACGCCGGCGCGAACGATGTCATCACGCTGCGCAACATCAGGATCAACGGCGTCAGGGGCACGCCCACCGGCGGCCTGAACGGTGTGCGTTTTCTGGCAGGTGCTATACTCAACATCGAGAACTGCTCGATCTTCGGCTTCACGCAGAACGGCCTCGACGTCAGCGTCAACACGGCAGCGGCGGTCAGGGTTTCGGTGGTGGATACCAACCTGACAGGCAACAACAACGGCGTGTCGGCCCGCAATACCGGCGGCGGCGGCGTCTTCCTCGCGCTGCAACGGACGGCGGTTTCGCACAACAGCAGTGCCGGCGTGAGAATGGACGGTACCGGCGCGGGAGCGGTCGTGAGTGCCGTGTCCGACAGCCAGATCGCGGCCAATAACATAGGGCTGCAGGCTCTGGGCGGCCCGGCGCCGGCTGCCACGATCCAGGTCACGCGCTCCTCGGTCGTCAACAACGTGACGAACGGCGCGGCGGTGAGCGGCGCCAACGGCTTCATCTTCGTGTCCAACACGTTGATGTCCGGCAACGGCACCGCCTTGTCGGCAACCGCCGGCGGATCCTTGCTGACCTACAAGAACAACAGCATCGACGCGAACCTGGCGGCGGGCGCCTTCACAGGAACGATCATTCCGGAGTAAGACCGCGGTGGCTGCAGGAGGACCATCGTGGAGTATCGCCGTCTTGGCCGCAGCGGCCTGAAAGTCTCGGAAATCTGTCTCGGCACCATGACCTTCGGCAATGGTGCCGACGAGGCGGAGGCCGCGCGCATGGTTCACGCCGCGTTCGATGCCGGCGTGAACTTCTTCGATACCGCCGACGCCTATGTCCATGGCGTATCGGAGGCCATGCTGGGCAAGGCGCTGAGGGGCCGCCGCGCGGACGCCATCGTCGCCTCCAAGGTGTTCAATCCGATGGGGCCGCGGCCCAACGACTCCGGCATGTCGCGGCTGCACATCATGCAAGCCGTCGAGGCGAGCCTCAAGCGCCTGCAAACCGACTATCTCGACATCTATTACATCCATCACGTCGACACCCATACGCCGCTCGAGGAGATGCTGCGCGCCTTCGACGATCTCGTGCGCCAGGGCAAGGTCGTCTACACGGCCTGCTCGAACTACGAGGCATGGCGCCTGATGGAATCGCTATGGCTGTCCGACACCAACGGCTGGGCGCGCTTCGAGGCCTATCAGCCGCAATACAGCCTGGTCGTGCGGAACATCGACGAGGAGATCCTGCCGGCCTGCGAGGCCAAGGGGCTGGGCATCGTCGCCTGGTCGCCGCTCGCCAGCGGCTATCTCGCCGGCAAGTACAAGCCGGGCGACCTCAAGGCCGACGGCACGCGCTCGGCCGAAGGCTGGGGCTTCCAGGCGCGCTATTTCGCGCCCAACCATGCCGAGATCCTGCAGACGCTGTTCGACGTCGCCCGCGAGATCAACCGCTCGCCGGCGCAGACAGCGCTGCGCTGGGTGATGGACCAGCCGCTGATGACCAGCGCCATCGTCGGCGCGCGTCACAGCCAGCAGCTCAACGAGACGTTGGCCGCGGGCGGTTGGCGCCTGCCAGCGGAAGCACTCGAGAGGCTGAACAAGGTATCGGCCCAGCCGTACCGCTATCCGCGCGCCTTCGAGGAGCCGATGGTCGAGCGCCGCGCCGCCGCGGTGAAGATGCCGTCACTGAAGGTCTAGTACCGACTACTACTGGACAGTGTTCACGGCTGTCACCCCGAGCGTAGCGAGGGGCCTTTGAAGCCGCAGGAAAGGTCCCTCGCTGCGCTCGGGATGACAGCAGGCCCGTATCAGTCAATTGTGATTCCAGGTACTAGCTCTTACCGGACCGCGGGCCTCCAGGCCCGCGGTTCGGCGAGAAGACTAACCCGCCATCACCGGCTCGCCGACGATCTGCGTGCGGTGCATCAGGCGGCGCAGGCTCTCGTCGAAGGCGTCGCGGCGGTGCATGACGCAGCGGTTGTCCCACAGGACCAGGTCGCCGGCGCGCCACTTCTGGTACCAGGCGAAGCGCTCCTGGGTGGCGTGGGCCCACACGGCGTCCAGGAGCGCCTCGCTCTCGTCGACCGGGAGGCCATGGATGTAGGCGCCGGGCCGGCGACCGAGGAACAGCGCCTTGCGCTTGCTTACGGGATGCAGGCGGACGAGGGGATGCACCGCGCCTGGCGTGCGCGTCACGTCGAGCGTGCGCTGAAACCCCTTGCGCAGCTCGCCGGCCGAGTTGCGGCTGGAATCGTGGATGCAGGTGCGGCCCTCGACGACGCGCTTCAGCTCGGGTGAGAGCGTCTCATAGGCCGTATACATGTTGAGGAAGCCGGTGTTGCCGCCGTCGGGCGGCACCTCCAGCGCATAGAGCAGCGAGGCGCGCGGCGGCAGCGGGTTGTAGGACATGTCGGTGTGCCAGACGAGCTCGTAGCTGCCCAGCCCGCCGACGGGCTTGCCGTCCTTGACGACACTCGAGATCACTGTCACCCATTCCCGCACGTCGTCGGCCAGACCTGAATCGGCTCGATCGAAATTGGCAGCGGAGATCGGGACGCGATCGAGCTGGCCGAAGCGCGCGCTGAACTGCATCAGCATGCGATCGTCGATGCGCTGGCCGGCAAAGCGCAGCACCAGATGCTCGCTCCAGGCCGCCGCGATGTGCCTGAACGCGGCATCGCTCACTGGCTTCGCCAGGTCGACACCATGCATGTCGGCGCCCAGCGCGCCGCCGGTCGGCTGAATCCAGACTTCGCTCATGGCTTTCTCCGCACCCGACGCCAGTTTGCCACGAAACAATCACCCCATGCATCCTATCGGGGCGCAAACCGTTGTAGCATGGCGATCATGTCTGCCTGCCACGCTACTCGTGCCTTGCGGCCCTTTCAGGTCACCGAATCGGCACGGTTGACGTGGCTGGTCGTGCTGGCGGCGCTGCTCTTCATGGCGTCCGGCGGCTCGGCCGAGGCACGGACGGCGAAGATCGCTCTCGTCGTCAGCGGGGACGAGCAGATGCAGGCCGACCTCAAGGAACTGGTCGAGCGCTTCGAGAGGGATCAGCCGCTGAGCGGCGACAGCCTCGGCCTGCTGCAGGGCGCGCAGGCGGCGCTGGCCAGGGTCAATACCGCTCTGCGCTCGCGCGGCTACTATGGCGCGACCATCACCGCCACGGTCGACGGCCGACCGATCGCCGAGGCCGGTGCCATCGACGCCATAGATGCGCGGCCGGAGAACGAGCCGGTCTCTTTCGCTTTCGACGTGGCGACCGGTCCGCGCTATCGCATCGCCGACGTGGCGATCCGCCCGCCGACTGCGCAGGCGTCCCTGCCGGCCATCGATCGCGCCAAGCTCGGCCTGGCGCCGGGCGATCCCGCCGACGCCTCGGCCATCCTTGTGGCGCAGGACAAGCTCATCACCGAGCTGCGCAAGGATGGCTATGCGCTGGCCAGCATCAAGCGCGACGTCGTGGTCAACCATGCCACGCGCGAGGCCACGGTGACCTTCGTCGCCGACACCGGTCCGCTCGCCCGCATGGGCCCGGTGCGCTTCTCGGGCACCGACAAGGTCGACACCGTCTGGCTGCAGCGCCGCGTGCCGTTCAAGGAGGGCGAGCCCTACGATCCGACCAAGGTCGACGCGCTGCGCGGCAAGCTCACCTCGCTCGGCGTGTTCAACACGGTGCGCATCAAGCCCGCGGCGACGCTCGATGCCAACGGCGAGCTGCCGTTCGACGTCGAATTGGCCGACCGGCCGTCGCGCTCGATCGGCTTCGGCATATCCTACGAGACGCAGCTGGGAATCGCGGTCTCGGGCTTCTGGACTCATCGCAACCTGTTCGGCCAGGCCGAGAGCCTGCGGCTGACGGCCGAGCTCAACCATATCGGGCAGGGCTACGCGATCCTCGACACCGGCTTTGCCTTTCGCGCTGCTTTCCGCAAGCCCGACTGGTGGCTCTCCGGCCAGGATGGGCGGCTGGAGGCGGCGGGGCTGAAAGAGGTGCTCGATGCCTACACGCGTAACGCGGTGACGGCCTATGCCGGCTTCGATCGCATCTTCTCGCCGCGCTGGCAGGCGCGGCTCGGCCTCGCCGGCGAGGCCTCGCGCATCACCCGCAACGGCATCACCATGGACTACCAGCTGGTCGGCATACCGCTGTCGATCCTTTTCAATCACGCCAACAGCGACCTCAACCCGACCGAGGGCTATCGCGTCGATCTCGACGTCACGCCCTGGATCTACAGCCGCAACTTCTTCACCGTCATTCGCCTGACCGGCCGCCATTACTTCGATATCAGCGAGGACGGCCGCAGCGTCCTCGCCACCCGCGCCTCTCTCGGCACCGAGCCCGCGGTCAGCATCGGCGCCATTCCACCCGACAAATACTTCTATGCCGGCGGTGGCGGCTCGGTGCGCGGCTTCGTCTATCAATCTGCCGGCCCGCGCGACAACTTCAACAACCCGCTGGGCGGCGCCAGCCTCTTCGAGGCCAGCGTCGAATTCCGCCAGCGCTTCGGCAAGTCGTGGGGTGCGGTGGCGTTTGTCGACGCCGGCAGCGCCTATCCCTTTTTCATCCCTGACTTCTCGCTGTTCGCGCCGCGCGTCGGCGCCGGCCTCGGCATGCGCTACTACACCGACTTCGGGCCGGTGCGGGTCGATGTCGGCATGCCAATCAATCGCCGCGAGGGCGATCCGCCGTTCGGCGTCTATGTCAGCCTGGGCCAGGCCTTCTGATGCGTGCGCGCAGGATCCTGCTGATCATCATGGCCAGCCTGGTCGGCCTGTTTGCGATCCTGTTTGCCGCCTTGCAGACCGCGCCCGGCCAGCGCGCGGTCGCGGGGCTGATTACCCGGATGGCATCGGGGCCTGACGGTGGTCTCAGTCTTTCCGGGCTGAGCGGCTTCTTCCCGACCGATCTCTACGTCGCTGAGATCTCATACGCCGATCGGGAAGGGCCGTGGCTGACGGTAGAGAACGCCCGGCTTCGCTGGTCCTTCACATCGCTGTTGGGTGGCCGATTGCGAGTCGAGACGGTCAGCGCCGATCGTGTTGCCGTCCTGCGGCTGCCGCTGCCGAGCAAGGAAAAGGCCAAGGACGATGGCGGCGGAGGCGTGCGGCTGCCGGTCGGGATCGAGGTGAATGCGCTCGAGATCGGCGACCTTCATCTGGCGGCGGCGCTGGCCCGCGTCGATTCGCACTGGAAGCTCAGCGGCCACGCGGTTCTGCCGGCCGATCTCGCGCAGGGCAGGGTGATCTTCAAGGGCGATCGCCTCGATGGGCCCAACGGCCGGCTGTCCGCCGACATCGGCTTCGACGTGGAGAAGCGCACGGTCGATGGCGAAGTGAGTCTCAGCGAAAAGCACGGCGGCCTTGTAGCAGCGCTGCTGGAACGGCCCGACATCGAAGACCTGTCGATGCGCCTGGTCGCGCGCGGCGACGCCCGGGCAGGCAATGCCGAGCTCGTCGTGTCGGCCGGCGAGGCGGCGCGGGCGAATGGCAAGGCGACCTGGGCGCCGGACGGTGCGGCGACGACGGTCTCCGTCCAGCTCGACACTGCTGGTCCGGGGCTGCCGCAGGGGCGCATCGCCGACGCGGTGCGCGAGCCGATCACCCTCAGCGCCCGGGCGGTCGTCGGCGATCAGATCGCGACGCTGAACGAGCTCAAGCTGAAGGCCGCTACGCTCGGCGTTGAGGCGTCGGCGCGTTACGATCGCGGGGCTGACCGCCTCGAGGGCGTCATTGCGCTCAGCGCCGCCGAGCCCGGTGCGCTTGCGCCGTTTGCCGGTGGCGTGACATGGCGCGGCCTGCGCATCGAGATGAAGGCCGACCTCAACGTCCTGTCGACCCGGCCGCAGGGCACGATCACGATCACGGGCGGCGCCGACGACATCTCGCTTGCCGCCATCGACCGTCGCATGCCGCCGCTTGGCGCGGTCACGCTGGCCGGCGATTTCGGTCTTGGCGCCGACGGCAAGATCACCGTCCGGTCCCTCGATATCGGATCGGCACTCGCCTCGCTGAAAGGCGGCGGCTCGCATCTTCCGTCCGCCCAAGCCGGCGATGCAAAGATCACGCTGACGCTGCCGAACCTGGCGCCGCTCTCGGAGCTGGCCGGTGTCGCCCTCGCGGGCAACTCGATCGTCGACCTCACGGTGAACAGCGATCGCGACGGCATCAAGCTTGGATGGCGCGGCACGGTGAGCGACGTGACGGCCGAGGGCCTGCCGGCCGGGCTGATCACCGCTCAGGTCGCGCTGTCGGGTGCGGCGACCTGGCGCTTCGACGAAGCGTGGACCCTGAGCGACGTGCGCGTGGCGAACGAAGGCGCCACGCTCACCGTGGCCGGCCGTGGCAAGGCAGCGGCGGGTGAGCTCGACCTCGCGGTCGAGTTGCCGAAGCTCGACTTCCTCAAGGCCGAGCTCGGCGGGGCCGCCAAGGTCACCAGCAACATCCGCTTCGGCGGCAATCGCACCGAACTCAAGCTTTTAGCCGAGCTCAACGATCTCGCCCGCGGGCAGATCGCTTCGCGCAAGCTCACGCTGTCGGCGACGGGGTCGCTCGATGCGGCAGGGGCGGCGAGTGGTGAGGTCAAGGCAAGTGGCGATCTTGCCAGCCAGCCACTGTCGCTCGACGGACGCTTCTTGCTCGATGCTGCCGGCGGCGTGACGGTTCCGCGCTTTCAGGGACGATGGGCGAGCGTCGTGCTCGACGTCGACGACTTCGCCGTGACCAAGGGCCGGACCTCCGGCTACGCTCGCTTGCGGGCCGAGCGCCTGGGCGATGCTTCTGACCTGGCGGGCACGCCACTTGGCGGATCGCTGGAGGCCGAGATCACCGCCGACGACCGGGCCGCCAATGGTCGGGTGACGGTGCGGCTGCAGGGCAGCGACCTTCGCGTCGATACGCTGGCCATCGGCACCCTCGACCTGCGCAGCACCATCGACGAGCCCATGACGGCGGCCAAGGTCGACGCCACCTTGGCCGCGAGCCGCATCGCCGGCGCGGCCGACATCAACAGGTTGAACGCCACAGCGAGCGGCGACCGGCAGACGCTTCTGATCTCGCTGCAGGCCGCGGGCGCGCAGACCGCGGCCAATGCGGCGGCGAAGGTCGAGCTGCAGGGCGACGATCTCGTGGTCGGCCTGACGCGGTTCGACGGCCGTTATGGCGCGATCCCCGTGGCGCTTGCCGGACCGACGCGCGTTCATATCGCCGGCCCGCGCGTCGCCATCGAGCCGACCAACCTGCGCCTCGGCGGCGGACGGTTGGCGGTGCGCGGCACGCTGGCACCGTCGGGCAGCGACCTGCAGCTCGAGCTGGCGGGCCTGCCGCTGTCGCTGATCGACGCCTTTGCCCCCGGCACCAATCTCGACGGCACCCTGCAGGCCAAGCTGCGCGTCCAGGGCAGCATGGCCGCGCCGGTGATCGACGGCACCTACAATGCCGCGGGCCTGCGCCTGCGCCGGCCCGAAGCGGCCCTGGTGCCGCCGCTCAACGTCCAGGGCTCGGGCTCGCTGATGGGACGGCAGGCCAGCATCGATGCGCGGCTGACTGCAGCCGCCTCGAACCTGACGCTGAAGGGGAAAGCGACGCTGCCGAGCGGTGCGGCGCCGCTCTCCGGCTCTGCAACCATCGGCGGCACGATGGATCTGGCGCCGTTTGCGCCGCTGCTCGGCAACGACATCCGCAACGTCACCGGCAGGCTGCGGCCGGACGTGACGGTCGAGATCGCGGGTTCGCGTGTGACCGGCAACGGCAGCATCGATTTCTCCAACGGCGCCGTCGCGATGCCCGAGTCGGGGCTGCGGCTGAGCGGCGGCGAAGGCCGCCTGGTCCTGCGGGGCGACACGCTGCAGGTGCAGCGGCTCAACTTCCAGACCGCACGCGGCGGCGGCGTGTCCGTCACCGGCACCATGCGGCTCGATGCCCAGCAGGGCATGGTGCCCGATCTCACCGTCACCAGCCGAAACGCCTTGCTGGTCAGCCGACCCGATCTGGTCGCCAGCGTCTCCAGCAACATCAAGGTGACGGGATCGACGCTGGCTGGCCTCAGCATCGCCGGTCCGGTCACCATCGACCGTGCCGAGATCGCGGTGGGTGCGGAGCAGTCGGCGGCCTTTCCGACCGTGGAGGTGCGAGAGATCAACAAGCAAGGCGGCGAGACGACAGCGCCGGCCGTCGTGCGGCCAGCGCCGGCCAAGCCGTCGCCGCGCACCGCACCGCCGCCGGGGGCGGCACCTGTTCGCCTTGCGTTGTCGATCCGCGCACCCCAGGCGGTGTTCGTGCGCGGCCGCGGCCTCGATGCCGAGATGTCGGGCCAGCTCGAGGTCGCCGGCACGCCGGCGGCGCCGACGGTGACCGGCGGCCTGACGATGCGGCGTGGTTCCTTCACCCTGCTGGGGCGACGGCTCACCTTCAGCCGCGGGGTCGTCACCCTCGACAATCTCGATCACGTCGACCCCAGGCTCGATTTCGTCGCCAGCACGACGGTGCAGTCGACCACCGTCAATGTCGAGATCGGCGGCACGTCGCGCGCGCCGCTCATCGCCGTTACCTCAATCCCGTCGCTGCCGCCGGACGAGGCCATGGCGCTGCTGCTGTTCGGCAAGCCCGCGTCGGGCTTGAGCGCCTTCGAGCTTGCCCAGGCTGCGCAAGGGCTGGCCGAGCTGACCGGCCAGCCGTCCGGCACGGGCATGCTGACCCGGCTGCGCACTGGCCTCGGCTTGGACCGGCTGTCGGTCGGCTCCGGCAGCGGCGCCAACTCGCCGGTATCGCTCGAAGCCGGCCGCTATGTGGCGCCCGGCGTCTATGTCGGCGCGCGGCAGGGCGCCACCGGCAATTCCAGCCGCGGCGTCGTGCAGGTCGACGTGCTGGAGCACGTGAAGATCGAGGGCGACGTCGGCGCCGATTCCAACGGCCGCGTCGGCGTGAAGATGGAGTGGGATTACTAGCTGGGAGCGCGGGCCTCCGGCCCGCTCATGATCATGATGCGGGCCAGAGGCCCGCGCTCCCAGCAATCACTTGAAATAGTGCGGCACGAAACGGCTGTTGTTGTGGGTGATGCGCCGTTCGTCCTCGCGCATGCCGATGCCGGCGGGCTTGCCCTCGATCAGCCATGAGCCGACCAGGGCATGGTTGCCGTCGAACACCGGCAGCGGCTGGTAGGCCTGCCAGACGAAGCCCTCGCCGCCGTAATCGCCGCCCGCGGTGTCGAACACGCCCGGCCCGACGATGGTGACGTTGTGGCCCTCGCGGCCGAAGATCGGCTTCTTCACGAAGGCGCTGCCGAGGTCGGGGTGCTCCTTGTCGAATGCCGGCAGGAGATTGGCGTGGCCGGGGAAGCCTTCCCACAGGAGCGGCAGCAGCATCTTGTTGCTGAGGATCATCTTCCACGCGGGCTCGAGGAAGGCGGTGGTGTCGGTGAGCACATGGGCGCCGAAGGCCTCGCGCACCATCCATTCCCAGGGATAGAGCTTGCTCAGGACCTGGATCGGCATCTCGTCGGGATCGGTGAAGCGCTTGCCGTTCCAGCCGATCTGCGGGACGGCGATCGGCTTGCCGGCGAGCCCGGCCTGCAGGGCGGTGTCGCGCAGGTACTCCGAGGTCGCGAGATCCTCGGGCTGGTCCTCGAAGCGGGCGAAATGGACCTGGCCCTCGGGCGGCAGGCGCCCCAGCACGCCGCGCCAGGCCTCGATCAGCTTCTCGTGGATCGAGTTGAACTGGTCGGCATCGGGCTTCACGTCCTTCAGCCAGTACCATTGCACCACGGCCGCCTCGTAGAGCGCGGTCGGCGTGTCGGCGTTGTATTCGAGGAGCTTGGGCGGGCCCTTGCCGTCGTAGGCGAGATCGAAGCGGCCGCAGATCGACGGATCGGAGCGCCGCCACACGCGTTCGATGTAGTCGCCCCAGATCGGCGGGATGCGCATGCGCTCCCATAGCTTGCTCGACACGACGTGCTCGACCGCCTTGAGGCAAAGGCCATGCAGCTCCTCGGTGGCGGCCTCGAGCTGGTCGATCTCGTCGGACGAGAAGGCGTAGCAGGCCTGCTCCGTCCAGTACGCCCGGCCATCCATGACGTAGTAGTCGAAGCCGAGCTGTTCGAGCTTGTTCTGCCAGCCCGCTCGCGGTGTCACGGCTTCGCGGTGCATGCTCAGGACCCGGACGAGCCGCCCGTGCTGCCCGTCGAGCCGAAGCCGCCGCGCTGGCTCGAGGTCGGCGATGTCTGTGACGGCGAGCTCCGCGCCGTGTCGCTCGTCGTGCTGCCGCCGCGGCTCGTGCTGCTGCTACTTGTGCCGCCGCTGCTCGACGTTGCCGCTTGCTGGTTGCAGTTGGGGGTGCCGGGCGGACAAGCCGCCGGCGCGCGATAGAACGGGTTGGGCAGGAACCAGAAGTAAGGCAGAGCGCCCAATCCGGCGCCGACGCCCGGCGCACAGGAGTAAAGCAGGGCCGCACCCGCCACGCCCATCAGCACGAGTTTTATGCCGCGCGAGGCGCGCGGGCCGCCGGGCGGGGGCGAGGACATGGACATCGTCAGGTCGTCAGGCAGGCCGCGTTGATCAGGCCGAAGCAGGTGGCGAAGCCGCCCGCCATGATGCCGGCGGACAGCCGATCGGCCTCGATCGCCTGCTTGAGGTCGGGCAGCAGCAGGCGCATCACGACATGGACGATCACCTGCACGCCAAGCGCCACCAGCGACCACAGCACGAGGTCGATCAGGCTCACCGAATGGGCAATGGTGTTGGCGAGCGGCAGGCAGAAGCCGAGCAGGGCGCCCACCAGGGCGATCGCCGCCGACGTGTTGCCGGCGCGGATCAGGCGGAACTCGCGCCACGGCGTGATCATGACGTAGATCAGCAGGAACAGCCCGGCCAGGGCGAAGGCCACGACCACGTAGCGCGCGAAATTTGGGAAGGCCGCGGCCAGCCATTGCAGCTCAGGCATGGTGCGACTTTCGGCTGGTCAGCCGTGCATGGTCAAGCCACCCGACACGCTGAGCGTCTGGCCGGTGATGAAGGCGGCATCGTCGCTGGCCAGGAAGCAGACGGCGCCCGGGATGTCCTCGGGCTGGCCGACGCGCTTCATCGGGATGGCGTTGACCAGCGCGGCCCGCATCCTCTCGCCGCGCTCGCCTTCGCCGGCGGCGGCCGCCAGCAGGGGCGTCTCGGTCGGGCCGGGGCAGACGGCGTTCAGCGTGATGCCCTTGCGCGCCACCTCACGGGCCACCGTCTTGGTGAAGGCGATGATGCCGCCCTTGCACGCCGAATAGACCGCCTCCTGCGAGGAGCCGACGCGGCCGGCATCGGAGGCGATGTTGACGATGCGACCGTGGCCGCGCGCCACCATGCCCTTCAGCACGAAGTGGCTCATGTTGAGCGGCCCGCGCAGGTTGATGGCGATCAGCTGGTCCCACAGCTCGGGCGTGGTGTCGACGAAGTTGATGAAGCGGTCCCAGCCGGCGTTGTTCACCAGCACGTCGGTCGGCCCCATCTCGTCCTCGAACTGGGCGATGGCCTTGCCGACCGCGGCGTAGTCGGCGATGTCGACGCTCGAGACGAAGGCCTTGCCGCCGGTCTCCGAGATCTCGTCGGCGATCCGGTTGGCGCCGTCGCGGTTCTTGTCGAATACGCCGACCTTGCAGCCGTATCCGGCGAAGCGCTTGCAGATGGCGCCGCCGATCGCGCCGCCGCCGCCGGTGACGATGACGTTCTTGCCTGAAAGTCCGCGCATGACTGGGTCCTCAGATCGGCGAGTAGGGATCGAACTTGGGCTTGCGCTTCTCGAGGTGCGAGGCGAGGCCTTCCTTCACGTCGGGGCCCAGGAAGCCCAGCATCTCGAGCGCCGTCGAGGCGTCGAACGAGGGGCCCATCATGCGCAGCCAGTTGTTCAGCGCGTACTTGGTGAAGCGGATCGAGGTCTGTGCGCCCTCGGCGAGCTTGGTCGCGACCTCCAGGCCCTTGGCCTCGAGCTGGTCGTCCTCGACGCACAGCGAGACGAGCCCGATGCGCTCGGCCTCCTCGCCGTCGACCGCCTCGCAGAGCAGCAGATAGTACTTGGCCTTGGCCATGCCGCAGAGCAGCGGCCATACGATCACCGCGTGGTCGCCGGCGGCGACGCCGAGCCTTGTGTGGCCGTCGATGATCTTGGCCTTCTTCGAGGCGATCGAGACGTCGGCTAAAATGCCCGCGACCAGGCCCGCGCCGACGGCGGGGCCGCGCATGGTGCTGACGATCGGCTTGGAGCAGTTGATGACGTTGTAGACGATGTCGCGCGCCTCCTTCCAGGTACGCAGCAGCGCGTTGTGGTCCTTCATGTTGTTTTCGATGAGATCGAAGTCGCCGCCGGCCGAGAACACCTTGCCGCCGGCGCCCTGGATGATCACGCAGTTGACCGTGTCGTCGCCGTCGATGTCGCGCCAGACGTTGACCAGCTCGGTGTGCATGATCGCGTCGGTCGCGTTGTACTTGTCGGGCCGGTTCATCGTCACCCGCAGCACCTTGGGATGCGGGCGATCGAACAGCAGGCGCTGGTAGCGTTTTTGCCAGTCGGACATCGAGGTTCCTCCGTTTCCGGAGGAGCGTACCGGCTAGGGACGCGTCATGTCATGCTCTTCCGGACCGCGCGCGTCCCGCGCGCCTCATGATCATGAGCGCGCGGGACGCGCGCGGTCCGGAAGACTCTTGAACCTACGACTGGCTCGGCAGCAGGGCTTGCACGTCCTTCGACATCTGCGGCAGCACCGCGTCGGGCTTGGCCTTCTGGGCCACGACCGACTGCAGGTGATCCTTGATCACGTCGGTGATCTTGATGCCGTTGTCGCCCGGGAAAGCGTACCAGCCGGTCGACTTCGGCAGCTGCCGGATGGCCACCAGATGATTGGGGTTCTTCTCGTAGTAGGGTTTCAGCAGCTTGGGATCGTCGGCTGCGGCGAGCGCCGAGGGGAAGTAGCCCGTCGCCTGGACCATCATCGTCGCGCCGATCGGCCCGGTCGCGAACTTGATGTACTCCCAGGCGGCCTTCTGCTTGGCGGGATCCTTGGTGAACAGCATGGCGACGTTTCCGCCCAGCGGCAGGCGGCCGTCGGCCTGAGTCGGGAAGGGGCCGGTCAACAGCTTGAACTTGTCGCCGACCTGCTTGGTGACGCCGCCCAGTCGCGAGGTCGAATGACCCCACACGCCCATGGTGCCCGAGGTGAAGTCCTGCAGCGACACGTTCTGCGCCACGTCGCGCATGGTGCCGTCGGTGACCATGCGGTTCAGCGTCTCGATGCCGATCTTGCCGGCGGGACCGTCGAAGGCGACCTTCTTCTCGTCGGCCGTCAGCATGGTGCCGCCGTTGGAGAAGACCAGCGCTTGCCACATCCAGTTGCCGGTGATGTCCCAGTCAAAGTGGAAGCCCTGGGTCGCGCCGCCCAGCGCCTTGATCTTGCGCGCCAGGGCGAAGATGCCGTCCCAGTCGCCCGGCAGCGCCGCCGGATCGCCGCCCGCCTTGGTCACGAGGTCGGCGTTGTAATAGATGATTGGCGTCGAGACCGAGAAGCCGATGCCGAGCTGCTTGCCGCCGAAGCGGCCAATGTCGAGCAGGCCGGGCGAATGACCGTAGGTCTTGAAGTCGGGATCGGCGGCGATCAGCGGGTCGAGTGGCTGGGCCAGACCGCGGTCGAAGAAGACCCGTTGCCGGTTGAGGCCCTGGTAGGCGACTTCGGGCAGGGTGTTGGTGACGGCGGCACGCAGGGTCGCTTGTGCTGCTTCTTCATAGGCGGGCAGCGGCGCCAGGAAGGTGATCTTATATTGCGGATTGGCCTTCATGAACTCGGCGGCGATCTGCTCGTGCAGGGTCTTGAACAGATCCGGCGCCGAGTAGAGCACCTTGATCTCGGTTGGCGACTGGGCGCGTAGCGCCGGCGCCGCCAGGGATGCCGCGGCAATGCCGCCGGCCAGCAGAGTACGTCTCTTCATGGAAGCCTCCTGTCTTCAGCCTTTCAGGCCGGTGAGCGTCATGCCCTCGATGAATCGCCGCTGCGCAAACAGAAAGGCGATCACCAGCGGCGCAGTGATGATCGCGGTCCCGGCCATCAGCGGGCCGTAGTCGGTGCCGGCTTCGGTGTTGCGCAGATAGACCGTGCCCAGGGCCGGCATCGCCATGTCGGGCGAGGTGACGACCAGCAATGGCCAGAAATAGTCGTTCCAGTGGAACACCACCGACAGGATGCCGAAGGCGACCAGCGCCGGCATGGCGGCCGGCAGCATGATGCGCCAGACGATCGAGAACTCCGACAATCCGTCGAGACGCGCGGCGTGGATCAGGTCGTCGGGCACCGTGCGGAAGAACTGGCGGATCCAGAAGATGCCGAATACCGAGATGATCGAGGGCAGCACCAGCGCCGGATAGCTGTTCAGCAGGCCCGCATGCGACAGCATGATGTAGTGCGGGATCGCCGGCACGTGGCCCGGGATCAGCAGTCCCAGCAGCACCAGGGCGAACAACGGCTTGGCGAGACCGAAGCGCAGCTTGGCCAGGGCATAGGCCGCGGGCAGGGCGACCAGCACCTGCATGGTGAAGATCGCCGCCGTCACGATCACGCCGTTCAGCAGGTAGCGGTGCAGCGGCACCTTGTTGAAGGCTTCGGTGAAGTTGCGCTCGGCGTCCCACTTCAGCGGCAGCAGCCGAAGGTCGGTGGTGAAGATCTCGTCGGCCGGCTTCACTGCCAGGGACAGTAGCCAGATGAAGGGTGCCAGCATGACCACCGCGCCGGCCGCCAGCACGACGTGGCGGAACACGGCGAAGGGCAGATGGCGGGTGGCGATCACGAGTAGTGCACCCGCTTCTCGGCGATACGCGCCTTCACCAGCGTCAGCAGCAGAACGAAGGCCAGGAAGACCACGGTGATGGCCGCGCCATAGCCGGCGCGGAAGAAGCTAAAACCTTCCTGGTACATCGTGTAGAGCAGGACCTCGGTCGCCTTGTTCGGGCCGCCCTCGGTCAGCACCGCCACGGTGTCGAACACCTGGAAGCTGCGGATGGCGCTGATGATGAGGACGAAGGACAGCGCCGGCCCCAGCATCGGCAGGGTCACGGTGACGAAGCGCGTCCACGGCCCGTCGGCGCCGTCGATGGCGGCGGCCTCGTAGAGGTCGCGCGGGATCGATTTCAGGCCGGCCAGCAACAGCACCATGTTGAGGCCGAGCGCCTGCCAGATGCCGATGCCCGCCAGCGCGAACAGCGCCCAGTCGGGATGTTTCAGCCAGTTCTGCTTGGGAAGGCCCAAGGCGTCGACGATCACGTTGATCAGGCCGATGCTGGGATGGAGCATGATCTCCCAAACCGTCGCCATGGCGATCAGGGTCGCGGTGACGGGCAGGAAATAGGCGGCGCGATAGAAAGCACGCCCCGAGCTGCCGGCTTCGATCAGCAGGGCCACGCCCAGACCGAGACCGACCGACACCGGCACGACCACCGCGACATAGAGCACGGTGTTGCCGAGTGACTTCCAGAACACGCGGTCGGCCGCCAGATGGGCGTAGTTGTCGAGCCCGATCCAGCGCAGGGTCGGCGCGCCGAACTGCCAATCGGTGAAGGACAACACGACGGTGGCGAGCGTGGGCAGGATCAGGATGCCCAGCAGGCAGAACATGGCCGGCGCACTCAGCACATAGGCCGCGATCGCCTCGGCGCGCACCTGGCCTGAACGGTGCCTCGTCCGTTCGGTTGCCAGGGGCAGCGCGGTCGTTGTCATAGACGGCGGCCTGCGCGATCGAACAACAGTGCGCGGTCGGGCCGCGGGCGCAGGCTCACCGTGGCGCCGGGGGGCACGGAATCGATGATCTCCGGTGCGGCCCTGGCGATGATGCGATGCTCGCCCACGGTTTCGACATGGACGAAGAGATCGGAGCCGAGATTCTCGCGATGACGCACCGTGCCGCGAATGCCGCCATCGGCGACGTCGCAATGTTCCGGGCGTACGCCGACGGAAACGGCGGTGTTGGCGGGAAGGCCGCTGCGGATGGCGAGGACTCCGCCGGGAACGTCCACGCCGCCGTCGCTGCGCACCGTGCTGGGCAGGATGTTGATCTTGGGGCTGCCGATGAACTCGGCGACGCGCAGCTCGGCAGGCCGGTCGTAGATCTCGGCTGGTGGCGCCACCTGAAGAACCTCGCCGCCCATCATCAGGGCGACGCGGTCGGACATGGTCATGGCCTCGACCTGGTCGTGGGTCACGTAGATGCAGGCCACGCCCGAGCGGCGGTGCAGCTCGGCGATCTCGGCGCGGGCGGCCACGCGCAGCTTGGCATCGAGGTTGCTGAGCGGCTCGTCCATCAGGAAGACGCGCGGGTTGCGCACCATGGCGCGGGCGAGGGCCACGCGCTGGCGCTGGCCGCCGGAGAGCTGGCCGGGCTTGCGGTCGAGGAAGGCCTCGATCTGCAACGCTTCGGCGGCGCGGCGCACATCGCGGGTGATCGTGCCGGCGGCGGCGCGGGCGACAGGGTGCAGGCGGCGGATCAGCGGCAGGCGCTGCCACGACCGGGTGCGACGCATCAGCAGCGGCAGGCCGATGTTCTCGGCCACCGTCATGTAGGGGTAGAGCGCGTAGGACTGGAAGACCATCGCCACGTCGCGCTCGCGCGGCAGCAGGCCGTCGACCGCCTGGTTGCCGAGCGCGATCGACCCTTCGTCGGCATGGTCGAGGCCGGCGATGATGCGCAGGAGTGTGGATTTTCCGCAGCCGGACGGGCCGAGCAGGGTCAGGAACTCTCGCGGCCCGACCTCGAGCGACACCTCGCTCAGCACCCTGGTCTGTCCGAACGACTTGCTGACGCTGCGGACGGACACGCCGGACTGGAAGGCGTTAGGGGCGGGGATCACGCCCGGTCGTTAACGTTCACCCATTGCGCAACTCTTGCGGTTGCGTTTCAACAATGTGACGGAGCTGCCCGGCGGCCGGGATAACTCGCTGGGGGCGCGCCACTCCAGTGGCGCGATCATCTCTCGTTGCAGGCAAAGACGCGCGACTGGAGTCGCGCGCCCCCAGCTAGCGCCGGATGTTGCCCGCGCTCCACTGGCCGGCGTTGGCGAAACGCACCGCCTCCTCGGCGGCTTGAACCAGCCCGCGCGCCTTCAGCACGCTCTCCTGGTATTCGGCCTCGAGGTCGGAATCGGCCACGACGCCGACGCCGGCCTGGACGTACATGGTGTTGTCCTTCACCAGGCCGGTGCGCAGCATGATGCAGGTATCCATCGAGCCGTTGGCGGCGAAGTAGCCGGCGCAGCCGGCATAGATGCCGCGGCGCACCGGCTCGACCTCATCGATGATCTCCATGGCGCGCACCTTGGGCGCGCCCGACAGCGTGCCGGCGGGGAAGCCCGCCTTGAGCGCGTCGATCGCGTCCAGCCCGTCCTCGAGCGTGCCCTCGACGTGGCTCGAGATGTGCTGGAGGTGGCTGTACTTCTCGATGGTGAACTGCTCGACGACGCGCACCGAGCCGATCTTGGCGACGCGGCCCACGTCGTTGCGGGCGAGATCGAGCAGCATCAGGTGCTCGGCGTGTTCCTTGGGGTCGGCTAGAAGCTTGTCGGCGAGCTGCTTGTCTTCCTCGGGCGTGGCGCCGCGCCGGATGGTGCCGGCCAATGGCCGAATGGTGACGATGTTGTCGCGCAGCCGCACCAGGATCTCGGGGCTGGAGCCCACGATCGAGAAGTCGCCGTAGTCGAAGAAGATCAGGAAGGGCGAGGGGTTGATGCGGCGCAGCGCCCGATAGAGCGACAACGGCGGCAGCTCGAAGGGCAGCGAGAAGCGCTGCGAGGGCACGATCTGGAAGGCGTCGCCCGCGCGGATGTACTCCTTGCAGGTCGCGACCATCTTCTTGAAGTCTTCCTTCGACATGTTGGCCTGCGGCTCGGGCAACTCGTCGAGCTCGCTGGCGCTGTCGCGGCGGAAGGGCAGGGCACGTTCGAAGTCCGACACTGCGTCGGCCAGCCGCTCCTGCGCCGCTTCGTAGGCGGCCCGTGGGCTGACGCCGGCATCGGGCCAAGCCGGCGTGACCAGCGTGACGTTGTCCTCGAGGCGATCGAAGATGCAGATGATGGTCGGCCGCACCATGATCGCGTCGGGCAGGCCGATCGGATCGGGGTTCTTGTCCGGCAGCCGCTCCATGTCGCGGACCATGTCGTAGCCTAAAAAGCCGAACAGGCCGGAGGCCATCGGCGGCAGGCCGGGCGGCAGGTCCATCTGGCATTCGCGGATCAGCTGGCGCAGCGTCTCGAGCGGCCGGCCGTCGAGCTTCTCGAAGGCCTGGACATCGCTGCGGGCGCGGCGGTTGATCTCGGCCTGGCCCTTGCGGCAGCGCCAGATCACGTCCGGCTTGAAGCCGATGATCGAATAGCGCCCGCGCACCGAGCCGCCTTCGACCGATTCCAGCAGGAAGGAGTTGGCGCGGCCGTCGGCCAGCTTGAGATAGGCCGACACCGGCGTCTCCAGGTCGGCGACCAGCTTGGTCGAGACGAGCTGCGGCTTGCCGGATGCGTAGACGCGAGCAAAGGCGTCGAAGTCGGGCGAGATCGACATCGGACTATGGCTGGTTCTGCGGCTTGAAGGCGGCGACGAACGTCGCCTCGTCGACCACCACGCCGTACTTGGTGCGCATGGCGGCGATCAGCTGCAGGATCAGATCGTTGGCCACCATGCCGTCGAGCTGCTTGCCGAAGCGGTCGATCGCGTCCTTGTCCTTGGCGAGGTCGACCGGCTCGATCTGCTTCAAGCGGACCAGCACGCTGCCTTCGGCGGTGCGCACCGACTGGGTCTTGCCGGCCTGTAGCTTGAACAGCTCCTGGACCACAGGCTGGGTGAGGTAGTTGCCCTGGTCGGCCTCGAAGCGCGTGACCGCTTTGGCCGTGCGCATTTCCAGGCCAAGCTCCTTGGCGAGCGCGTCGAAGCCGGTGCTGGCATTGGCCTTCTCCAGCGCCGCCTTGACCTTGGCGTCGGCGAGCTTGCGGCGCTCCTCGGCCTGCCAGGCCTCGATGACCTTGGCCTCGACCTCGGTGAGCGCGGGCACGCGGGCGGGCGTGATGCGATCGGTGCGGACGATGAAGTACTCGCCGCGCTGGGTTTCCAGAAGCTCGCTCTCCGCGCTCTCGCGCGTGGCAAACGCTGCTTGCACCAGCTCGTTGGCGGCCGGGCCGATCACGATCTGCTTGCCCTCGGCATCTTGGCCGCGCGCATCGACGTTGTCGTAGGTCTTGATCTTGAGCGCGAGGTCCTCGGCGGCAGACTTCATCGACTGCGTCTTGGCCAGCATGCGCTCGAAGTCGGTGACCTGCTTGATCAAAAGGTCGGGCGCCAGCTGGGCGCGCAGCTCTTTCTCGAGCTTCTCCTTCACCTCGTCGAACGGCACGGCCTTGCCGGGTGTGACGCTGTTGATGCGCACGATGTGCCAGCCGAGCGGCGACTGGATCGGCGTCGGGCCGACGCCGACCGGCAGGCCGAACACGCCATCGGCCAGCGGCCCCGGCGGCAGGTCCTTCTTGGTCACCGGGCCGAGCTTGATCACGCCGTCGCTGCTGCCCAGCACGTCCTTGGCGGCGTCCTCCAGGGTCTTGCCACCCGTGACGGCGGCGATGATCGCCTTGGCCTTGTCCTCGCTGTCGGCCATCGCCTGGTCGACGTCGCGCTTCTCAGCCGTGCCGAACTCAGCCGAGCGGGCGTCGTACTCCTGCTTGACCATGTCGGCGGTCACGCCGACCTGGGACATGACATCGTCGGCCGTCAGCAGCACGTAGGAGAAGGCACGGAACTCGGGGATCTGGAACTTGGTCTTGTTGGCCTCGAAGAAGGCGGCGAGCTGCTCGGCCGTGGGCTTCGGGACATCGACGATGATGGCGTCGGGTATGTAGATCGTCTCGGCAACGCGCCGCTCGGCCTCCATCTTGAAGATGTCGTCGCGCAGCGACTTGGGCGCGAGCCCGTCGGGACGCACGGCGCCGAACAGCTGGCTGGCCGCGATCTCGCGGCGCATGTCGGCGATGTACTGCTGCTCGCTGATGCGCGCGTTCTGCAGGCGGTTGCGGAAGAGCAGGGGATCGAACGAGCCGCCGGTGCCGGCGAAGGCGGGATTGCGCGCGATCGCGGCGCGCACCTCGGCGTCGCTGACCACCAGGCCGAACTGCTGGATGGTATAGTCGAGCACGGCGCGCTGGATGACTTCTTCGAGAGCGCGCACATGCAGGCCAAAGCGCAGCGCCTGCTCGGGCTCCGGCCGCTGGCCGGTCTGGCGCTGGATGCCCTCGAGCTGGCGGTTGAACTGGTCCTTCACCTCGTTGACCGAGACCGACGCACCGCCGACCCAGCCATAGATCGGAATCTTCGTGCCACCGATGTGAGCGACCTCGGCGGTGCGGCCGCCCATGCGCAGCATGTCGCCGACGCCCCAGAAGGCGAAGCTGACGATCAGCATGCCGAACAGGACGAACAGGATGATGAAACGAGCGTACTTGCGGAACGTATTCACGGAGATTTCACGCCATGGGCGAAGGGGTTTTGACTGGCGGGCATGCCTACCACCGGCCCCAGTGGCAGGCAACCAACGGGCCTGCTTAAGCACATTCCGTTCGGCGTTAGCCGAACGGAATGTGCCCGTCGAAACCCCGACCTCGCGAGCGCGCTTTTCCGACATTTTGGAACCGCTTGCGGTTCCAAAATATCGGAAAACGCTCTAGACACGCCGGCGAGCACAATTCGGGGATTTCCATGGCGCGAACAAGGCGGCCGCTGATTGCCGGCAACTGGAAGATGAACGGTCTTCGGGCCGATGGTCTGGCTCTGGCCAGAGGTGTGGCCGATGGCGCGAAGCAGGCCGGCTGGAACGATCGCGACGTGCTGGTCTGTCCGCCGGCCACGCTGGTCCTCGCGGTGGCCGATGCCGTCAAGGGAAGCGGCGTGCTGGTCGGCGGCGAAAACTGCCATGCCAAGCCGAGCGGCGCTCACACCGGCGAAGTGGCGGCCGAGATGCTGCGCGACTGCGGCGCCACTTATGTAATCGTCGGCCACTCCGAGCGGCGTGCCGACTGCGGCGAGACCGACGCGATCGTGCGGGCCAAGGCCGAGGCGGCGTGGCGGGCCGGGTTGGTGCCCATCGTCTGCATCGGCGAGACCCTGGCGGAGCGTGAGGCCGGCAAGACGCTGGCGGTGCTGGAGACCCAGCTCAAGGGCAGCGTGCCGGCGGGCGCGACCTCGGCCAACCTGGTCGTGGCCTATGAGCCGGTCTGGGCGATCGGCACTGGCAAGACCCCGACCACGCCCGAGGTCGCCGCAGCCCACGCGCACATTCGCAAGGTGCTGGGCGGGCTGACCGGCGAGGCGGCCCAGGTCCGACTTCTATATGGCGGCTCGGTGAAGGGCAGCAATGCCGCCGAACTGCTGGCGGCGGGCGACGTCGACGGCGCCCTGATCGGCGGCGCCAGCCTCAAGGCCGACGAATTTTTGGCTATCGCCAAGGCGGCCTAAAGCGGCTAGAAGCCCCCGCTTGGCGAACAAACCGGGCATCCCCATCTAGGCGCTGGACGAAATGGACGCGGTTCGAGGCTTTTTACACGATTGGCGGCTGGTGTTGCTGATCATCTTTGTCGGCGTCACCGTCGCGATGATCGTTGTCATCCTGCTCCAGCGCAGTGAAGGCGGCGGCCTGGGCATGGGCCGCACCGACGCGCTGTTCTCCGTGCGCGGCCAGGCCAACGTGCTGTCGCGCATGACGGCGATTTTCGCCGGCTGCTTCTTCTTTCTCAGCCTGGTGATGGCCTGGAGCATGACCGACACGCAGCGTAATACGCGCTCGATCATGGATCGCGTGCCGGCATCGCCGACCGCGCCGGGTACGCCTGCGACCGGTGGTGCGGCTCCAGCGCCCGCGACGCCTGCCGCTCCAGCGGCGCCCTCCGCGCCCACCCGCTAGCCTCCTTCGCCAAGCCTCCTCCGCCAAGGCTTCGGAGGCCAAGGGCCCTGCAGGAGGGCTTGTCCTCCGTAGCTCCGTTAGGAGCGAAGGAGGAATATCCCCATGGCCGCGCGCCGCAACGTTTTGTATGCTGTAAGCCCATGACGCGCTTTATCTTCATAACGGGCGGCGTGGTTTCCTCGCTGGGTAAGGGTCTTTCATCGGCGGCGCTGGGCGCGCTGCTGCAGACGCGTGGCTATCGCGTGCGGCTGCGCAAGCTCGACCCCTATTTGAACGTCGATCCAGGCACGATGAGCCCGTATCAGCACGGCGAGGTCTTCGTCACCGACGACGGTGCGGAATCCGACCTCGATCTCGGCCACTACGAGCGCTTCACCGGCGTCGACGCCCGCCAGAGCGACAACGTCACGACCGGCCGCATCTATTCGACGGTGATCGCCAAGGAGCGGCGCGGCGAATATCTCGGCGCCACGGTCCAGGTGATCCCGCACATCACCGACGCCATCCGTGAATTCATCGTTGCCGATACCGAGCACGAGGACTTCGTGCTGGTCGAGATCGGCGGCACGGTCGGCGACATCGAAGGCCTGCCGTTCCTCGAAGCCATCCGCCAGCTCGGCAACGAGCTCGGCCGCGAACGCACGATGTTCGTACACCTGACGCTGCTGCCCTGGGTGCCGACGGCGGGCGAGCTAAAAACCAAGCCGACCCAGCACTCGGTGAAGGAGCTTTTGAGCGTCGGTATCCAGCCCGACCTGCTGGTCTGCCGCTCCGGTGACAAGGAGATCCCGGCCAACGAGCGGCGCAAGATCGCGCTGTTCTGCAACGTCAAGCAGGAGCGCGTCATCGAGGCGCGCGACGTCGACACCATCTACCAGGTGCCGATCGCCTACCATGAGCAGGGCTTCGATGCCGAAGTCTGCCGTTACTTCGGCCTGGAGGCGGACAAGGAGCCCAACCTCGAGCGCTGGCGCGGCGTGGTGCGCTCAGTGCGCGAACCCGAGGGCAAGGTCACCATCGCCGTGGTCGGCAAGTACACAGTGCTGCTCGACGCCTACAAGTCGCTCTCCGAGGCGCTGGCCCATGGCGGCTTCGGCAGCAACGTGAAGGTCGGTTTGGAGTGGATGGACTCCGAGATCTTCGAGCGCGACGACGCGGTCAGCCATCTCGAGCACGTGCACGGCATCCTGGTGCCGGGCGGCTTCGGCGAGCGCGGCACCGAGGGCAAGATCCATGCGGTGCAGTTCGCCCGTGAGCGCAACGTGCCGTTCCTCGGCATCTGTTTCGGCATGCAGATGGCGGTGATCGAGGCCGCCCGCAACCTGCTCGGCCTGGAAGGCGCCTCGTCGACCGAGTTCGGCCCCTGTGAGCATGCCGTGGTCGGCCTGATGACCGAATGGATCAAGGGCAACCAGCTCGAGAAGCGCGCCGCCAACGGCGACTTGGGCGGCACCATGCGGCTCGGCGCCTATCCCGCCCATCTGCGGCCCGGCACCAAGGTGCACGAGATCTACGGCGCCGACGTGATCAGCGAGCGCCATCGCCACCGCTACGAGGTCAACGTCAACTACAAGGACCGGCTGGAGCAGGTCGGCCTGCGCTTCTCCGGCATGTCGCCCGACGGCATCCTGCCCGAGATCGTCGAGATTCCGGGCCACCCCTGGTTCATCGGCGTCCAATACCATCCGGAGCTGAAATCCCGGCCGTTCGCGCCCCATCCGCTGTTCTCGTCCTTCATCGGGGCGGCCAAGGCGCAGAGCCGGCTGGTTTAGCCATCGTGCCTCCCCTTCGCCGAGTCGGCGAAGGGGAGGTGCCCGCTTAGCGGGCGGAGGGGTCAAGGGCCACAGTGCGTTGCTTCTGACCCCTCCGTCGCCGTAAGACGGCGACACCTCCCCAGCGAAGCTGGGGAGGAAGTCCTTCCTCAGGACGTATTTCGGTCATGTTCTTCGGCTGGAATCACCGGTCATGAATCGCATTCTCGGGCTATTCCTCCTCGCCACCGTCGCGCTGGCCCCGGCCGCGATGGCGCAGACTGCTGCGCAATCCCAGGGCAAGGCCGAGCGCCGCGATGCGATCTTCCTGCGCTTTCCGGAGATGGCCCAGCGCTACTGGGAGAACACCGAGACCAACGCCGCCAGCCACAAGGTGGTGGCCGTGCCCATGCCGCGGCAGTGCGCTTTCGTCTATGCCGACTCCTACTCGAAGGGGCAGATGAGCGAGAGCGAGGTCCAGCAGCTCGCGGTCTCGAACTGCAACCGCAAGCTCGCCGAGCTGGGGCCGCTGGGCGAGAATTACAGCGTCGATTGCCGCTGCCAGGTGGTGATCAGCGATGAGCACTATGTCGTGCCGCGCAACACGCTGCCGACCGAGTCCTACGGTCCGGTGTCGATCTTCTATCGCGACCCGACCGGCAACGTTGCCCGCCTCAACGGCCTGGCCCGCTACGGCGCCCTGATCGGCCGCGACCGCTCGGTCACCTTCAGCGTCGACAATCCGCGCGGCGAGCGGGTCTGCGAAGGCACCTTCACCAACGACGGGCCGGCCAACGGCCGCTTTTCGATGTCGTGCTTCGGCGGCAAGTTCGGCAGCAACGGCACTTACCAGAGCAAGACAGGCTCACCCAACGACCACATCATCGCCCGCGGCCACACCGGACAGGGGCAACCCGTGTCGATGGTGATCGGCCTGCCGGCCCAGCTCGCCGGTGGCCTCTATGGCGGTATCTGACATGCGCATTCTGGCCGTCCTCGCCATTGTCGCCTTCGCTCCCGCGGTCTCGCTGGCCCAGAGCGCCGGCGAGGTCGAACGCTGCTTCCAGAATCCCGCGGCCTGCAGCGGTGGTGGAGGCGGTGGCGGAGGAGGGACCGCCGCCCAAGCGCCTCCTGCCGCCAGCGGCGGCGGTGGTGGTGGTGGCCACGCGACGACCCGGCCAACCGCGCCGGCGCCCGACTACACGACCGTGCTGCAGAGCCCCGACCCCGATCGCCGGAAGATCCAGGAATCGCTGCGCACCCTCGACAAGTACAACGGCCCGATCGACGGCAACCTGCAATCCGACGCCACGGTCAAGGCGATCCAGGACTGGCAGAAGGGCCGCGGCACCAACCCGGTCGGCAAGCTGACGCCGCAGGAAGCGCAGCAGCTCAACGCCGAGGCCGCGCGCACGCCGATCCGGCGCGTCGATCCCTCGACGCAGACGGCGACCGCGCCCGCGACCCCGACGCCGTTGCAGCCGCCAACGAAATCCAACGCCGATGCGCTGAAGGACCTGCAGGCGCGCCTGGCCGAACGGCGCAAGGCGGCGGAACCCAAGGCCGAGGCGGCGACACAGTCGCTGATCCGCGACCTCAAGGCCTACGTCGCGGCCGACGGCAAGGGCGTGGCGGGCGATCAGTTCGCGGGCTTCGCCAAATGGTATGCCGACACCAAGGCCGCCGGCCGCACGGTCGGCGAGATCGCCCCGGTGATCGACGACTACGGCGACGTCAAAGCCGGCGCCGCGGTGGCAAGCGAGGTCCTGCTCGAGACCAAGAAGGGCGCCAGCAACCAGTCGCAGTGCCTGGTCTTCGCCTGGGTCGAAGGCACGCCGCGCAAGGACCCGAAGGTCTTCTCCTGCGACGATGTCGCCGACGTCGAGAAATGGAAGACCGACCAGTCGCTCAAGAGCGCCTGGCGTTAACCACCGCCCACCGTCATCCCGAGCGGAGCCGCCCAACGGGCGGCGTAGTCGAGGGACCTCCTCTTGTCGATGCATCGGCAGAGCAGGTCCCTCCGCTACGCCTCGCTGCGCTCCGCTACGCCTCGCTGCGCTCGGCTCCGCTCGGGATGACGGCGAGGTCACTTGCTCCTCCCCGGCTCGGCCGCTAGACAAGCCGCGCCAAGAAGGAGTTTTAGCCCGATGAGTGTCATTGCCGACGTCCGCGCCCGCGAAATCCTCGATAGCCGCGGCAATCCCACGGTCGAGGTCGAAGTCGAACTCGACAGCGGCGCCATGGGCCGGGCGGCCGTGCCGTCGGGCGCCTCGACGGGCGCGCACGAGGCGGTCGAGCTGCGCGACGGCGACAAGAAGCGCTACGGCGGCAAGGGCGTGCTGAAGGCGGTCGCCGCCGTCAATGCCGAGATCATGGACCTGCTGGCAGGCCTCGATGCGCGCGAGCAGATCAAGATCGACCGCGCCCTGATCGAGCTCGACGGCACGCCCAACAAGGGCCGCATCGGCGCCAACGCCATCCTCGGCGTGTCGCTGGCCGTCGCCAAGGCCGCCGCGATGAACGCCGACCTGCCGCTCTACCGCTATGTCGGCGGCAGCCAGGCCTCGATCCTGCCGGTGCCGATGATGAACATCATCAACGGCGGCGTTCACGCCGACAATCCGATCGACATCCAGGAATTCATGATCATGCCGGTCAAGGCCGACCGCTTCGCCGAGGCGCTGCGCATGGGCTCCGAGGTCTTCCACGCCCTGAAGAGCCAGTTGCACGACGCCGGCCACAACACCAATGTTGGCGACGAGGGCGGATTCGCGCCCAACCTCGCCTCGGCCGACGAGGCGCTGGGCTTCATCATGAAGTCGATCGAGCAGGCGGGCTACAAGCCCGGCGAGGACATCATGCTGGCGCTCGATCCGGCCTCGACCGAGTTCTTCAGGAAGGGCAAGTACGAACTCGAGGGCGAGAAGAAGTCGCTCGATCAGGCGGGCATGGTCGAGTACTACGCCGACTTGGTGAAGCGCTATCCGATCGTGTCGATCGAGGACGGCATGGCCGAGGACGACATGGCCGGCTGGAAGGCGATCACCGACAAGCTCGGCAAGAGGATCCAGCTCGTGGGCGACGACCTCTTCGTCACCAACCCCAAGCGGCTCGCCCAGGGCATCAAGGACGGGCTCGCCAACGCCATCCTGGTCAAGGTCAACCAGATCGGCACGCTCACCGAGACGATGGAAGCCGTGACGATGGCGCGCCACGCCTCGTACGGCGCGGTGATGTCGCACCGCTCGGGCGAGACCGAGGATTCGACCATCGCCGATCTGGCCGTCGCCACCGGCTGCGGCCAGATCAAGACCGGCTCGCTGTCGCGCTCCGATCGCCTGGCCAAGTACAACCAGCTCCTGCGCATCGAAGAGCAACTCGGTCCGCAGGCGCGCTACGCCGGCACGTCGATCCTGCGCGGCCGCTAGAGCGGAATCCGATCAGATGGAACCGCTCGCGGTTCCATCTGATCGGATTCGCGCGCACCGGTGATGCGTGTTGCAGCGGGCACAATCCGTCCAGCTGATTTCAGCTGGACGGATTGTGCTTTAGGGCTGCTCCGACTTGAATGCCACCTCGTAGTGGGTGGCGAAGTCGTCGAACGCGGACAGCACCGCGCGCGCCTCCGGCTCGACCACCGACTTGGAAATGTCGGGACCGGTGAAGGCTTCGATCGCCTCGCGCGATTGCCACAGTGTCAGGGCGACGAACTCGGTGTGGCCATCGATCTCTCGGCGCAGCAACCCGGCGCCGCGATTGCCTGCGAGGCCCTCGAGCTCTGCCGTGAAGGTGTCGGTGAAGTGCCGGACATAGGCATCGGCCTTCGCGGCATCGGCGGCGCGGCCGCGCCACAGGCGGGCGATCATGTCACTCTTTCGAAGTGGGCCTCGCTGGCGAGCTGGCGGCCGATCACCAGCCGTTGGATATCGGACGTGCCCTCGTAGATCGTGGTGACGCGCACGTCGCGATAGATGCGCTCGACCGGGAAGTCGTTGAGGTAGCCGTAGCCGCCATGGATCTGGATGGCGGCCGAGCAGACCTTCTCGGCCATCTCCGAGGCGAACAGCTTGGCCATCGACGCCTCCTTGAGGCAGGGCCGGCCCTCATCGCGCAGGCACGCGGCGTTCAACACCATCAGTTCCGCCGCCTGCAGCGACGTCGCCATGTCGGCCAGCCGGAAGGCGACCGCCTGATGCTCGATGATCGCCTTGCCGAAGGTGCGGCGCTCCTTGGCGTAGGCGAGGGCGGCGTCGTAGGCGGCGCGTGCCATGCCGACCGACTGCGCCGCCACACCGATGCGGCCGCCTTCGGGGTTGCCCAGCGCGATCCTGAGGCCTTCGCCTTCCTCGCCCAGCATCTGCTCGGGCAGGATCTCGCAATTGTCGAACACGACGTGGCAATGATCCGAGGAGCGTTGGCCCATCGCGTGCTCGACGCGTGCCACGGTGTAGCCGGGCGTCTTCGTCGGAATGATGAACGCCGAAATGCCCTGCTTGCCGGCCGCCGGGTCCGTCACCGCGAAGACCAGCGCGATGTCGGCGCTGCGGCCCGAGGTGCTGAACTGCTTGGCGCCGTTCAGCACGAACTTGTTGCCGACGCGCTCGGCGCGAGTCGTGATCGCCGCGGCGTCCGAGCCGGCACCCGGTTCGGTGAGGCAGAAAGCGCCTAAAAGCTCGCCGCGGGCGAGGGGACGCAGGAAGCGTTCCTTCTGTTGTGGCGTGCCGTGGCGCAGGATCGGCAGGCAGACCAGCGAGTTGTGCACTTGGAAGGCGGTCGACGAGGCGCCGTCTGCCGCCGCGATCTCCATGACGGCGAGCGCATAGGAGACATAGTCGGTGCCGGCGCCGTCGAACTCCGCCGGCACGGTCATGCCCAGCATGCCGAGCTCACCCATGCGTGCGAAGGCTTCGCGCGGGAAGCGCGGGACACGGTCTCGTTCGGCAGCCGTCGGCGCCAGTTCCCGGGCCGCGAACTGGCGGGCCATGTCGCGGATCTGCCGCTGGCCTTCGGTCAACATGGTCGCAGGCTAGGGGCGGAGCGATGGCCGGTATTGGCTAAAATTGGCCGGGCCGGGTATTTTCAGGCGTGGCGCGCAGCGATCCCAAGAATTCGACGGAGTACTGGTGGGACCGGCATCTCACCGGCCTCAGCCTGATGCGCGCCGACTTCACGACCCACGAATATCCGCCGCATATCCACGAGGCGCTGGTCGTCGCCGTGACCGAGAACGGCGGCTCGGTGGTCAAGAGCCGCGGCCAGGTCGAGGAGGCAACGCCCTCGACGTTGTTCGTCTTCAATCCCGCAGAGCCGCACGCCGGCTGGATGGGCTGGAGCGAGCGCTGGCAGTACCGCTCGATGTACCTGACACAGGCCGCGCTCGACCAGCTTGCGGCCGGACTCGGCATCGAACGGGTGCCGTACTTCACGCACAACATCTTCACCGACCGCGACCTGATCGAGGCCTTCATGGCGATGCATTACGCCATCGAAGAGGGCCGCGACGTGTTTCGCGAGCGCGAACTGCTGGTCGGCAGCTTCGGCCGGCTGTTTCAGCGCCACGGCGGCGGTCGGAACCGCATCCCGGCAGCGCCGATCGACCGGCAGCTCCTGGCGCGCGTGAAGGATCGCATGCACGCCGACCATGCCTCCGAGCTGCGCCTGGAAGAGCTGGCGGCCGAGGTCGGGCTGACGACCTTCCAGCTCATCGGTCTGTTCAAACGCACGGTCGGCCTGACGCCGCACGCCTACCTGACGCAGGTCCGGCTGAACATGGCGTGTCGCCGCCTGCGGCATGCACCGGTGCTGGCCGACGTCGCGACCGGCGTCGGCTTTTATGACCAGAGCGCGCTCAACAAGCATTTCAAGCGCTGCTACGGCATTACGCCGACTCAATTCGCGCGCGCCGCCGCTGCGGCCTGACAATTTTCGCCAATACCGTGGACGGCGGGCGGCCTATGAGGCCGCATGCACCTCTTTTGTCACGAGCAACCCGAGACCCTGACTGTTCAGACCGACGTGGCCGACGCACGGCCCGGCAAGGTCGCGCTGGCCCAGACACCGTTCTATCCCGGCGGGGGAGGGCAACTCGCCGATCGCGGCGTCATTCGCTGGCGAGGCGGCGAGGCGAAGGTTTTGGGCTTCGAGGTCTCCGCCGGCAAGCTGTGGCACCTGCTCGACGGCCAGGGTGAAGTCGCGGGCGCCGTCGAGGCGGCGGTCGATCCCGACTTCCGGCGCATGATGCGCCAGATCCACACCGACACGCATATTCTCAATGCTCTGGTCTTCCAGGCCTTCGACGGTGCGCTGGTCACCGGCGTTCAGATGGCCGACGACGGCACGGCGCGCATGGACTTCGACGTGCCGGGCGCCGACAGCGATCGCTTGCGGGCACTCGAAGGCCCGATCAACGACCTCATCCGCCAGGACATCCCGGTGAACTTCGCCTACGTGCCGATGCACGAGGCCCAGGCCGAGCACGGCCTGATCCGCAGCCGCTCCGTCGCGCCGCCGCCGACGCCCGACGGCAAGATACGCATCGTCGAGATCGTCGGCCTCGATCGCCAGGCCTGCGGCGGCACGCATCTCGCCTCGACCGGCCAGTCGCCGCCCATCCGCATCCTCAAGATCGACAACAAGGGACGGCACAACAGGCGGGTAAGGATTGGCCTGGATACTCGGCCAACCTCATCCTGAGAAGGCGCGCAGCGCCGTCTCGAAGGATGGCAACGCGCACCTCGTCTGAGGCCATGCTTCGAGACGCGCGCTTCGCGCGCTCCTCAGCATGAGGGGAGCGGGTTTCGAGGCCCCAAATCCCGAAAAATCTTGACTTCTCAACACCATATGTTGCCTTATGGTGTCAGGAAGTTCGTATATGTTGTTGCGGCCACGTCAGATTCTGGCCCCGATCATCTTCGCCACGGTGTTCGGGTACTTCGGCTATCACCTGGTGAACGGTGATCGCGGGCTGCTCGCCATGGTCAATCTGCAGCGCGAAGTGCTGGTTGCCGAGCAGAACCTCGCCGAGGCCGAGACGACACGGAAGATCTGGGAGCGGCGCGTCGCTGCGCTGCGCAACCAGAGCCTCGACCCCGACATGCTCGATGAACGAGCGCGCGTGCTGCTGAATTTCTCGCGCAAGGACGACATCGTCATCTTCACGCCGACGCGTTGATTCGCGTCATCGGTGACGCGTTGATCAGGTTCGCCTCGCGGCCGCCTGAAACAAACTGTCCGGTGCAAAGGGGCCCTTGCAAACAATCTCTCAAATGCTGCGCCGCACGCTCAGTCGGCTGGCTTTTTGCTGCTGGATCAACCACATCGCTCCGAGCGATGCTATAAGCGGCAACGGGATTGAAGCGCTTTTCGTCCGGCTGAAAATCAGCCGGACGAAAAGCGCCTCTAGTGGTGATGTCGGAGACACGCATTTCCGATCCGAGGGAGCCGCAAGCGGCTCCCTCGGATCGGAAGCTGCGCTAGCGGAGGGGAAATCAATGGCGAAACCGGCCACGAAGCCGAAGGTCGAGTCTTCTCCCGTAAGACCGACGGCATCGACCAAGCCCCCGGGAGTCGGCGACAACAGCGTCACCGCCGACCAGTTGAAATCCTTCTATCACGACATGCTGCTGATCCGCCGCTTCGAGGAGCGCGCCGGCCAGCTCTACGGCATGGGCCTGATCGGCGGCTTCTGCCATCTCTATATCGGCCAGGAAGCCGTCGTCGTCGGCATGCAGTCGACGGTCATCGACAAGGACGCGATCATCACCTCCTACCGCGACCACGGCCACATGCTGGCCTGCGGCATGGACCCCAAGGGCGTGATGGCCGAGCTGACCGGCCGGGCCAGCGGCTATTCCAAGGGCAAGGGCGGCTCCATGCACATGTTCAGCCGCGAGAAGAGCTTTTACGGCGGCCACGGCATCGTCGGCGCCCAGGTGCCGATCGGCACGGGGCTGGCCTTCGCCCACAAGTACAACGGCAACAAGAACGTCTCGCTGACCTATTTCGGCGACGGCAGCGCCAATCAGGGCCAGGTCTACGAGGCCATGAACATGGCGGCCCTCTGGAAGCTGCCGGCCATCTACATCATCGAGAACAACCGCTACGGCATGGGCACCTCGGTCGAGCGCGCCTCGGCCATCACCGAGCTCTATCGCCACGGCGAGTCCTTCGGCATTCCCGGCGAGCGGGTCGACGGCATGGACGTCGTGGCGGTGAAGGCGGCCGGCGAGAAGGCCGTCGAACATGCCCGCAACGGCGAAGGCCCCTACATCCTCGAGATGCAGACCTACCGCTATCGCGGCCATTCGATGAGCGATCCCGCCAAGTACCGGACCAAGGAAGAGGTCGACAAGTATCGCAACGAGCGCGATCCGATCGACCATGTGCGCAAGATTCTGCTGGATGAGAAGATGACCGACGAATCCGCCCTCAAGGCAGTCGATGCCGACATTCGCAAGATCGTGAACGACGCCGCGGAGTTCGCTCAACACAGTCCCGAGCCCGATCCCGCCGAGCTGTGGACCGACGTGCTGGTCGGAGCCTGATAGATGTCAATTCCGGTTTTGATGCCAGCCCTCTCGCCGACGATGACCGAGGGCAAGCTGGCCAAGTGGCATGTGAAGGTCGGCGACGCGGTGAAATCAGGTCAGGTGATCTGCGAGATCGAGACCGACAAGGCGACGATGGAAGTCGAGGCGGTCGATGAAGGCACGGTCGCCCAGATCCTGATCGAGGAAGGCGTCGAGGGCGTGAAGGTCAACACGCCGATCCTCATCCTCGCCGCTGAAGGCGAAAGCGTCGCCGATGCGGCCAAGGCGGCGCCTGCCGCCGCGGCACCCGCGGCCGAGGCACCAAAGGCCGAAGCGCCGGCTGTCGCAAAGACCGCGGCGCCGGCTGCTCCCGCCGCAGCCGCGCCGGCCGCCGAGCCGGAATGGAACGGCAAGACCGTGCACATGACGGTGCGCGAGGCCTTGCGCGACGCCATGGCCGAGGAGATGCGCCGGGATGAGAGCATCTTCCTGATGGGCGAGGAGGTCGCGCAGTACCAGGGCGCCTACAAGGTGAGCCAGGGCCTGCTGGAAGAGTTCGGCGCCAAGCGCGTGATCGACACGCCGATCACCGAGCACGGCTTTGCCGGCCTCGGCGTCGGCGCGGCGTTCGGCGGGCTGAAGCCGATCGTCGAGTTCATGACCTTCAACTTCGCCATGCAGGCGATGGACCAGATCATCAACTCGGCGGCCAAGACGCACTACATGTCGGGCGGCCAGATGACGAGCCCGATCGTCTTCCG
>JAKFVH010000044.1 GCA_021732285.1 Reyranella sp. | reverse complement strand
CATGCTGTCGATCTGGAACACGCTGAAGGTCGGCGTCATCACCGCCGTGGTCGGCGGCGCGCTCGCCTTCGCCATCGGCTACACGGTGAACCGCACCACCGTCGGCGGCCGCCGCTCGATCGACCTTCTGGCCACCCTGCCCGTCGCCATCCCAGGCTTGGTCGTGGGCGTCGCCTACCTGTGGGCGTGGATCGGCCTGCCCGGCGGGCTCTACGGCACGATCTGGATCCTGGCGTTGGCCTTCGTCGCGCGCTTCATGCCCGACACGGTGAAGGCGCTGTCGACCTCGTTCATGCAAATCCACAAGGAGCTCGAAGAGGCCGCCTGGATCTGCGGTCGCGGCCTTCTGGGCACCATCCGCACCATCGTGCTGCCGCTTGCCAGGCCCGGCGTCGTGGCATCGATGACCTTGCTGTTCGTGCTGGCGATCCGCGAGCTGGGCTCCTCGCTCTTCCTCTACACCAGCGACACGACCGTGATGGCCGTGCTGCTGCTCGACTATTACGAGGGCGGGAACACCGGCAAGACCGCGGCGTTCAGCCTGGTGCAGACGGCAATACTCGGCGTGCTGCTGGGACTGACGACATGGATCTCGCGCGAGACCACCCAGAACACCCGATTCAACTGAACAATCAGATCCGGAGGAACCGACCGATGAAAAGACGCACCTTCACCAAGACCGCCGTGCTCGGAACGGCTGGCATCCTGACTGGTACCTTAACTGGCAGCCTGCCGGCGATGGCGCAGCAGGAGAAGTTCGGCTCCAGGGAACTGATCGCGGCCGCCGAGAAGGAAGGCGGGCTCACCTATTACACCGCGAACTTCGCCGAGGTCGAGCAGGAGGTCATCAAGGAGTTCAACAAGACCTTCCCCAAGATCAAGGTGTCGATGGTGCGCGCCCCGGGCGGCCAGCTCATCACCCGCATCAAGACCGAGGCGGCGGCCGACAAGCTCGCAGCCGACGTCATCGACCACTCCGATCGCGGCCTGATGCTGGCGCTGATCGACCTGTTCCAGGACTACACGCCGCCCAACGCCGCCGACTACCGGCCCGACGCCCTGGTCTCGCCCAAGCTGTGGCCCGGCGTCACGCTGGGCTGGGCGATCGCCTACAACACCCAGCTGGTGAAGAACGCACCCAAGACCTGGATGGATCTCACCAAGCCCGAATACAAGGGCAAGCAGATCGGCCAAGTGGTCGGCCCCTCGGGCGGCACGACCTGGACGCGCGTCATGTTCGAGCGCCAGGTGCTGGGCGAGGACTATTGGGCCAAGCAGGCCGCGCTCGGCATCGGCCTGTATCCGTCGGGCGCGCCGCTGTCGGATTCGCTGGTGCGCGGCGAGGTCTCGATCGCGCCCCTGCTCTACAACATCATCTACACCAAGATCGTCGAAGGCGCGCCCGCCGAGGCGATCTTCGCACCCGAGGGCGTGCCGATCATCCCCTACGCCGACGGCATTCCCAAGTCGTCGAAGAACCCCAACGCTGCCAAGCTGTTCATGAACTGGCGGCTGAGCAAGGAAGGCCAGGCCTTCCAGATCGCCAAGCTCGGCAACATCACCTCGCTCAAGGAGCCGCCCTCCTTCCCCAAGGGCTGGGATCCCAAGGTGATCAAGGTCTGGGTGCCGAACTACGACCAGTTCGAGAAGCTGCGTGAGCCCTGGCTCGAGCAGTGGAACAAGACCTACGGCTACCGTCAGTGACCAGCGCGCTTCTCATCGAGGACCTGGTCAAGCGGTTCGCGACGGGCAAGCCCGCCGTGGACGGCGTCAGCTTCGACGTGCCGGCGGGCGAGATCGTGGTGTTGCTGGGCCCCTCGGGCTGCGGCAAGACCACGACCTTGCGCTGCGTGGCGGGTCTGGAACATCCGACGGGCGGTCGCATCTCGATCGGTGACCGCGTCGTCTCCGAGCCGCAACGCGGCCTTCTGGTCAGCCCGCGCGAGCGCGACATCGGCATGGTATTCCAGTCCTACGCCGTGTGGCCGCACATGACGGTGCGCCAGAACGTGGCCTATCCGCTGAAGCACAGGCGCCGCAACGGCGCCGGCGGCGACATCAACGCCATGGTCAACGAGACCCTGGAGCTGGTGGGCCTCGGCGACTACGCCGAGCGGCCGGTGACGTCGTTGTCGGGCGGCCAGATGCAGCGCGTCGCGCTGGCAAGAAGCCTGGTCTATCGCCCGCAGCTCCTGCTGCTCGACGAGCCGCTCAGCAACCTCGACGCCAAGCTGCGCATCCGTCTGCGAGACGAGCTGCGGCGCATCCTGAAACAGACCGGCATGACCGGGCTCTACGTCACCCACGATCAGTCCGAGGCCGTGGTGCTGGGCGACCGCATCGGCGTGATGAAGGACGGCAAGCTGCTGCAGATGGCGCCGCCGGCAGAGATCTATAATCGCCCGGCCGATTCCTTCGTCGCCAACTTCACCGGCGCCTCCAACGTCCTTTTAGGCAAGGTCCTGGCGCGCAGCGGCGACAAGGCGACCATCGACCTCGGCGCCGCCGGCCGTATCGAAGCGTGGACGCCGCAGCCGCTCGCCGTCGGCGACAGGGCGCGCGTGGCTCTGCGCGCCGAGAACGTGCGCCTGGGCGAAAAGGGTCCGGCCAATGCCTTCTCCGGCCGCGTGATCGAGCGCCGCTATCAGGGCATGCAGACCGTGTACGACGTCGAGCTGGGCGGGCAACGCCTCGAAGCGCTCGAACTGGGCACGGCAGCACGCCACGACAACGGCGAGCTTCCCCTCACCCTGCCGCCGGACCAATGCTGGGCCTACCGCGACGAGGGCGTCACCTCAGTCGAGTGATTCAGACTCTTCCGGACCGCGCGCGTCTCGCGCGCTCATGAGGCGCGCGAGACGCGCGCGGTCCGGAAGACCATGAACAATACCAATCAGCAGGCGGATAACGGCGCGAGATGCCGGGAGCCTAGGGTCGTGTCGCTGACGACAACAACCCGAAGGATCCCACCATGTCGAAGGAACAGGACAACAAGGCCATCGTTGGACGCTGGTTCACCGAGTTCTGGGGCAATCCCTGGAATCCCAAGGTCGTCGACGAGCTCGCCGCCCCCGACATCCTGCTGCAGTACTCCCTGCACGCCCCGCGCCGCGGCCGCGAGGACGTGAAGAACTTCATGATCGACTTCCGCGAGGCGTTTCCCGACCTCGAGTTCGGCGGCGCCGCCGACCTCATCGCCGAAGGCGACTACGTGGTCGGCCAATGGAAGGGCGGCGGCACGCACACCGGCCCGGCCTTCAGAGACTTCCTGATCGGCTCGCTGCCGGCCAAGTCCGGCCGGAAGATGCGGTTTACGGGCACCACCGTGCTTCGCATCGAGAACGGCAAGGTCAAGGAAGAGATCGGTCTGGACGACGGTGTGACCGCGCTGCAGCAGCTCGGCATCCTGAAGGCCGCCTGATCGACAGACGGCGACAGGGTCGGAGGCTCAGCCTCCGGCCCTGAGCACCATCTTCAGCGCCCCCGCAAGCGCGGCATCGTCTTCAGGCAGCAACACCTGCGGATCGAGCGTCAGCACGCCGCGCGCCGAATGACGCTCGGACAGATGCACCGGCGGATTGCCGCGCTGCAGGTGGGCGCTGAGCCCCAGTGCATCCGACACGGCGATCTCCAGCACTGGCACGCGGCCCGTGACCGATGCCGGCACCAAGGTCACCTTGTGGCCGCTCAGCTCGGCCGCGATCGCCCTGAGCCGCGCCTCGAGCCGCGCATTGTCGGCCGCATCGTCGGCCTTCACGAAGCGATCGAGCGCCGTCAGCAAACCGACGATCTCCTCCTTGCCCGCCTTGAAGCCGCGACCGATGCCGTGATGCGGCACGCCGCGCAGATTGGCGCGATCGACCAGCTTGGGCGGCGTCCAGGTCTCGGGCGCCACGTCCATGTCGAGCTGCTGCAGCAGCGCCGAGGCCACGAGATCACGTTTGCCTGCCAGGATGCCCGAGGCCTGCGGCCCGCCCAGCGCCTTGCCACCGGAGAAGGCCACGAGATCGGCACCCATGGCGATGAAACGCTTCAAGTTCTCCTTCGGCGGCAGTTGGGCTGCTGCATCGACGATCACCGGAATACTGGCGGCACGGCACGCCGCAACCGCGGTCGGCAGATCGGCGAGGCTCGTGGCATTGGCCGAGAAGGCCATGGCGACCACCGACGGCGACAGCGCCGCCTCGATCTCCCACGCCTCCAGGCCGCGCACGCCGGCGCCGGTGCCGCGATCGTTGTGGCCGATGTCGATCAGCCGCGCACCCGACGCGGCCAGGGCATGCGCGTAGCCGGTGCGATGCGTGCGCGCGATGAGGATGTCACGCGGGAAGGCGTCCGCGTGAGGCAAGGCCGCCATCTTCGCAACGTCCCATCGTGCGATCGATGCCGCCGCCGCCAAGGTGAGCGCCGCCGCCGCACCGGTCGTGACCAGCCCGGCCTCCGCTCCGGTCGCTTCAGCGATACGGGCGCTGGCGGCATCCTGCAGTTCCCCGATATCGACCGAGGCGCGCGAGGCAGCGGCCATCGCTTCGACGACCTCCGGCGCCATGACGGCGCCGCCCAGCCGCGTCAACGCGCCAGCGGCATTGATGCGTCGGCGCACGCCCAGGCGTCGATACGGATCGTCCGATGTCATGAAAGCAGCTTAGCACCCTTCGCGGATTCAGGTGCGCTTGCGCGGGCCTGCACGGCGCCGCCGCCCCTTGCCCCCGGGAGGTGGAGCGTGGCTCACGACTTCCTTGCCGCTGACGATGTCCCAACCGCCTTTTGGATTTGGCACGACATGGATGTCGCTCGCCGCCCCGCCTCCGCCGACATGCCGGGCGGGAACGAATTCGGCCGGATAATGGACGTAGCCGAAGGTGCGCGCCTGCTCGGCGGCGACGATGCGCGGCACGAACTCTTCCCTGGTGGAGGCAAAACCGGTGGGCGACAGCCGGCGCTCACGGCTGCTCGGAGCGGATTCGCGAATCTTCTCTTCGACGGCGGCCGCAAAGAAGCCCGAGCGGGTGAGGCCGACCCGCGCTGCAGCGCGATCGGCGCGCGTGAGCAGCGCCTGGTCGATCGACAAGGAAATCTTGAGCGATTTGCCGGGCACCTCGACAGGGATGAGGGCGCGGCCGACCTCTCGCATCTCCGGATCGTGCTCGACCTCGGCGAGATCACGCGCCGGCGGGACTGCATGTCCCTCCTCGACCAGATCCCGCACATAGTCGTTGGCGAACTCGATGGCCAATTCCAGGGCCGCGAGCCGGGTGCCAGCGGCGGCATTCACACCCGGCAAATCAGGCACAGTGACGAAGAACTCGCCCTCGCTGTTGGTCTCGAGGATCGCGACGTAGAACTTCGACATTCGGCGCTCCTTGCTCTTGCGTCAGCGTAGGCGCACGCCGGTCTGACGCTCGATGCTTTTCACCGTTCCAACAGGCAGATCCTTCTTGGGATGCGGGACCGTGGCCTTGCCGGGCTTGGTCGGATGCTTGAACTGCACGTGGCTGCCCTTTTGCGCGACGCGGTACCAACCGTCCACCTCGATCCTGCGGATCACCATGCCACTGTCCATAGGGACTACCTACTATATCCACATAAGTATGGAGATAGTAGGTATCAATTCATCATTATTATGGCACCAGTAGGGATAAATAAGCGCATTTAGACCTTGGCGATGATCGCGACTGGCCCTCCGCCCGGCGGTCCCTGGTGCTCGGCGCCGCCCGAGACATAGAGCAGCGTGTCGCCGATCACACCGGCCAGCACGCCGCCGACCAGGGCTCGGGCGTGCCGCGTCGAATGGATGTCGCTGTCATCGAGCATGGTGTGGCGTCGGCCGCGGATCTCGCCCGTGGGCGACGCCTCGGCCTTGGCCAGCACGGCGACGGTCTCGCCGCCCAGGCGGGCCAGCACGCGGCGGGCAGCCTCGGCGTCGATGGCGTCCTTCATCACGTCGTGGTCGATCACGAGGTCTCCCGCCCACGCCGCCGAATTGCCTAGCACGACGATCTCGTTGCGCAGGAGTTCTACGCCGGCCGAGGTGCTGGCGACCTTGGAGTAGAGTGACCAGTCGTGGCAGATGGCGGCTTCGAGGGCATCGTCGATCTCGTTCAGCGCCAACGCGATGCCCAATGCCGAAGCGCCACGCGACAGCGCCATCGAATGGTAGGTGTCGTCGGTCGCCACCTTGGCGCCGCGCCGTTCGGCTTCCTCGATGCGCTCCTTGGTGAGCAGCGGGCACTTGATCTGAACGAAATGCACGTCGGTCGCCGCGGCGATGCCGGCATCCTTCATGGCGGCAACCACCGCTTCGGCGGTCGCCGCGATCTGCGCGGCGCGGCCGATCTCCTCGGGCTTGAAGGGCCGAGTCAGGCCGACGCCGATGGCGAGCCGTGGCCCGGGCGCCGCGCCGGTTGCCGGCTCGCGGCAGAACACCAGCAGATGCGGCGACAGCCCGCCTTCGGTGCCGCCCGACATGACGATGGCGACGCGGGCCTCGACCTCGGCCATCGGGCATTTCAGGCGCTCGGCCAGCAGGAGCTTCAGGGCAAGGGTCGCGTAACCGCGGGTAAAATCGTTGACGCAGCCGTTGCCCTCGGTCTTGCCGATGATGGCGACAATGGTCGCGGGATCGATCTCGCCGCGGTCGATGGCGCTGGCGAGCGGTGCGGTGTCCTGCGGGCCGGCGGTGGGCAGGCGCAGGACGCGGGCGCGACGGATGCTCATGCCGCCTTGCCGGCGTCGCTGCCGTGGCGCTGGCGGCGGCGGCGCACCCAGGTGAAGGAGACGAGCGCCAGCGCGATCACCAGGAACGAGACGCCTGTGGTCACGGTGCCCAGGGCATAGAGCACCGGCGTCGTGACGTTGGTGGTCATGCCGTAGATCTCCAGCGGCAGGGTGTTGAAGGTGCCCGAGGTGTAGAGGCTGCGCGCGAACTCGTCGTAGCTGAGGGTGAACCCGAACAGGCCGACGCCGATCAGGCTCGGCAGCAGGATGGGGATGACGACGAAGCGGATGGTCTGCCACGAGGTGGCGCCGAGGTCGCGCGCGGCCTCTTCGTAGCGCCGGTCGAAGCGGTTGAAGACCGCGAACATGATCAGGAGGCCGAATGGCAGGGTCCAGGTGAGGTGCGCGCCGAACGCCGAGCTGTACCAGGCGGCATCCCAGCCCAGCACGCGGAACAGGAGACCGATGCCGAGGCTGATCAGGATCGACGGCACGATCAGGCTGGCGACGGCGAGATAGAAGATGAAGGCCGACCCTGTGAAGCGGCTGCGGAAGGCGAGGCCCGCCGCGAACGAGGCGGCGACGGTGACCAGCATCACGGCCACGCCCAGGATCATCGAGCGCTGCAGGGAGCCCGCGAAGTCGCCGACCATCTGCTTCTCGAACAGGTTCTTGAACCAGTGCACCGATACGCCGTTCATCGGGAAGGTGAGCCCGCCCTGCGGTCCCTGGAAGGAGAGCACCAGGATGGTGAGGGTGGGCCCGTAGAGGAACAGCACGAACAGGGCGAAGAAGCCGGCCAGCAGCCAGTAGGCGGGACCGCGGCGGCCGTTCACCTCACAGCTCCTTCCGGATGTCGACCAGCCGCATCATGGCGGCCACGGTGAACAGCACCAGCAGCAGCAGGACCACGGCGTTGGCGGCAGCCGCGGGATACTGCAGCAGCGACATGGCGTTCATCATCATCAGCGACACCGAGGCGCTCTGGCCGCCGCTCATCATGCGCACGGTGACGAAGTCGCCCATGACGATGGTGACGATGAAGATCGAGCCGATGGCGATGCCGGGCTTGCACAGGGGCACGATGACGGTCCACAGCGTCTGCCAGCCCGAGGCGCCGGCATCGCGCGCGGCCTCGAGCAGGCTGCGGTCGATGCGCATCATCGAGTTGAAGATCGGCACCACCATGAACAGCGTGTAGAGGTGCACATAGGTCAGCACGACGGCGAAGTTGGAGAACAGCAGGAATTCCAGCGGCTCCTGGATCAGGCCGAGCTGGATCAGGGTCATGTTGGCGAGCCCGTTGCGGCCCAGGAACGGGATCCACGAGATCATGCGGATGACGTTGGAGGTCCAGAACGGGATGGTGCAGACCAGGAACAGCACCATCTGCCAGGTCGCCGAGCGCACATGGAAGGCGAGGAAGTAGGAGACGGTAAAGCCGATCACCAAAGTGAGCGCCCAGGTGACGGCGGAGAACTGGATGGTCTGCCCGTAGGTCCGCCAAGTGACCGGCGAGAGCAGCAGCTCCTCGTAGTTCTGCAGCAGGAAGGCCGGGATGATCTGGGTGGTGTTGTAGTCGAAGAAGCTCACCACGATGATCGTGGCGATCGGCACGACGAGGAACAGCAGGAAGACCAGGGCGAGTGGCGAGACCTGCAGATAGGTGGCCCAGGCGGAAGCGCGCTTCATGATTTCAAGCTCCTCTCCCCCGCTAGGGGGAGAGGCTGGGTGAGGGGGTTGCAGACAACTTTCGAAGCCCCCTCACCTAACCTCTCCCCCTATCGGGGGAGAGGAACATGAGGGAGTCGACGTCACTCTACGCCGCGATGAACGAGTTCCACTTCTGCACCATGTAGCGGTCCTCATCCATCACCGCGTTCCAGCAGGCGACGGCGCCCATGCGGTCGTAGAACGAGCCGCCGTCGCGCACGGCGCCGGCCTTCTCGACGACCTGGCCCTGCGGGTTCTTGATCTCGCCCTGGGCGGGCTTGCCTTCCATCCAGAAGCCCCATTCGTCGGGCGTCATGTTGGCCTTGGCCGTCTCGAGCACCGCCGAGTAGTAGCCCTGGCGGTTGAGGAACGCGCCGACCCAGCCCGACAGGTACCAGTTGATGTAGTCGTAGGCCGCGTCGAGCTGAGGCCCTTGCAGGTGCTTGGCGAGCGCCAGCCCGCCGCCCCAGGCGCGATAGCCTTCCTTGAGCGGCTGGTAGGTGCAGGGAATGCCCTTGCCGCGCACCGCCGAGACGGCCGGCGACCACATCGACTGGATGACGACCTCGCCCGAGGCCATGAGATTGACCGACTCGTCGAAGGTCTTCCAGAAGGCGCGGAACTGGCCGTCCTTCTTGGTCTTGATCAGGAAATCGATGGTCTTGTCGATCTCCGCCTTGGTCATGTTGCCCTTGTCGCCGTACTTCACGATACCGGCCGATTCGCAGATCATCGCGGCATCCATGATGCCGATCGACGGGATGTTCAGGATCGAGGTCTTGCCCTTGAACTTCGGGTCGAGGATGTCCTTCCAGTTCTCGATCTTGCGGCCCACGAGATCCGGGCGGATGCCGAGCGTGTCGGCGTTGTAGATCGTCGGGATCATGGTGAACCAGTCGGTCTGGCCCTTGGCGAACTTGTTGGAGCCCGCGCCCTCGACGAAGCTCACCGTGTTGGGCGCGGTGCCCTGGGCGATCACCGAATCGGGCTTGAGCTTGCCGGTGGTGAAGATCGGCACGATCTTGTCGAAGTACTTGATCTTCTTGACGTTCATCGCCTGAAGGTTGCCGCCCGGGAAGACCTTCTTGCACATCCAGTACTCGATATCGCCGATGTCGAACGAGTTCGGCTGGGTGACGACGCGCTGCACGACGGCGTCGGAGTCGAGCGCCGTCATCTGCAGCGTGATGCCGAGGTCAGCCTTGCACTTCTCGGCGATCTCGTTGATCGCCGATACGCCGGTGCCGCACTGGCGCAGCACGATGTTCTTGTTGTTCTGCGCCCAGATCACGGGGAAGCCGGTGATCGCGCCGCTGCCGATCGCAGCCCCTGCGAAGCCCGCAGTGCCCTTCAGGACGCTGCGGCGTCCAAGATTCCGTTTACGAGCCATCTGACGTACCTCCTTCTCTATCGCCCGAGGACATGAACGTCCTTGGGCATCCACGACAAAACAACAGGTTGGCCAGGCGCCACCGGATTGGCGTCGAAGCGCGCCTCCGGCACCACGGCCGACAACGTCTCGAGACCCATGACATCGACGCCGACCTGCACGGTCGAGCCGAGATATTCGACCGAGCGCGTGACGCCGGCGAGCGACGTGGCATCGACCGGCGCATTGCCCGGCTGCACGGTGATGCGGTCGGCGCGGATCGCGACGAACGCGCCCTCGCCCTTGGCGCGCGCCACGGCAGCCGGCAGGACGTTGTGGCCGCCGATGAAGCGCGCCACGAAAGCCGAGGCGGGCTTGTTGAAGACCTCGCGCGCCGTCGCCGCCTGCTCGATCCTGCCCTGGTTCATCACCACGACGAGGTCGGCCAATGCCATTGCCTCGTCCTGGCTGTGCGTGACATGGACGAAGCTGATGCCGAGCCGGGTCTGCAGCGCCTTCAGCTCCTCGCGCATTTTTACGCGCAAGAAAGGGTCGAGCGCCGACAGGGGTTCATCAAGCAGCAGCACCTGCGGGTCGGTGATCAGGGCGCGCGCCAGCGCCACGCGCTGTTGCTGGCCGCCGGAAAGCTGGGCCGGCAGGCGGCCGGCGAACGGCTCCATCTGCACGCGCTTCAGCATGTCGAGCGCGCGGGCCCGGCGCTTCTCCTTGTCGACGCCGCGCATGCGCAGGCTGAAGGCGACGTTGTCGGTGCAGTCGAGATGCGGGAACAGGGCGTAGCTCTGGAACATCATCGCCGTGCCGCGCGCCGCCGGCGGCAGATAGGTGATGTTCTCGGCGCCCAGGATGATGTCGCCTTCGCTCGCCTCCTCGTGGCCGGCGATCATGCGCAAGGTCGTGGTCTTGCCGCAGCCGCTCGGGCCCAAGAGGCAGCAATAGGAGCCCGCCGGGATGCGCAGGCTGACCCGGTCCACCGCTGCGGTCTCGCCAAAGCGCTTGGTCACGGCCACCAGTTCAACGTCGGGCTTCGTTGCCATCGTGCCTCCGGGAAGCAAGCCCCATGCCATTACTGTAGAATTCTTTGCCGGGAGCGCGCCACTCCGGTGGCACGTCTTCTCATGCTCTTTTGGACCGCCGGCTTCCAGCCGGCCTCATGACTATGACGCGCCACTGGAGTGGCGCGCCCCCAGCAATGAGCTAGTCTCCACCTCTTGGCGTGGCTCTTGCTGCCACCTGGCCAACGGTTTCCCAAGGAGTGAAGCGTATGAGGCTGATCGGCGTCGACGTGGGCGGCACCTTCACGGACCTGGTCTATGCCGACACCGAGGCCGGCGAGACGGCTGTCCACAAGGTGTCCACAACCCCGGACGATCCCTCGCGCGGCGTGGTCGCGGGCCTGATGGCGCTTTGCGACAAGTACGGCATCCCGCGCGAGACCATCGACGTGGTGTTCCACGGCACCACCATCGCCACCAACGCCATCCTCGAGCACGATGGCGCCGTCACCGGCATGATCACGACCGGCGGCTATCGCGACATCCTTCACATCGGCCGCCACCAGCGGCCGCAGCACTACTCGATCATGCAGGACATCCCCTGGCAGGACCGGCCGCTGGTCAAGCGCCGCCATCGCAAGACGGTGAAGGAGCGGCTGGTGCCGCCCAAGGGCGAGGTTTTAGAGCCGCTCGACGAAGCGGGCGTGCGCCAGGCGGTGCGCGAGCTGAAAGAGGCGGGCGTGCAGGCGATCGCCATCTGCTTCCTGTTCTCCTACCTCGATGCGGCGCACGAGGCGCGTGCGCTCGCGATCGTGCGCGAGGAATATCCCGAGTGCTTTGCCACGACCTCCTCGTCGGTGTCGCCGCAGTTCCGCGAATTCGAGCGCTTCACCACGACGGCGATGAACGCCTTCGTCGGCCCCAAGGTGCGCAACTACGTGACGCGACTGGAAACCGAGATCGGCGCCTCGGGCTTCAAGGCCGACCTGCGCATCATGGCGTCCAATGGCGGCGTCGCCACGCCCAGCATGGTGGCCGAGCGGCCCGTGCTCACCCTGCTGTCCGGCCCGGCGGCCGGCGTGATCGGCGGCGACTGGGCGGGCGGCCTGTCAGGCCGGCGCAACCTCATCACCTTCGACATCGGCGGCACCTCGGCCGACATCGGCATCGTGACCCAAGGCGGCTTCGGCGAGGCCACCGCGCGCGACACCTGGATCGCGGGCTTTCCCGTGCTGGTGCCGATGATCGACGTCCACACGATCGGCGCCGGCGGCGGCTCGATCGCCTTCGTCGACCAGGCCGGCGCCTTCAAGGTCGGGCCGCGCTCGGCCGGCGCCGTGCCGGGACCGGCCGCCTACGGCCGCGGCGGCAACCGCGCCACCGTGACCGACGCCAACGTCGTGCTGGGTCGCCTCGACCGCGGCAACTTTTTAGGCGGCAGCATGTCGCTCGACGAAGTGGCGGCGCGTCGCGTGATCGGCGAGCTGGCGCGCGAGCTTGGGCTTACCGACCGCGAAGCGGCCGAAGGCGTGATCACCGTGATCAACGCCAACATGGCCAACGCCATCCGCTCACGTACCGTCCAGAAGGGCATCGACCCGCGCGATTACGCCCTGGTGGCGTTCGGCGGCGCAGGCCCGCTGCATGGCGCCGAGGTGGCCGACATGCTGGGCATTCCCGAGGTCATCGTGCCGCCGCATCCCGGCATCACCTCGGCCGTGGGCCTCTTGATCAGCGACCTGCGCTACGACGCCATCCGCACCTCGTTCCAGGTGTCGGGCGCCGCCGACTTTTTACGCATCAACGCCGACTTCGCCGCGATGGCGAAGGAGCTGGCCGAGCGCTTCACCGCCGACGGCATCGACCTTGCGAACGTCACCTTCGAGCGCCGCGGCGACCTGCGCTATGTCGGCCAGGGCTACGAGCTCAAGGTGCCGATCCCCGACGGGCCGATCGATGAAAAGGTGCTGGCCAAGGTCTTCGAGACCTTCCACGAGGTGCATCGCCGCGAGTACGGCCACCACTTCGCCGATTCGGGCATTGAGATCGTCAACCTGCGCCTGGTCGGCGCCGCCAGCGCCGCCAAGATCGCCAAGCCCGCCGCCGGCACGGCCAAGTCGCTCGACGCGGCGCGGGTGCGCCAGGGCACCGGCACGTTCCGCATCGACGGCAAGCTCGCGGACTGTCCGACCGACTTCTACCGCCGCGACCTGCTGCCGGTCGGCGAACGCATCGCCGGTCCCGCCATCATCCTGCAGATGGATTCGACCACCGTCGTGCCGCCGCAGCACAACTTCGAGGCCGACGCCGCGGGCAACCTGATCATCCGGAAGACCAATGGCTGACGACCGTCATCCCGACCGGAGCAGCGCGCAGCGCTGCGTAGTGGAGGGACCTGTTTTCGTCTCGACGCAAAAACAGGTCCCTCCGCTCCGCGCCTTCGGCGCTCCGGTCGGGATGACGGGGAAATAGGAGTAACCTCATGTCCACCGCCCCTCTCCGCCAACCCGCCACCAAGCCGGACCGCATCGACCCGATCACCACCTCGGTGATCCAGGGCGCCCTCGAGAACATCGCGGTCGAGATGGGTTATAAGCTCATGCGCATGAGCTACTCCTCGATCATCCGCGAGTCGGAGGATTTCGGGGCGGCTCTGGTCGATGCCGAAGGACGCGGGCTCGCCGAATCGGCGCAGTCGACGCCGCTGCAGTCCGGCCCGATCCCGGGCTATGTGCGCGGTGTCCAAAGAATCCTGGCCGAGCGCGGCGATCAGTTCCGGCCGGGCGATGTGGTCATGCACAACGATGCCTATTCCGGTGCGAGCCACGGTCCCGACGTTGCGTTCATCGTGCCGGTGTTCGTGCAGGGCAAATTGATCGGTTTTGCCGCCACCACGGCGCACCATCTCGACATCGGCGCGCTGTCGCCGGGCTCGTGCGGCATCGTCGAGGCGATCGATGCCTATGCCGAGGGCCTGCAGTTCAAGGCGATCAAGGTCTACGACCGCGGCGTGAAGAACGACATGGTCTGGCAGATCGTGCGCGACAACATCCGCGCGTCGGATCTCGTGGTCGGCGACATGGATGCCCAGGTCGCCGCCGCCCGCATCGGCGCCGAACGCATGGCCGAGCTGGTCGAGCGCTATGGGCTGGAAACCTTCGACCTCGCCTGCACCGCCCTGATGGACCATGCCGAGCGGCTGATGCGCCAGGCCATCGCCAAGCTGCCCGACGGTATCTATCGCGCCGAGACGGCGATCGACGGCTATCTCGACAGCGACGATCCGGCCAAGAAGGAGCTGCCGATCGTCGTCACCATCACCAAGAAGGACGACAGCCTTGTGGTCGACCTCACCGGCACCGCGCCGCAGGTGCCGGACCGGCCGATCAACATGCCGCTGGAAGGCACAGCCGACATCGCGATCTGGCTCACCATCCGCTCGGTGCTTTTGGACACCGAAGTGCACGGCCATATCCCGGTGAACGCCGGCCTGATCCGTCCGATCACCATCGTGGCGCCCAAGGGATGTCTCGCCAACCCGACCTTCCCGGCCCCCACCATCGCCCGCTTCTGCCCGGGCAATCAGCTCGCCGACACGGTGATGAAGGCATTGTCGGCCGCGATGCCGGGCAACGTCTCGGCCGGCATCGGTAACCTGAAGGTCATCGCCTTCTCCGGGCTGAAGGACGAGACGCACTGGGTGCACATGGAGATCTTCGAGGGCTCCTATGGCGGCCGGCTGGGCAAGGACGGCATGGACGCCGTCGACACGCTCTACGCCAACACCCGCAACAACCCGATCGAGGACATCGAGACCCACCTGCCCTTGCGCGTGCTGCGCTACGAATTGCGCGAGGACGTGGCCGGCGCCGGCAAGTGGCGCGGCGGCCTGGGATCGGTGCGCGAGTTCTCCTTCCTCAGCGACGGCGGCGCCTCGGTCGAGGGCGAAGGCCATCGCTATCGCCCGTGGGGATTCCTGGGCGGCAACGAAGGCATGCCGGCCAAGCTCGATCTCGTGGCCGGCGGTGCCACGCGCGCGCTCCCCTCCAAGGTGCCGCACATGAATATCGCCAAGGACGGCCGCTTCGTCTGCTACGGCCCCGCCGGCGGCGGCTACGGCAATCCGCTGGAGCGCGATCCGAACAAGGTCGCCGATGATGTGCTGGATGATGTCATCTCGGTCGAGGCGGCGCTCAGGGACTATGGCGTCGTGGTCTCGGCCAAGGGCATCGTCGATAGCACCGCGACAGAGAAGGCGCGCGCTGGGAGCACGCGATAAGGGAGCGACCAGCAAGGCCTGACGGGAGCAATCTCTACAATCTGCCAGGCCAGGCGTCCGGACGGTGCTCTCTGAGCAGTCTCATTGCAGTCGCTGTGCCGACTGTTGATTATTTCGGTTACAAGTTCTGCAACTTTTTCGCCTTGTATGTTGGGTGCAAATCCAACATGTTTTTCGCCTACGGTTCCAAGCCGTAGTAACTGGCCGAATACCAAGGAGAGTCCCGATGAATACCGATGAAGATCGCAAGGACGCCGAAGTTATCGCTACCGACGCAACGCCGACCGAACCGAAGCAGCCGGAGCAGAAGAAGGACGACGAGATCGATCTCCTTCCGGCCTGACGAGGCCGGCCGTGCGCACCGCCGAGCGCGTGACCGACACCGAGCGTCACGTCGCGGAAATCGCCGAGCGTGGGTACACCGTCGTGCACGGTGTCCTCGCTCAGGAAGAGGTGGAGGAGTTTCTCGGCGACACGCAGCGGCTCCAGCGCGAGCTGCCGACCGTGATCGCGAATTCCACGACGGTCGTAAAGGGGTTCCGGCGCAACGGCCAACCAGATCTGCAGGTTGTCGATCACGACTGGGTTCGAATCGACAACCTGCTGCTTCACGGCGAACGCTATGAGCAGCTACCGGTGCATCCCTCTCTCCTGCCTATTGTCGAGGGCGTGCTGGGCCGCGATTGTCTGCTGTCGTGGTGCATGACCAGCAACCAGCTCCCGGGTGCGGTCGCGCAGCGCATGCACTGCGACGACGAGATGTATCCACTGCCGCGGCCCCACCAGCCTCTGCTGTGCAACGCGCTCATCGCCCTGTGCGACTTCACCGACGAAAACGGCGGGACGCGCGTCGTGCCCGGCTCGCATCGTTGGCGTGAGATGCCGGAGGCGCCCTACCCGGACGGCAAGCCGATCGAAATGCCCGCGGGTTCCGCCCTGATCTGGAACGGGGCCTTGTGGCACACCGCCGGCGCGAACCGCTCGTCACAAGAGCGCCCGGCTCTCACAGTCAACTTTTGCGCCGGCTTCCTGCGCCAGCAGGTCAATCAACAACTCAGCATCCCGCGCGCCCTGGTGCGTCGTTTCCCCCCGCGGCTTCAAGAGCTCATCGGCTACGGGTTGTTCGCGAAGAAGATGGGACGGATCGATTGGCGCCCGCCGGGCGCCTATCTGGACAGCGAGGAGCATCCCTTCCTCGAGATGTTACGGGCTTCCGGTCGGCTGCCCAGTGCCGCTGCCGGCGAGTAGCCTGCGGTCTGCCGTCCGCCTGGGGCGGCGCGGCAAGAGAAAGCCCAAGCCGAGCGCACATGCGCTCAGCCCGGCGGCAGCAGCCAGGGTTGCTGCTGCACCCGTCGAGTAGGCGGCGCCGATCTCGGCATCGCTCGGCGCTATCGTCGCGCATCGCCCATGGCATTTTATGAAATGCCAATCAGAGCTCATCTGGATGGCGTGTTCACGCTGGCTCGCACTGCCCACGGCGCCCAGACGCGATGCGGATACGCCCGAGAAGACGGCGGTCAACAGGGCTGCGCTGAGAGCGCCCGCCAGCAGGCGCATCGAGCTCTGAATGCCGCCTGCCATCGCGGAAGCCCGCTCCGGCACATCGCGGAAGATCACGTTGACGAGGATGGCGTAGGCCAATCCCCAGGCGACGCCGTAGACAGCGAGCACCAACGCCATTGCCAATTCGGAGCCGTTGGGGCCGAACAGGGGGATCAGCGCCAACAGAGTGATCGGCAGCGCGCCGAGGGCGATCAGAGCCACGGTGCGCTCGTCGAAACGCCGGCAGGCCGGCTCGGCCATGGCCCCGCCGAGGCCGATCCCGATCCCGTAGGCCGCCAGCACGAGACCGACCCTGAGGGGATCGTATCCGAAGACCAGCCCGGTGAAGAACGGCAGCACGATCTGGAAACCCAAATCGCCACAAGACATCAGCGCAGCTGTCACTGAGCCAACCGTGAAAGTTCGCGCGCGAAACAGCGCAAACTGCGCAACGACGTCCAGACCCATCCGAGCCCTCCTCACCTCGATCCAGGCGAAGAGGGCCATTGCGCTCACCACAGCCGTCAGAAGAAGGGCTATTGTTTCGATCCCCCACCGGTCGCCGCGGTTGGCGACCACGACCAGGGTGCCGGCCGCGAGCACGAGCAGCGACAACCCACCGATGTCAAATGGCTTGGCCGCCAGCTTCGCGTCTTCGGGCAATCCAAGGCGTACGCCGGCGGCCGCAAGTGCGGCGAGCGGAACGCCGGCCACGAATGCGATGCGCCAGGAGGCCGTGACGGCGAGAGCGCCTCCAATCAGCGGACCAAGCGCGGCGGCAACGCCAATCGTGATCGCCCACAGGCCCAGCGCTCGGTGGCGGCTGGGATGTTGCGGCGGAAACGTACTGTTGAGCAGTCCGAGGCCCGTCGGCAGAACCGTGGCCAGCGACAGGCCCTGGAGCAGGCGCCCCGCGAGCAACGACCAGAAATCCCATGCCAACCCGGTCAGCAAACTTCCGGCAGCGTAGATCGCGATGCCACCCAAAAAGAGATTTCGACGCCCCCAGCGATCGGCGAGCTTGCCCGCCGGGATCATGAAGGCGGCGGCAACGGCGAGATAGCCGGTGAACACCGTCCCAATCTCATCAACCGAAAGGTCGAAGTCGCGGACCAAATCCGGGACGTTGGTTTCCACGATCGTGTAGTCGACGATCAGAAGGACGATGGCGAGGAGTACTGACGTGTAGCCGATCCAAACCCGAACCGGGACGGGACCATCCGCGAGGGCGGCAAGACTGCGATTCACTGGGTCAACGCCGCGCCCTTGTCGAGCAAGGGAAGGACCTTGTCGCGGGCTTCGGCCGGAACACCGAACACGACGCGGTCGACGCCGGCGTCCTGGGCGCGCTTCAGCGCATCGCCGTTCATGCCGACGCCGAACAGCGTGACCGGCACCTCCGATTCGCGCCGCCCGGACATCTTCAGCATCTCGCGGAACTCGGGAAGCATGGCCAGCGTGTCGCCGCCGCGGCCGCCGATCGGCATCCAGCCGTCGCCGTAGGCCACGGCGCGGCGCGCGCCGTGCGGCAATCCTCCGCCGACGATGATCGGCGGATGCGGCTTCTGCACCGGCTTGGGCCATTGCATCATCTCGTCGAACTTGACGAACTCGCCGTCGTACTTCGGCTTCGAGCGCGCCCAGATCTCCTTCATCGCCTCGACGCGCTCGCGCATCAGCTTGAAGCGCGTGCCGAACGCCGTGCCGTGGTCGGCCATCTCCTCGGCGTTCCACCCGCCGCCGATGCCGAACAGCAGCCGGCCGTTGGACAGTCGGTCGACGGTGGCGACCTCCTTGGCGGTATGGATGGGATCGCGCTGCACCACCAGGCAGACGCCGGTGCCAAGCTTGATGGTCTTGGTGACGACGGCGGCGGCGGCGATGGCAATGAAGGGATCGTAGGTGTCGTAGTACCACTTCGGCAGCTCGGGGCCGCCCGGCCACGGCGACTTGCGGCTGGTCGGGATGTGGCTGTGCTCGGGGAACCAGACCGATTCGAAGCCGCGCTTCTCGGCCTCGACGGCGAGCTCATGCGGCGGGATCGCATAGTCCGTGGCAAACATCGTGACGCCGACCTGCATGGCTTTTTCCTCTCGCTGCCGTTTGACGAAGCCTAGCCTATCTTGCGGCGCCGGTCGCACCTGTCATCATGCGAACGTCAGTACGCGTTGAGTTGCCTTGTCCGCTTCCGAAGGAGGCAAAGGGGGAGGTCTCGATGCTGGATGGCGTGATGTTGCTGTGGTTCCTGCTGGCCGCGGCGGCGTTGCTGTTCGTGGCGATCGACATCAGGACGACGCCAGCGTCTCCTGTGATGAAATGGGGCTTCGTACTGCTGACCGCCTATACCGGCGTGATCGGTGCGTTCCTCTACGTGCTGGGCTGCCGCGAGCCGCTGCCCGGCCTGCACGAGCGCTACACGGCGGCGCAGTGGCGCCAGACGCTAGGCTCGACCATGCATTGCGTGGCGGGTGACGGCATCGGCATCTTGGCCGGCGCGGTGCTGGCGACCACGTTGGGCATTGCCGGCCTCGCCGAGGCGGCACTCGAATACGTCCTGGGCTTCGCCTTCGGCTGGACGATCTTCCAGGCCCTGTTCATGCGCGACATGGCTGGCGGCTCCTATCTCGGCGCCCTGAAGAGCACGTTCCTGTCCGAGTTGCTGTCCATGAACCTGCTGATGGCCGGGATGATACCGACCGTGATGCATTTGCGGCGGCACATCGCCAACGCGGACAACCCGGCGGCGGCCAGCTTCTGGTTCGTGATGTCGATGGGCCTGCTGGTCGGTTTCATCATCGCCTACCCGATGAACTGGTGGCTGGTGGCGAACAAGCTGAAGCACGGCATGATGACGGTGCGACCCGCCTCTGCGCACGCGCAGGCCGGCGCGGCGCACGAACACATGTCCCACATGTCCATGGCGATGGACGAGGCACGGCCGCTGCGACCGTCACTGACGGTGATGACGCTGCTGTCGTTCCTTGCCCTGGCCGCGGGTCTGGCGATCGGCCGACTGCTCTGACCGAACCGCCTCCGCGAGCTTCTTCGGCGCCAGCAGGCAGTAGCTCGCTGTCACGAGCTTGGTGATGTCGCGCCAGTCGACGTCGGCGTCGAGCCTGCGGCCGAGGATGTCGGGGCGCCACAGCGGTCGGAAGTCAGGCGCCCGCGAGAACGTCTCGGGATCAACCCGCGGCCCCAGCGACTGGAACGTCAGCACGCACACCGGACCATCGGTGCCGGCGGCGCGCGCGTACACCGGCGGCCATCCGTCGGCAATCATCAGCACATGCGCGAACGTGTCCTTGCGGATGCGCCAGCGCGTGCCGAACCAGGCCTGTTCCTCGCGCACCTCCGGCAACGCGAGGCAGGCCTTGCGCAGTCGGGTCAGGATCGTCTTGGGAACTTCGGGACGGCGGCGGACCGTCATGAATCGTCTGGCGCGAGCTCCTGGCGTTGCTTCCTCAGGCTCGCGAGCTTCGCCTCCTGCTCGGCAATGCGCTGCGACAGCAGTTCCTCGTTGGCGGCGCCGGCCGATGATGCTGCCTGGTCGACGAGCTCGCGCAGGTTGGCGCGCACGATCGCAATGCGATTGTCGAGTTCGGTGACCAGCGCGGGATCTGCAGCGGGTGCGGGCGGCGGCGCCGGCGCGGGCGCCACCATGGCCGGCCGCGGGGCCGCCACCGGCTTCTTGGCTGCCACCGGCTTCCTGGGCGCCACTCGCTTCTTGGCGGCGCGAACGACCTTCTTTGCCGCCATCCGGCGCTTGGGCGCCTTTGCGGCTTTCTTCTTCGCCGCGACGCGTGGCTTGCGCGCCTTCGCCGCCTTCTTCTTGGCAGCGGATTTCCTGGAGCCAGACTTCTTCTTCCTAGCAGCCATGGGCATCTCCCAGCGGTTGCGAAACTCTATCGCGCTTGGCGGTTCCTACAAAGCCCAACCCGTCGCCTGCTGTTGGCAAGTCGCCGTCGGTCGTCCATCAAGGGCCAATGGACCTCGAACTCAAGGACCGGACCTGCCTGGTCACGGGCGCCAGCGCCGGCATCGGCGCCGGCATCGCCCGCCTTCTGGCCGAGCAGGGTGCACGGGTCGCCGCCACGGCCCGGCGCGTCGACAGGATCGAGCGGCACCGCAACCTGACGCCGATCGCCGCCGACATCACCTCCGCCGACGACCTTGCCCACCTCGCCCGGGAGGCCACGGCGGCCCTGGGCCAGGTCGATATCCTGGTCAACTGCGCCGGCGGCTCGCGGCCGACCACGGTCGGCGCCGGCGAGGCGTTCTGGGAGGAGGCGTTTGCGCTCAACTTCACCTCGGCGCGGCGCCTGACCACCGCCCTGCTGCCCGGCATGCGCCAGCGCCGCTGGGGCCGCATCGTCAACATCAGCGGCACCATGGAGCCGCGCGGCCTCAATGCCGCGGTGGCGGCCAAGGCGGCGCTGCACCTGTGGGCCAAGGGCCTGGCCTGCGAGGTCGCGGCCGAGGGTGTCACGGTCAACACCGTCCAGCCCGGCCGCATCAACAGCGAGCAGATCCTCGAGAAGCTGCATCCCACCGAGGAAGCCCGCCGCGCCTTCATCGAGCGCAACATCCCGATCGGCTACTTCGGCGAGCCCGAGGACATCGCCCACCTCGTGGCCTTCCTCGCCTCTCCGCGGGCGCGCTACATCACCGGCACCGTCATCCCGGTCGATGGCGGCATGCGCAACTTCGCCCACTGAGCATGGCGACCGGGCAGGAAAGGCAGATGCGCCTCGGCGTCTTCGTCCAGACGCCGGGCCATCACGTCGGCGGCTGGCGGCATCCGGACGCCGTCGTCGACGGCCGGCCCAACCTCGCGCTGATGAAGCACATCGCCGCCACCGCCGAGCGCGGCAAGTTCGACATGTTCTTCCTGGGCGACGGCTTTGCCACCGGATACGGCGAGCATCCCTCGACCATCGGCAAGTTCGAGCCGCTGACGCTGCTCTCGGCGCTGGCCATGGGCACGAGCCGGCTGGGCCTCGCCGCCACGGGCTCGACCACCTACGCCGAGCCCTACCAGATCGCCCGCTCCTTCGCCTCGCTCGACCACCTGTCGGGCGGCCGTGCGGCCTGGAACGTCGTGACCACCGCCTACGCCAAGTCGGCCGCGGTGTTCGGCCGCCAGCATCCGCCGCATGCCGAGCGCTATGCCATGGCCGAGGAGTTCGTCGAGGCCTGTCGCATCCTGTGGGACAGCTGGGCCGATGACGCCTTCACCGCCGACAAGAAAGCCGGCGTCTTCGTGCGGCCGGGCAGCCTGCGCGTGCCGTCGTTCCACGGGAAGTACTTCACCGTCGAAGGTGGGCTGAACGTACCGCGCTCGCCGCAGGGTCATCCGGTGCTGATCCAGGCCGGCTCCTCGGGACCCGGCCAGGCGCTGGCGTCGCGCATCGCCGACGTCGTGTTCACCGCCCAGAACGACCTCGCCGAAGCGCAGGCCTTCTATCGTGGGGTGAAGACGCAGGTTGCCGAGTTCGGCCGCTCGGCCGACGAGGTTTTGGTCATGCCCGGCGTGTTCCCCGTGATCGGCCGTACGGCGGCCGAGGCGCAGGAGATCTTCGCCGAGCTCAACCGCAACATCGACACGGCGCAGGCCTTCACCGTGCTGTCGGAGCGGCTGGGCGCCGACATGTCGGTCCATCCACTCGACGAACCGGTGCCCGAGGTACCGCAGACCGAACACCTCAAGAGCCGCGCCGCCCTGCTGATCGAGATGGCGCGGCGCGAGAGGCTGACGCTGCGCCAGCTCTACTATCGCGTGGCGGCGGCACGTGGCCATCTGCTGCTGATCGGGACCGGCGCCGAGGTCGCCGACGTGCTGGAGGCGTGGTTCCGTGCCGGCGCCGCCGACGGCTTCAACGTCATGCCGCCGTTCTTTCCCGGGCAGTTCGACGCCTTCGTGGCCGAGGTCGTGCCGCGCCTGCAGGAGCGCGGCCTGTTCCGCGCCGACTACATCGGCACCACGCTGCGCGATCATCTCGGGCTGAAGCGTCCCGTTCGGCGTCCCTAGTACCGACTATCACTGATAGGTGAGTCGTAACTGTCACCCCGAGCGCAGCGAGGGGCCTTTGCGGCTGCAGGAAAGGTCCCTCGCTGCGCTCGGGATGACAGCGGGGCTGTATCAGGCATTTGTGATTCCTAGAACGTCACCTCGTCGGCCGCGACGACGTCGGCAAAGCCTTGGGCCAGCAGCCAATTGTGATGGGCGATGATGCGTTCGGCGTCGATCACCGGCGTGTCCCAGGTCGTGTGGCCGTCGGCCACCAGGACCACGCGATAGCCCATCGCCACCGCGCCACGGCAGGCCGAATCCACGCACATCTCGGTCTGCATGCCGGCGATCACCAGCCGGTCGATGCCGGCCTCGGCCAGGCGTCGATGCAGATCGGTGTCGTGGAAGGAGCTGCTGTGTCGTTTCTCGACGACGATCTCGCCGGGCCGCGGAGCCACCAGCGGATGGTGCGGCCAGCCTGCCGATCCCTTGGCGAGGACATCTCCAGGACCGCCATCGTGCTGCACATGGACGACCGGCCGCCCTTCGGCGCGGGCGCGGGCCAGCAGCCCGGCGATGCGCCGCACGATTTCTTCGCCGCGATGGGGCGGCGGGGAGACCGCGAACATGCCCTGCTGGACATCGACGATCATCAACGCGCTCGTCATTGGGCGACTGTAGCGGAATCGAGTGGATACCGCGTTGACAGGACATGATTTGCGAATAATTATCAATAGCATACTTCAGAGGAGCCACCGATGGACTTTCGCGCAAAGACAGCCGACCCCGCTTCCGGCCAGACCAGCCTGGAAGGCCCTGTCGTCGACTTCCCCGTGGCTGAGAGCACGGCCCTGCTGGCTGGCCATCGCGAGCTGCGCATCCGGCACGGCAGCGACACCTACCGCCTGCGGCTCACGGCGTCAGGCAAGCTGATCCTCACCAAGTAGCGCTGCAACGCTGCGCGATCGTCTTGGCCTCCCGCGCCCGGGAAGGACATTTAGAGTTGCAAACCTGAGTCTCGAAATTGCAACTATTGCGTGCTATTCGTGTCCTTCGTCAACCACGAGGGGCGGGCATGGTCGACAGCGACATTCACGAGACAGGCGACTACGGATACGACCCGACGGTCGTCGAGGACATTCCGCTGAAGCCGGCGCCGGCCGCGCCGACGGCGTACCCGCCGACGACGACCGTCAACCAGCAGTACCTGCCGCCGGTCGGCCAGCAGACGACGCCGTCCTGCTTCGTGTGGTCGTCGACCTATTGCGCCACGACGTTCGCGGCCGCGCTCAGCAACGGCACCGATCCCACCTCGGCGGGCGGTCAAGCGAGCCCGATCTACACCTACATCAAGGTCGAGGAACAGCAAGGCGTCGCCGCCAACACCTGCAACGGCGGAAAGATCGCTTGGTGCTTCGAGTACCTTTATGGCAACGGCGGCACGGCCTCGATGGCGCAGGCAGAGAACCTGACCGGTTGCTCGGCCGCCTGGTCGGCGTGGGGCACGCCGACGGTCAGCCCCAACTGGCAGTTCCAGGTCATGCAGTACCAGGGCACCCCGCTGAAGGGTCCCGACGGGCTGAACAACATGCGCAATCTGATCTGGATGAACACGCCGATCGTCTACGGCACCTCGCTCTACACCGACTTCGGCAAGTACGACGGCAGCCCGGTGCCCTATGTCGGCAACGGCATCATCGCCATCAACAAGAAGACCGGAAAGCCGGTCGGCCATTGCATGGTCGTCATCGGCTACGACGACAATTGCGGGCCCAATGGCGCGGTGCTGATCCAGAACAGCTTCGGCCAGAACTGGGGCAGCGTGTGGGCCCCGGCCAACACCGGCGGCTACGTATGGATGGACTACAACACCTTCCAGACGCTGGCCCAAGGCGGCGGCTACTACATCACCCTGATGCAGGACAAGGGGCCGCAATAGGCAGACCAGCGGGCCCGCCGACAAAGGCTGCGCGGGCCGTGCTGAATTCCGGGGATGAGGCGGTGGATTTCCGGGATCCGCCCTTGCGTCCCGAGGCCGGACTCCTGATATAACCGCGTCGAGGGGCCGGTGTGGGCGGAGCAGTCGCCAACCCGGTCAGATCCGGAAGGAAGCAGCCGTAACGAATTCGCTTCGGGTCATGCCGGTCTCTCACCTGTCGCTCGGCGCGCGCCGCCGCCGGCACAGGCGGCCGGGCGCGACGACCGCCGGGCCTCATGGGGCCACGGCGCCTTTCGGGTAGGACGCTCGCCATGCCGGAAGCCAAGGATACGCTTCCCTATCGGGTCCTCGCCCGCAAATACCGTCCTGTCGATTTCACCACCCTGGTCGGCCAGGAGGCGATGGTGCGCACCCTGCGCAACGCCATCGCCTCGGGCCGCATTGCCCATGCCTTCATGCTCACGGGCGTGCGCGGCGTCGGCAAGACCACGACCGCCCGCATCATCGCCCGGGCGCTGAACTGCGTCGGCAAGGACGGCAAGGGCGGCGCCACGGTCGATCCCTGCGGCGTCTGCGACAACTGCAAGGCCATCACCGAGGACCGCCACGTCGACGTCATCGAGATGGACGCGGCGTCCCGCACCGGCATCGACGACGTGCGCGAGCTGATCGAGGGCGTGCGCTATCGCCCGGTGTCGGCGCGCTACAAGGTCTACATCATCGACGAAGTGCACATGCTGTCGGAGAAGGCCTTCAACGCCTTGCTCAAGACGCTTGAAGAGCCGCCGCCGCATGTGAAGTTCCTGTTCGCCACCACCGAGATCCGCAAGGTGCCGGTCACGGTTCTGAGCCGCTGCCAGCGCTTCGACCTGAAGCGCGTGCCGCAGCAGACGCTGATCGACCATTTCAGCAAGATCGCCGGCACCGAGAAGGTCGAGATCTCGCCCGAGGCCCTGACGCTCCTGGCGCGCGCCGCCGACGGCTCGGTGCGCGACGGCCTTTCCATGCTCGACCAGGCGATCGCCCATGGCGGCGGCGTGGTCGACGCGGCGCAAGTGCGCGACATGCTGGGCCTGGCCGACCGCAGCCGGGTGCTGGAACTGTTCGAGAAGACCATGCGCGGCGATGCGCCGTCGGTCGTGGCGGCGCTGGCCGAGATGCACGATTCGGGTGCTGATCCCGTGGTCATCCTGCAGGATCTGCTCGAGCTCACGCACTGGGTGACGCGGCTCAAGGTGGCGCCCGACGCGGCCGCGGCCTCGGCCGACAGCGAGCGCGCGCAAGGCCAGGCCATGGCGGCCAAGCTCTCGATGGCGTCGCTGACGCGGGCCTGGATGCTCCTGATGAAGGGACTGCAGGAGACGCTGTCAGCGCCCTCGCCCTTGCGCGCCGCCGAGATGGCGCTGATCCGGCTCTGCTACGCCGCCGACCTGCCCTCGCCGTCCGACGCCATCAAGGCGCTGCAGAACGGCGCGGCGCCAGCCGCCGTCGCAGGCGTCGCATCGCCCGCACCGCGCGGCGGAGGCGGCGGCGCTGCCGCTCGCCTTGCGACCCAACCCGTTGTCGCCACGGCGAGCCAGCCGGCAGTCGCTCAGCCCAACCCCAAGACCTTCACCGAGATCGTCGCTCTGTTCGAGGCCCGCCGCGAAGCACGTCTGGTTCACCATCTCATGCATCACGTGCACGAGGTGCGCTGCGAGCCGGGCCTGATCGAGTTCCGGCCCGAGCCCAAGGCGCCGCCCGACCTGGCGCCGCGCCTCAGCGAGCTTTTAGGCCAATGGACAGGCCGGCGCTGGATCGCCACGGTGTCGTCGGCTGCCGGCAAGCCCACGCTCAACGAGCAGAAGGCAGCCAAGGGCGACGAGTTGCGCAGCCAGGCCGAGAACAATCCGCTGGTGCAGGCGATCCTGAAGACCTTCCCCGGCGCCAAGCTGGACGCCGTACGACGCAAGGGCGAGCAGGCCTCGCTGGTGGCGAGCCTGGTCGAGGCCGGCGACGAACCGCCGGCCGGCGAGGAATATCCCGCCGACGACGACATCCCGGAAAGCGAGTACTGATGTTCGACAAGCTGAAGGATCTCGGCGGCCTGATGCAGCAGGCCCAGGCCATGCAGCAGAAGATGCAGGAGCTGCAGGCGACGCTGGAGCGCCTGGAGATCGTGGGCTCCTCGGGTGCCGGCCTGGTCAAGGTCACGGTCAACGGCAAGAACGAGACGCGCAAGGTCGAGATCGACGCCTCGCTGTTCGTGCCTGCCGACAAGGGCGTGGTCGAGGACCTGATCGTGGCCGCCGCCAACGACGCGCGCACCAAGGTCGAGCAGACCGTGCAGGAGCAGATGCGCAGCATCACCGGCGGGCTTCCGCTGCCGCCGGGCTTCAAGCTGTGATTCAAGTCGTGCGTTCCTCCCCATCGCGGATCCCGCGATGGGGAGGTGCCCGCGCAGCGGGCGGAGGGGTCATGAGCAACGGTACTGGTGCCCATGACCCCTCCGTCGGCGTAAGACGCCGCCACCTCCCCAGCTTCGCTGGGGAGGAAGTGTATTCGCGATGAACGGTCCCGAAATCGAGCGCCTCATCCAGCTCCTCGGCCGGCTGCCCGGGCTTGGCCCGCGCTCGGCGCGGCGGGTGGCGCTGCACCTCCTGAAGAAGCGCGAGACGCTGATGCAGCCGCTCGGCACCGCTCTTGCCGACGCGGCGCGCGCGATCCGCGCCTGCTCGACCTGCGGCAACCTCGACACGATCGACCCCTGCTCGATCTGCGCCGATCCCAACCGCGACCAGGGCCTGATCTGCGTGGTCGAGGATGTCGGCGACCTGTGGGCCATGGAGCGCGGCAAGATCTTCCGTGGCCTCTATCATGTGCTGGGCGGCTCGCTGTCGGCCCTCGACGGCATCGGCCCCGACGAGCTCAACATCGCCGGCCTCGTAAAGCGGGTGGCCGCGGCCGGCATACGCGAGGTGATCGTCGCCACCAACGCCACGGTCGACGGCCAGACCACCGCTCACTATCTCGCCGAACGGCTGGGCGAGCTCGGCGTGCCCCTCACCCGCCTCGCCCATGGCGTGCCGGTGGGCGGCGAACTCGACTGGCTGGACGACGGCACGCTCGCCACCGCGCTCAAGGCGCGGCGCGCGCTGTGACGCCCAACTCCCTATGATGGCGTCATGAGCACCGATGTCCTGGCCGCGATCGCCATCGCCCTGGGTGCCGGCTGGGCAAGCGGGCTCAACACCTATGCCGCCGTCCTGGTGCTGGGTGCGGCCCAGCGGCTCGGCCTGGTCGCCCTGCCGCACGACCTGCAGATCCTGGCGTCGCCCTGGGTGATGGGCGTGGCGGCGATCCTGTTCGCGCTCAATTTCTTCGCCGACAAGATCCCCTACGTCGACAGCATCAACGACATGCTGCAGACCTTCGTGCGCGTGCCGGCCGGCGCGCTGCTGGCCTACGGCGCGGCCGGCGGCCTCAGCCCGGAGATCGCGGTGATCGCCGGCCTCCTGGGCGGCACGCTGGCCGCCGGGACGCACGTCGCCAAGACCGGCACGCGGGCGCTGATCAACACCTCGCCCGAGCCGTTCAGCAACATCGCCGCCTCCTTCGCCGAGGACATCGGCGTGATCGGCGGGCTGGCGCTCGCCATCGCCAATCCGATCACATTCCTGTGCTTGCTCGCCTTGTTCGTCGCACTGCTCATCTGGCTGCTGCCCAAACTGGTGCGGCTCGCCCTCGTGCCGTTTCGCCGGCTGGCCGGAATAAGACAAAAACCTTGACTCTGCGGTCCTCTATCGACCTTCGTCGATCCGACTAGCGCTTTCCTTCGCAGGCCGCTGCGGTACACTGTTTACGTAAATGTTCATCCGTCAGAACATCCAGACCCTGCGGTTCTTCCGCACCACGCCGGCGATGCGCTGCCCGTATCTGCCGCACCGGCTGGAGACCAAGCTTGTCACCGAGCTGAGCGGACCTGACGCCATCTCGCAGCACGACACGCTCACCGACGCCGGTTTCAGGCGCTCGCACCACTTCGTCTACAAGCCTTTGTGCGAGGGCTGCCGAGCCTGCGTGCCGGTGCGCATCCGCGTGCGCGATTTCGAGCCCAGCCGGGCGCAGAAGCGCATTCTGCGGCGCAATGAACACGTCCATGCCGTGGAAACCCAGGCGCTGGCGACCGGCGAGCAGTACTCGCTATTTTCACGCTATGTGATGGCCCGCCACCGTGACGGCGACATGGCCGATATGGATTTCGACGACTACCGCGCCATGGTCGAGGAAAGCCCGGTCGAGACCGCCATCGTCGAGTTCCGCGACGATTCGGCCGAGGGCCGCCTGGTCGGCGCCTGCTTGGTCGACTGGCTGTCGAGCGGGGTGTCGGCGGTCTACAGCTTCTTCGATCCCCAGGACCCGCGCCGCGGCCTGGGCACGCACATGATCCTGTGGCTGGCCGACGCCGCCGCCAAGCGCGGGCTGCCCTACGTCTATCTGGGCTACTGGATCGCCGACTCGAGCAAGATGGCCTACAAGCGCGCCTTCCGGCCGCTCGAATTCTTCGGCCCCGAGGGGTGGATGGAGCTGCCTACGGTCTAGGCAGCCTTGCGGCCCAAAACACGGCGGGTGGAGCGACTTGACGCACCCCCGGCACGCGCCGAAAAGTCCCGGACGCTAGCGTGGCCGTTCGCGCCACGTTATGAGAAGGCCCCCCGCTGGCGAGAACGGGGGGCGAAAAAGCAAGAACTCGCGCAGGGGAGGTGGGATGCGCGCATTGCTGGGCGTCAGCACGATCATCGATGTAATCAACGAGAAGATCGGTGTTGTCTGTAACTGGCTGGTGCTGCTGGCCTGTATCGTGAGCGGCGGCAACGCGATGATCCGCTACGCCTACGACCAGAGCTCCAACGCCTGGCTCGAAGTGCAGTGGTACATGTTCGCGGTGATCGTCATGTTCGGCGCCGCCTATACGCTGAAGCGCAACGAGCATGTCCGCGTCGACCTCTTCTACATGACCTTGGGCCGCCGCGGGCAGCTCTGGATCGACATCCTGGGCACGCTGGTCTTCCTGCTGCCGACCTGCATCATCCTGGCCTGGCTGAGCTGGCCCTTCTTCATGCAGGCCTATGCGGTCGGCGAGCACTCCTCCAATGCGGGCGGGCTGCTGCGCTGGCCGATCAAGCTGGTCCTGCCGATCGGCTTCCTGCTGGTGGCCCTGCAAGGCATCTCGGAAGTCATCAAGCGTGTGGCGTTCCTCAACGGCGTTCCCGTCGAGAGCCTCGAAGCGCACTACGAGAGGCCGACGCAATGATCCCCTTGGAATGGATGCCGCCGCTGATGTTCGCGGGGCTGGTGGTCTTCATGATCATCGGCTACCCGGTCGCCTTCTCGCTGGCGGCGGTCGGTTTCTTCTTCGGCTTCCTGTCGATCGAGATGGGCTATTTCACGATGGCCTTCATGCAGGCCATCCCGGGCCGCGTGTTCGGCAGCATCCTGTCGAACGAGCTGCTGCTCGCCATCCCGTTCTTCACCTTCATGGGCGCCATCCTCGAGAAATGCGGCCTCGCTGAGGACATGCTGGAATCGATGGGCCAGCTGTTCGGCCCCGTAAGGGGCGGCCTGGGCTACTCGACCATCATCGTGGGCTTCATCCTGGGCGCCATCACCGGCACGGTGGCGGCGCAGGTGATCGCCATGGCGCTGATCACGCTGCCGGTGATGATGCGCTACAAGTACGACATGCGCTACGCCACCGGCGTGCTGGCCGCGTCGGGTACCATTACCCAGCTGGTGCCGCCGTCGCTGGTGCTGGTCGTGCTGGCCGACCAGCTCGGCCGCTCGGTCGGCGACATGTATCTCGGCGCCTGGGGACCCTCGCTGCTGCAGATCGCGATCTTCGCGGCCTACACCTTCTATCTCACCCTGGTGAAGCCCGACGCGCTGCCGGGGGTGCCGCGCACACTGTTCGGCAAGGCTCTGCTGATCAAGTGCGCCTGGGGCATCATCCCGGCAGGCGTGCTGATCTTCCTGGTGCTCGGCACCATCATGATGGGCCTGGCGACGCCGACCGAGGCTGGCGCCATGGGCACGATCGGCGCCATCGTTCTGGCCGTGGTGCGCAATGCGCCGCTCACCAAGTTCGATCGCCTGGCGTTCGGCGCCGGCTGCGCCGCCGCCGTGATCGGCGCGCTGATCGGCATGGTCGCCTTCAAGTCGGTCCCCTTCAAGATCGCCTTCACCATCATGTTCCTGGCGATCATCTGGCTGTGCTGGCGCGCCTGGCAGGTCCGCGAGCTGCGCGAGCTGATCGTGCAGGCCTTCCAGGCGACGATGCGCATCACCGCCATGGTCGCCTTCATCCTGGTCGGCGCCACCTGCTTCTCGATCACTTTCCAGGGCGTCGACGGCAACCAGTGGGTCGAGCATCTGATGTCGGGCCTGCCGGGCGGTGTCTGGGGCTTCCTGATCGTCGTCAACCTGTTCGTGTTCTTCCTCGCCTTCTTCCTCGATTTCTTCGAGATCGCCTTCATCATCATCCCGATGCTGGCGCCGGTGGCGCAGAAGCTGCTCACGCCGGTGGTCGGCGCCGATGCCGCCCTGATCTGGTTCGGCGTCATGATCTGCGTCAACGTGCAGACCTCGTTCATGCATCCGCCGTTCGGCTTTGCCCTCTTCTATCTGCGCAGCGTGGCGCCGAAGGAGGTGAAGAGCTCGGACATCTACTGGGGCTCAGTCCCCTGGGTGTTCCTGCAGCTCATCATGGTGGCGATCGTGATCTTCGTGCCGCAGACCGTGACCTTCTTCCTCGACAAGCCGCACGGCGTCGATCCCAGCAAGGTCAAGATCGAGATTCAGGCACCGCCATCGGACGACGCGCCGCCGCCGGTCTTCGGCGCCCCGCCGAAGAACTGATCCCGCTTTCACCTCCCCCGTCATACGGGGGAGGCCGGGAGGGGGAAGGCCACAGCGTTGGCCTTTCCAGTTTCAGATCTGAAATTTTCAGGGATCGCCGGTGAGGCTCTCCCCCACCCTACCCTCCCCCGTATGACGGGGGAGGAAGATGAAATGAAAAAGCCCCGCCGTCGCCGGCGGGGCTTTCTCTTTGCGTTTTGGTCCCTTTAGCGGCCCTTCTAGCGACCCTGGGCCGACATCGAGAAGTTGAAGTTGTCGAAGGTGTTCTCGGCGACGCGGAACCACAGGTTCTCGTCAGCGCGGAAGGCCTTCAGGTTGTCGTAGATCTTCTTGAACTTCGGATCCTTGGCCGAGAGCTCATCGTAGTACTTGTAGGCCTCGATGAAGCAGGGCTCGAGGACCGAACGCGGGAACGGACGGAGCTCGGTGCCGGCCGCCACCAGGCGGCGCAGCGCCGCCGGGTTGCCGGCGTCGTACTTCGGCACCATCCACGAGGTGACGCGGCCGGCGGCCGCCTCGACCATGCCCTTGTAGGGCTTGGGCAGCTCTTCCCACACCTTGTTGTTGATGTAGAGCGAGCCGACCGAGGCGCCTTCCCACCAGCCGGGGTAGTAGTAGTACTTGGCGACCTTGTTGAAGCCGAGCTTCTCGTCGTCGTACGGGCCGACCCATTCGCAGGCGTCGATCGTGCCCTTCTCCAGCGCCGGATAGATGTCGCCGCCGGCGATCTGCTGGGGCACGACGCCGAGGCGCTGCAGGATCAGGCCGGCGAAGCCACCGACGCGGAACTTGAGCCCCTTCATGTCGTCCATCGACTTGATTTCCTTGCGGAACCAGCCGCCCATCTGGCAGCCCGTGCCGCCGAAGGAGAAGGAGCGGAAGTTGTACTCCTTGTAGAAGTCGTTGATCAGCTCATGGCCGCCGCCGAACTCGAGCCAGGCATAGTACTGGCGCTGGTTCATGGAGAACGGCAGGCCGGTCTCGAACACGAAGTTGGGATGCTTGCCGAAGTAGTAGTAGGCGGCGGTCTGGCCGGCCTCGACGGTGCCGTTCTGGACGGCGTCGGCGACCTGCAGGCCGGGAACGATTTCGCCGGCGGCGAAGACGCGGACCTGGAACTTGTTGTCGGACATCTCGCCGATCAGCTTGGCGAACAGCTCCGACCCGCCGTACAGCGTGTCGAGCGACTTGGGGAAGCTCGACGTCAGACGCCACTTAACTTCCGGCATGCTCTGCGCGATGGCCGGCGCGGCGACGGTCGACGCGACGGCTGCGCCCGCGGCGCCGACGCCCGCGGTCCTGATGAACTTTCTACGCTGCATTGATCTTTACCCTCCCTAAAGGCAAGCCCACATGGCCCCCTTGGCGGCCGAACACTGGCACGCGGAATTCCCTTTGAAAAGCCGACTTCAGTCGCAGGGAGGCAAAAGAAAACCCCGCCGGAGCGGGGTTTTCCTCGATTCTACAGCGCTATCCGATCAAACCTTACCGGCACCATACATCCGTGCCATGAAGCCATCGAAACCACCTTCCGCAATGCGCGACCAAAGAACCTGCTCGGAGCGGTAGGGCTTCCAGATGTCCCACACCTTCTTGAACTTCGGGTTCTTGGCGACGATCTCGTTGCAGACCTCGTTGGTCGCATTGAAGCTGGCCTCGAGCACCGCCGTCGGGAAGGGTTGCAGCTTGACGCCGGCCGCCACCAGACGCCTGAGCGCCGCCGGGTTGCCGTTGTCATACTTGCCCAGCATCCAGAGCGTGATCTCGTCGGCCGTGGTCTCGATGGCCTTCTGGTAGGCGGGCGGCAGGGCGTCCCACGACTTCTGGTTGATGTAGGCGGTGCCCATGCCGGTGCCTTCCCACCAGCCTGGGTAGTAATAGTACGGCGCCACCTTGTGGAAGCCGAGCTTCTCGTCGTCGTACGGACCGACCCACTCGGCGGCGTCGATCGTGCCCTTCTCCAGGGCCGGATAGATCTCGCCACCGGGAATTTGCTGCGCGATAACGCCGAGCTTGCCCAGGATCTGACCGGCGAAACCGCCGACGCGGAACTTGAGCCCCTTCAGGTCGTCGACTGTCTTGATCTCCTTGCGGAACCAGCCGCCCATCTGCGCGCCGGTGCCGCCCATCATGTGACCGACGACGCCATAGTCCTTGTAGAACTCGTTCATGGCCTCGCGGCCGCCGCCATGCATCCACCACGCCACGTGCTGGCGGCTGTTCAGGCCGAACGGGACGGCGGTGTCGAAGGTGAAGGTGATGTCCTTGCCGATGTAGTAGTAGGCCGCGGTCTGGCCGATCTCGACCGTGCCGTTCTGCACGGCGTCGAGCACCTGGAAGCCCGGCACGATCT
>JAKFVH010000294.1 GCA_021732285.1 Reyranella sp. | reverse complement strand
CATCGACGCCGCATGCTACCCAAAAGGCAGCAAGGTCTCCGACGCCCAGCTCGAGGCCCTCGACATCCGATACGACGCGTTCCATCCAGACTGGAACTACTCCATGCTCCCCCGACTGATCCGCTCCGCGCCAAAGTGAAGCGTTTGTTTCGTCACAGACCCTAACCATGCGCATCACGGCCAATCGGGAAACCGCCGAGGAGCTGACCGTCGACGTCTTCCATGACGTCTGGCGGCGCGCGGCGGCCTACGACGCCGCCAACGGGACGGTGATCGGCTGGATCATGAACCAAGCGCGCTCGCGGGCAATCGATCGTCTGCGCTTCGACAGCCGAAAGAAACGCAGTGACGGCGGCGACCTCCAGCAGCAACAGTCCGAGGTTGCTGCCGATCTGCGCGACGAACTCGAACTGCGCGAGCAATCCGAATTGCTGCGCGCGGCGCTGGTGCTGCTCACGCCGGCCGAGCGCCAGGCGATCGAAACGACGTTCTTCGGCGGGCTGACGCACGCCGAAGCTGCGGCGCGGCTCGAGCTGCCGCTCGGGACCATCAAGACGCGCATTCGTTCGGGGCTGCACAAGCTGCGGGAAGCGCTGGCTGCGCAGGCGGGGATGCCATGACCACGCTCGACGAGGAAGGTTGCGGGCAGAGCGAGATGACTTCGGCCTACGCCGCCCAGGCCCTGCCGGCAAGCGATGTTGCCGCGGCGGAAGCCCATATTGCGGCCTGCCCGCGCTGCCAGCGCGAGTTGGCGACCTTGCGTCCCGTGGTCGACCGGTTCGTCTCCTGGCCGACCGACGTGCTGCGTCCGCCGACGCCGCTGCAGGCCCGCCTCGCGCAGCGGATCGCCGAGGACACCGGGACAGAACTGGTGCCGCCGCCGGCGCCGCAATGGCGCGAGCCCGATTGGGAGCAGGTCGCACCCGGCATCGAGTGCAAGCTGCTGGCGACCGATGGCGAACGGCACCGGGTCAGCATGCTGGTGCGCCTGGCGCCTGGCGCGCGTTACCCGGCGCATACCCATGCCGGTGTCGAAGAGTTGCATCTCCTCGACGGCGAGCTGTGGATCGACGAGCGCAAGCTTTTGCCCGGCGACTACAATTACGGCCCACCCGGCGCCAGCGACGAGCGCGTCTGGAGCGAGACCGGCTGCACCTGCGTTCTGATCACCAACACCAAGGACATCCTTCGCTGAAGCGACTTTAGGGGCATTCCTCACGCATCCGGACCAATCCAGCGGCGCGCGGTTGTCGTTCTAGAGGGTATGAAACCGTGGGAATCCCCCTGCGACTGGGCCGAGCTGGCCTGCGTCCATGCCCTGCGGGCCCTGCCGGCGAGCGAGCGGACGCCGATCCAGGCCCATATCGACGATTGTGTGCACTGCCGGCGCGAGTTGGAGAGCCTGCGCCCGGTGGTCGACCGGTTCGTGTTGTGGCCGACGGACGTGCTGCGTCCGCCAACGTCGCTGCAGGCGCGTCTTTCATGGCGGATCGCCGGGGAGAGCGGCAAGCCGCCGACGAAGCGATGGTCTGAGCCCGATTGGGTAAACGTCGCGCCCGGCATCGAATGCAAGCTGTTGGCGACCGACGGCGCAAGGCATCGGGTCAGCATGCTGGTGCGTCTGGCGCCCGGAGCACACTACCCTGCGCACACGCATGCGGGTACCGAAGAGCTGCATCTTCTCGACGGCGAACTCTGGATCGACGAGCGCAAGTTGCAGCCAGGTGACTACAGCTACTGCGCGCCGGGCACCGCCGATGAGCGTGTCTGGAGCGAAACCGGCTGCACCTGCATTCTGGTCACCAGCACCAAGGACATTCTGCAATGACCGTAGACGCACCTGCCCAAGGAGGACGGTCAATGACCCCGTGGCTCAGCGGCAAATCCGTCCTAGTCGTCGAAGACGAATTCCTCATTGGCTTGATGCTCATCAAGGAGATCGCAGGTGCCGGGGGCACCTCCATCGGCCCCGTGACGTCGGTTGCCGACGCGCTGAAGGAGATCGAGTCCCGGAACATCGATCTGGTCATCCTCGATGCCAAGCTCGTTGGCGGCTCTGGTGCGGACTTGGCCGGGTGCCTCGAGGAACGCCGGATTCCCTTTGTGGTGGTGAGCGGTTACGACAAGGTAAACCTGCCGAGCGGATTGAGAAGGGCTCCCTTCATCGGCAAGCCCATATCGGTGCCGGTTCTGCTGGAAGCGATCGAGGGGCTGAACGCCGGGACGCCGAACGAGCGCTCTTCGTCGTTCTCCGGCGGTCGCTTGTGAGCTGCGCCTAGAAGCGAGTCGCATCCCGCGTTACTCCGGCGCCCGCCATCGTCGAACGAACGGGCTTGGTCGAGCGTGGCAACGTCGAATGCAGACGAACGTTAGCGCGGGTCATCGGGGGCGACATGCCGCGACAAGCGTGGATTGATTTCCTGCAACAGCATCAGCAGGCGCATCTGGTTTCGGCGGTGCTGAGACCGCCACGAACAGCCACGCACTTGCGGCGCCTGCGCAGCATGCTCAACCAGCTGATCGAGCAACAGACACCGAACATGCCCTTCGCTACGGCCATCGTACGCGATCAGGACACCGTGGCGCTTTACTGCGGCTTCGCGGACAAGAAGGATGCCGATTTTTTGGCGCGGCTGACGACGGCACAAACCGCGACAGCACCCAGCGGTTGGTCGACCCATCGGTCGTTCAGGCTAAGCGCGGACAAGGAGGTAGCCTTGGCTGGTTTACTGGCTCCACGGGGCGGCAGGTAATAGTCAAAACTCTGACGAAACTTTAGACGTACCGGTGTCCACCGTTTTGCCCTCCTTTCTGCCGAAGGCACGAGTTGAGGCGAGCCTGTCAGATCGTGCTAGGATTGCCGCTGAGGGGGAGCATGGCGGACGTCGAGGACAGATTCCCGCAGGCCTCCGTTGCGGCCCGTGCGGCTTCTCCGGCTGTCCCCGCAGGATTCGCAACAACGGCCGCTGTCATCGGCGCCTGTTTGGCGATCGGGGCGGTATTGTTGCCGTTTGCCGGCGCCGCGGGCCCCGAGCTGCCAGGCTTCAATGCGCTGTTTGCCGGCGGGGTGTTCGTCACCGAGGGCCTGACCTGCTTCCTTCTGATGGTCGTCTACCGTCGCCAACCCCGGCGCTCGGTCCTGCTGTTGGCCGCGGCCTATCTCTTTTCCGCCCTCATGAGCCTGGGGTACCTGGTGGCCTATCCCGGCGCCGTCGCTTCGGCCCGTCCGCTGATGGGCACGCCGCAGTCCGTCGACTGGGTCTACAACTGCTGGATCGTCGGCTTTGCCCTGCTCACCTTCGCTGCTGTGCTGGTCGAGGCGTTGTACGGGAGCCGGCGCGCGCCCGATCTCAAGGCACGCCTGCTGGCCACCGTCGTGCCGATGCTCGTTGTGTTCGCGGCGTTGCTGATCGTCGGCGTGGCAACGACGCTCGGCGATCAGCTGCCGCACATGGCGACCGGCGGGGCGTGGACGTCGCTGAACGCCATCCTCAACGGCACGGCGACGATCCTGCTGGCCGGCGGCGTTGCTCTGATTCTTCTCGTCTTGCGGCCGCCCCGCGACCTGTTTCTGTGGCTTAGCCTTGCACTCGCGGCCATCGCCATCGGCAACGTTCTCTCGATCTTCGGCGGCAGCCGCTACACGGTCGGCTGGTACGCCTGCCGGTTGAGCTGGCTCATCTCGAGCGGCGTGCTGCTGCTCTACTTCCTCAGCCGGTTCGTCCGCCAGGAGGGCGCGCTCGTCCGGGCCGCCGACGACCTCGAAGAGCGCACGCGCGAGCGCGACCGCATCTGGAGCGTGTCGGAAGACCTTTTCGGCGTCGCGACTTTCGATGGTCACTTCGTCAGCGTCAATCCTGCCTGGGAGAAGGTTCTCGGCTGGAACGAGGCCGAGGTGAAGGGCACGCCCATCGACGGCTTGCGCCACCCCGACGACGCGGCGCACTCGCTGCAGGCACGCCGGCGCCTGGCCGAAGGCGCGCCGACGGTGCGCTTCCAGAACCGCTTCCGCCACAAGAACGGCAGCTGGCACTGGATCTCCTGGGCGATGATGACCGACCAGGGGCTGATCTACGTCGCCGGCCGCGACGTCACGGCGGAGAAGCAGGCCGAGGAGGCGCTGCGCAAGGCCGAGGCCGATGCCGCGCATCGCCACAAGATGGAGGCGCTGGGCCAGCTCACCGGCGGCGTGGCGCACGATTTCAACAACCTCCTGATGATCGTGAGCGGCTACATCCCGCGGCTCAAGGAGGCGGTCGGCGCCGACCTCAGGGCGAGCCAGGCCGCGCTCGCCATCGAATCGGCAAGCCGCCGCGGCGCCGCGCTGACGCGCCAGCTGCTCAGCTTCTCGCGCCGCCAGCCGCTCAATCCGGAAGTGATCGACGTGGCCGCTACCATCCGCGAGCTGGAACCGATCCTGCGCAGCACGGTCGGCCCGCAGGTGCGCCTGGAGTTCGCCCTGGCGCGCGATCTCGGGATGGTCCGTGTCGACAGCAGCGAGTTCGAGCTGGCGCTGCTCAACATCGTGCTGAACGCCCGCGACGCCATCCGGCAGGACGGCGTCGTGACGATCTCCGCAGAGAACAGGCGGCTCGAGGCCGGGCGCGCGCCGGATGGCCTCGGCGGTGCCTTCGTGGTGATCGCGGTGCGCGACAGCGGACAGGGCATGACGCCGGACGTCCTGTCGCGCGTGTTCGATCCTTTCTTCACGACCAAGGCGGTGGGCAAAGGCACGGGGCTCGGCCTGTCGCAGGTCCACGGCTTCAGCCATCAGTCGGGCGGCACCGTCACGATCGACAGCGCACCGGAACGCGGCACGGTCGTCACGCTCTACCTGCCGCGCTCGGCCGATGCGCGGCCCAACGCCCACGGCGATGAGGCCTCGCCCGACACGGCCGCCGGCAAGGTGCTGCTCGTCGAGGACAACGCCGACGTGGCCGATGTCAGCCAGGCGATGCTCGAGGAGATCGGCTACACGGTGCGGCTGGCGGCCGATGCGCGCCAGGCGCTGGTCATGTTCGAGGCGGAGGAGTTCGATCTCATCGTCAGCGACATCGTCATGCCCGGCGGCATGAACGGCATCGAGCTCGCCGAGGAGCTGCGCCATCGCCGTCCCGCGCTGCCGATCGTGCTGGTGAGCGGCTACGCCGCCTCGGCCAGCGCCGCGCCCGCGCAGTTTCCGGTGCTGCGCAAGCCGTTCCGCATGGAGCAGCTCGCCCAGGCGATCGCCCGGGCGTCGAGCTGAGGTCTTCCGGACCGCGCGCGTCCCCGCGCGCTCATGATCATAAGGCGCGCGGGGACGCGCGCAGTCCGGAAGAATCTGAATCTAGGGAACACTCCTGCGCGTCGAATGCCCTGCCTTCGACCCAGCGGGCGCATGCTCGGCGGCCAGGCGGAGCTCCTCGAGCCAGCGCCGTGCCTGGTGCAGGCTGTGGAACAGCCTGACCGGCCGATCGCCCTCGGTGATTCCGGCAAAGGCGTGGGCGAAGCCCTCGTCCTCGGGTCTGACGATGAAAGCGACGGGGCCGCGCATGTCGCTGTGGGGATCGCCGCGCAGCGTTTCGGCGATCGCGTCGATCTGTTCCTGTGTCAGCACCCAGTGCGACGTCGAGACGTCGATGATCTTGGCGAAGTGCGCGACGTTGGCCGCGATCAGCTCTTTCACGTTGTTGGCGAGATCGTCGGACGTGACCTCGCCATGGGCGACGATCACGACCAGACGCTGGATCGGTACGATATCCATGTGCAGCGGCATCGCGTCCTCCGGCCTTGCCTCCAGTCTACGGGACGCGGAGGACGCCCGTCAGCCGTAATAGGGTTCAAAATGGAGACGATCGCCGCGGAACTCTGACGTCAGCGCACCGTTGCGGCAATCTTCTGGTCCAGCTGGGCAATCGCCTCATTGGTCATCTGCTGCATGCCGGCATGCATTGCCGGATAGCCCAGCGTGAACTGCGCACGGCCGTTCAGCTTCGATACCGGCTTCATCGCCGAGTTGAAGAAATAGAGGTCGATGTCCATCACCGAGGTGCGGTCGCCATAGGGTTGGGCGTATTTCATGCGCAGGTCGACCAGGATCACCGAGCGCATGCCCTTCTGCACGGCTTCGTTGAAGTCATGGACCGGGGTGGCGCTCGGGAAATTCCGCTTCAGCAGTTCGAGAATCTTGCCGGAGAAATAAAGTGGGTTGGTGTCCGCCATTACCACTGTGTTGGTGAGCGAGGCGGGCACGACCTTGCCCCAGTACTCGTTGGCATCCTTCACCGCGCCGATATGGGCCTCGACGTTCTCGCTGAAGATCAGGCCGACCGGCGGCGTCGCCGTCACCGGCGCGTTGGCCGGCACCGAGGCCGAGCTGCTGGCGGTGTAGAGATCGGTGAAGGCGTCGACCATCTTGGGCGGCGGCGGGCCCGTGCAGGCATCGAGCGTCACCAGCAGGCCGGACAGGGCCAGCAGTTTGCGGATCATCGTGTCTCCCCCACGTGAACTTACTTCGTGCCGGTAATGTCGCTTGGACTGTTGCGCTGCGGCGTCGCACCGGAGCCCTGGCCAACGCCGCCGCGAATCGGCGGCGCCGCCAGGCTTCTCATGTCGGTGTTGTTGCCAGGCGTATTGTACTGGCCACGGCCGCCGCCTTGCGGCACCGCGGCCGACAATCCACCGGCCAGCGCCGCGCCAAGCTCGAGACCGGTCGAGATCGCATGCATGACCAGAGCCGCCTGGGCTTGCGGCGAGGTGCCCTGTTCGAGCTGGCGCATTGCCTGGGCGCAGCCCGCCTGGTCGGCATTGCACGGCTGGACGTAGGCGTCGGTGTTCGGCGTGCCGCCCCGCGTCGGGAAGGCAGGCGGAGGGGCGGCCGGCGCTTGCGCGACGGGCGCCCCCTTGTCGACCTTGTTCAGCACGCCGCAGCCGCCCGCCGCCTTCAACGCATTGTAGCCCGCGAGCGCGCGCTGGCCGTCATTGGCCTGCGCGGCGCCGACATAGTTCGACACGAGCCGCTGGCAATCCGGGCCGGGCGCCGCCTGCTGTTGCGGAGGCGGCCGTGAATCGCCGCCGGACGGCACAGCAGCCTTGGCAGCTGCAGGAGGGGGTGCGGGCTTGGGGGGCGCCGGTGGTGGCAGCCGGGCCGCGGTCTTCTTGGCCACGTTCTCGGTGGCCTTGCACATGTTCAGGACCTGGCCGTAGAGCGCGCTGCATTGCGCAAAGGCGCCCGTCTGGCTCGTCCTGTCGCGGTCCGCGGGATTGGACGTCACCAGCGGATCCGGCAACTGGCCCGCATCGGGCGATCCTTGCCCATAGGTGCTGGGGACCCGCGGCGAGTCCAGGCTCCGCATGTTGTTCAGCCGCTGGAGGCAAGTCTGCTGATGCTTGGCCGCGTCGTTGCACATCCTTTGCCAGCCGGGATCGGCGTTGACGCTGGCGGGCGTCTTCGATGGCGTGCCGGGCGGGGCGAAGCCGTTGAAGGCGAGCTCACCGACCGCCGGCCAGAACTTCCCCGGATCCTTGTCGGGATCGAGGCCGGTGCGGCGCTTCAAGGCATCGAGGAATTTCGGACATTGCTTTTGCAGAATCTGCTGCCAGCGGCCGCGCTCGAGGGAGCTGACACCGTCGAGCAGGGGATCACCCGAAAGGCGGCCCAGCAGGGCGCTGCAGTCGGCACCGAGTTCGAAAGGTCCCCCGTCGAGGGCGACGCCGATACCCGGCAATGCCTCGCCGGGCGGCGGCAGGGAGGGCTTCTGGTTCTCGCCCAGGATGAACCTGCACTGGTTGCGCTCCTGGGTGTCGACCGGGTTGGCGCAGGCCGCCCGGAGGTTCTCGATCATGACGCACAGGGAGGGTTCCGTGGCGGCGGCGAGGCAGCGCTCGTTGATCTCTGGCGTGGTGGCATAGTCGGCGCCGTCCGGTCGATTTTCCGTCGTCGGTACGCCGGTCGGCTTGCCGTCGATCGCGTACCAGTATTCCGTCGGCGGCTTGCGTGTTGGATTGGCGATGCAGTCCTGCTGGTAAAGCGCCCGCAGATGAAGGTCCAAGGCGAACCAGCCCGGCGGCCTCACCGATTCGGTTTCCATGCGGATGATGTCGCTACGAAACTGGGCGCAGCTTTGCTGGTCGGCTTTCGCTTCGCCGACCGACATCGCGCTGGCAATCGCACTGAACGCAAGCGCTCCCCAAAGCACTGCTCTCATCATGCCTCAATCCCCAATGAAGCAGATGAAGGATCACATGACGTTTCTGTTGCGTCAACGAAAGCCCCGCTTCACAGCGACTGCTACCCTCGCAACTCCCTTGCAAAGCAGTCGCAGTGACTCTAGAGCCTGCGCCAGGGGGTTGGCATGGACGACGATGGATCGGTGATCGCACGGCGCTTGGCGTTCTTCGAGCGCGAGCTCGATCGCATGGGCGACGCCGCCGACGATGCCGAGGACGAGTTGCGGCTCAATCCGACCGATACCGCGGCGCGCCGGCAGCTCGAGGCGATCTACGCCTTGGCCGGCAAGACCTGGTCCCAGATCCTGGAGCTGCGCGCGCGCCAGCCCGACCGCCACGCCGTCATCCGCTACGACCGCGACGCCGACGCTTCGGCCGGCCGCGCCTGGCGCCAGGCGCTTGGCTGAATCGCTACTTCAGCCCGTAGATCGCGAAGTCGTTGGCGACTTCGGGGTTGATGGTGAGCGCCGCTTCCTGGTCGCCCTTGCCGGCGGCATCGCCCATCCTGATCCTGGCCAGCCCGCGACCGTAGAGCGACAGGGCACGGTTGGGATCGATCGTCATCGCGGCGTTGTACTCGTTCAGCGCCAACGCCGGATCGCCGAGCTTCAGATAGATGAACCCGCGCGTGTCGCGGACTTCTAGATTGAGCGGCAGGAGCTTCAGCGCCTGGTCGCTGTCGGCAAGGGCCGCCACCAGGTCCCTGCCGGCGATGGCGCGGCTCAGGGCGCGGTTGTTGTAGGCGAGCCCCAAGCGCGGCTCGATCTCGATGGCCGAGCTGTAGTCGGCGATCGCCTTGTCGTACTGCTTCTGGGCAAATTCGGCATAGCCGCGATTGTAGAAGGCGAGCGGATTGCGGCGGTCGATCGCGATCGCCTGGTCGAGCAGTTCGATGGCGGCGCCGGACTGGCCCTGCATCGAGCGGACGGCGGCGAGGTTGATCATGGCGTCGGCGTAGCGCGGATCGAGCTTCAGCGCCGCCTCGTAGTCGCGCGCCGCGCCGGCGACGTTGCCGCGCCGGCTTTCGACCTGGCCGCGCGTCACCAGTACGGTCGGCTTGTCGGGCGCCAGCGCCACCGCGCGGTTGAGGTCGGCCATGGCGCGGCCGAGGTCGCCGAGCTGGGCGAACGCGTCGCCGCGGCTCAGCAGCGCCTCGACATTGTCAGGCTCGATCACCAGCACCTTGTCGAAGTCTTCTATGGCGCGGTCGTAGGCGCGCTTGCGCACCGCCAGCAGCACGCCGCGGCCGAGGAAGGCGAGCGACGACTTGGGATCGGCCTTGATCGCCGCGCTGTAGTCATCCAGCGCCTTGTCGGTCTGGCCGCTGGCGTCGAGCGCCACGGCGCGTCGGAAGAGCGCCAGCGAATTGGGGTTGCTGGGATCGATCAGCCGGTCGTAGCGCTGGACGGCGTCGATGTAGTCCTCGCCGGCCAGCGCCTTGTCGCCGAGCGCCGTACGCGCGATGCCGCGCGTCAATCGCGCCAAGGCGATCTCCTCGGGCCTGAGCTGGCGGCTCTGCAGCGCCTTGGAGCAGGCGGCGGCGCGGCTCTCGGCGTCGGCCTGGGTCGGGAAAAGGCCCGAGACGCAGTCGGCAAAGGCCTGCTTGGTCGCCGCCTCGTCGGCGGCAGTATCGGTCGTTGGAGCCGCGGCCGGCGCGACAGGGGCGGGTGTCGCGGCCGCAGGGCTGGGCGGCTGGGGTGCTGGTGCCGACGTCCGGCTGAGATGGTTGACGGCGAGATAGCCGATCACCGCGACCAGAAAGACGACTGCAAAAACCAGGAACTTGTTGCTTGCCGACATCACCGCACTCCCCGCTTTCGACCACTAGAAGGTTTCCCCAATCGCGACAACTTGTATGCTGTCGGTGCCGTGACACTGACCTATTCCACGATCTGCAAGGGCTGCTGGCAGCAGAAGCACATGCCTATACCGCTGCGTGGCTTGCTGTCGGCGCCGTTCCGCGCGGTCGGCATAAAGCCGAGTCGCATGAACCCCAACCTCTGCACGATCTGCGAGTTGATGTTCGAGCGCACCATGAAAGCGCGCACGGTGACCATCGACGCCACCGTCCTGTTCGCCGACCTGCGCGCCTACACGCAGCTGTCGCAGACCAAGACGCCGGCCGAGATGGCGGGCTTCTTGGACGAGTTCTATGACCGTTGCGCCAACGCCATCTGGCGCCACGACGGGCTTTTGAACAAGACCATCGGCGATGCGGTGATGGCGATCTTCAACTTCCCGATCTGCCAGGCCGACCATGCCCGGCAGGCCGTGCTGGCCGCCCGCGAGATGCAGCGCGAGTTCGCGGCACGGCGCGACGAGTTCGGCGTCGGCATCGGCATCCATTGCGGCCAGGTGAGCTTCGGCGAGTTCGGCCATTCGCATCGCGACATCACCGCCATCGGCACGGTGGTGAACACCGCCGCGCGCACCCAGTCGGCCGCCGAAGCGGGCCAGATCCTGGTCACCGAGGATGTCTGCCGCAGCGTCGGCGCCGAGCTCGCCAACGTCGAGGCGCGGGAGTACCGGCTGAAGGGCTTCGACGATCCGATCAGGCTCTACGCCGCCTGAGCAAGCATCTTGATCGTCACGTCCTTTCCTCGCGCGGTCCGCGAGATCGAGCACACGACGATCCTCCTGAAGGACGGCACGCAACTGGCCGCGCGCATCTGGCTGCCCGAGGATGCCGAAGCCGACCCGGTGCCCGCGCTGCTGGAGTATCTGCCCTACCGCAAGCGTGACGGCACGCACGAGCGCGATGCCCTCACCCATCCCTATCTCGCCGGCCACGGCTACGCCGCGGTGCGTGTCGACATCCGCGGCAGCGGCGAATCCGAGGGCGTGCTTTCAGACGAATACAGCCAGCCCGAGCTCGACGATGCGCTGGAGGTGATCGCCTGGCTCGCCAGCCAGCCGTGGTGCAGCGGCGCGGTCGGCATGTTCGGCATCTCCTGGGGCGGCTTCAACGCCCTGCAGGTCGCGGCCCTGCAGCCGCCGGCGCTCAAGGCCATCGTCACGCTGTGCTCGACCGACGACCGCTACGCCGGCGACGTGCATTACATGGGCGGCGCCAAGCTCGCCTCGGCCGACCTTGGCTGGGGCGGGTTCTTCTTCGCCGACATGTGCCATCCGCCCGATCCGCTGCTGGTCGGCGAGCGCTGGCGCGAGATGTGGCTGAAGCGGCTGGAGGGCGTGCCGCTGTTCCTCGAGCGCTGGCTGAAACACCAGCGGCGCGATGCCTACTGGCGGCACGGCTCGGTGTGCGAGGATTTCAGCGCCATCAAATGTCCGGTCTACGCCGTCGGCGGCTGGACCGACGGCTACACCAACGCCATCCCGCGCCTGCTGGAACGTCTCGACGTGCCGCGCAAGGGCCTGATCGGGCCGTGGGCGCACGCCTATCCGCACTTCGCCAAGCCCGGCCCGCAGATCGGTTTCCTGCAGGAGATGCTGCGCTGGTGGGGCCACTGGCTGAAGGGCAAGCCGACGGGCGTCATGGACGAGCCCATGCTGCGCGCCTGGATGACCGCGAGCCATCGGCCGGCCACGCATCACGAGACGTTGCCGGGACGCTGGGTGGCCGAGCCCGCCTGGCCGCCGCACGACCGCAAGCCGCACCGCCTTTTCCTGACCGACTTGGGACTGTCGGCGGTGATCGCGCCGCTCGCGCCGCGCAACGTGCGCTCGCCGCAGACGGTCGGCAGCGAGGCCGGCGAATGGTGCCCGTTCGGCCGCGGCCGCGGCCGCGACCAAGCGGGCGACCAGCGGCCCGACGATATCCGCTCGTCGCTGTTCGAGACGCCGCCGCTCGACGAGACCATGGAGATGCTGGGCGCACCGGTCGTCACGCTCGATCTCGTTTGCGACAAACCCGTCGCCAACCTGGTGGTCCGCCTGTGCGACGTCCATCCGTCGGGCGAATCGCTGCGCGTCAGCTTCGGCGTGCTGAACCTCACGCATCGCGACAGTCATGCGGCGCCGACGCCGCTGGTGCCCGGCGAGCGCTATCGCGTGCGCCTGCAGCTGAACGATTGCGGCGCAACCTTTCCCGCCGGTCACCGCATCCGGCTCGCGTTCTCGACCACCTACTGGCCCATGGTCTGGCCCGCGCCGCACGATGCGACCGTGACGATCCTCGCCGGCACGCTCGACCTGCCGTGGCGGCCGTCGCGGCCCGACGATGCGGCGCTGCCGTCCTTGCCGGCTGCCGAGACGGCTCCGCCGGCGCACGACGCGCGCGGCGTCGAGGTCGGCACCGACGGCAAGTACCACCTCGACATCAAGGACGATGATCCGACCAGCGCCGTCGCCGAGATGCGACGGGGCGAGACCAGGCGGCGCGGCGATTGGCAGGTGCGCTTCGAAACCTGGATGCGCCTCACCTGCACGCGCGATGCCTTTCGCCTCCAGGCGGGCCTTTTAGCCCACGAGGGCGAGAAGGAGGTCTGTCGTCGCGAATGGGACTGCGCGATTCCCCGCGACATGGTGTGACCGACGGCGTCAGCGCACCAGCGAATCGAGCCAGCGTCCGAACTGGTCGAGCGGGCTGGCAGAGCGCGTCGGCCGTGCGCCACGTTGCGCCGTTCGCACGACGGGCGGCGGCGCCACCTGCGGCGCCGGATCCTGGCGAAGCTGCTCCAGCAGATCGCGGTCGATGTCGCCGCGCCATCCTTGGCCGCGGCTCAGCTGGTAGTTCATGACGGCGGCCGCGGTCATGCGTCCGGCGACGCCATCGGCCGGACCGGGATTGAAGCCGAAGCCTTGCAGCCGCTTCTGGACTTCCCGCACCTCTTCGCCGCGCAGCGGTGCGGGCGCGGCGGACGCGGCCGGCGCCGTGCTCGACGCGGTGGGCTCTGTCACCGGCGCGGTCGGCTGGGCGTCGGGCAGGACGGTCGGCTGCACGGCCGCCACCATGACAGGCGGCGCCTCGGTCGGCGCGGCGGCCATGGCCGGCGGGGCGGCGACAGGAGGCGCGATGGGCGGGGCAAGCGAGGCGATGCCGAGCGCGATCAGCGCGCCCACGGCGACGCCGGCCGTCAGCATCTGCTGGCGCCGGCGTGTCCGGTCATAGGCCTTCAAGGCCTCGCGGCGTTCCTGCGCCGCACCCGCCAGGCCGCCCGCCGACTGCCGGGCCACCCGCTCGCTGAGCTGGCGCGAGAAGTCGGCCACCACGTCGATGAACATGGCATCGTTGGCCGGCGGTCTGTCGCGGCGGGCGCCAAGCGGCCACACCTTGCGCCACCATGAACCTGTCGTGACGTCGCCCAGCATGATCGCACCTCGTCGCTTGCTGGAGATACGACACCTGGCCGGGCACCCAGCGTGACCAATCGGGGACCAACACGCACCAGCCCACAGCCCAACCGTGCTATGATGCCTTTGGTTGCCTTATGAAGGGTGGGGGATGGTTTCCCGCAGGGTAGTGTTTGGCGGCGGGCTGGCAAGCCTGGCGCTGGCGGGTTGTGGCGGGCAGCAGCCCGTGGCGAGGCGCGGGGGAGATGTCTACATCGATCACCCGCCGACCGGCCCGACGGGCCTGGATGCCGTCATCGACATCAGCCACGGCGTCACGGTGAGCGATTTCGCCGCCGTCCGCCGCAGCGGCATTCTGGGCCTCATCCACAAGGCCACCGAGGGCGGTGACTGGACAGATGCGTCCTATTCCGTGCGCCAGCCGCAAGCCGAGCGGGCAGGGCTGCTGTGGGGCGCCTATCATTTCGGCACGCGCCAGTATCCCGGCGCCCAGCAGGCGCAGTTGTTCCTGTCGGTCGTGCGGCCCGCGCCCTCGACGCTGATAGCGCTCGACCTCGAGCCGAACGACGGCAATCCGCGCAACACCATGACGCTCCCCCAGGCCGAGGCCTTCGTACTGACCGTGCAGCAGGCGACCGGCCGCTTGCCGCTGCTCTATACCCATCCGCAGTGGGCCAACGGCCAGGTCTACGGCCGTCGCCGGCTGAGCCTCGGCCAGCCCATTCAGCCGGGCTCGCTGCTGGCGCGCTGCGACCTGTGGCTTGCCGACTATCGCGAGAATCCGGAAATCCCGTATGCATGGGCCGATCGCGGCTGGAAGCTCTGGCAGTACGCCGCCAACCAGACCGAAACCGACGTCGCCTACGGCTCGCAGTCCCGCGCGGTGGCCGGCGTCGCCTACTGCGATCGCAATCTGTTCGCCGGCGATGCCAACGCCCTCTACCGGTTCTGGAACAGCCGCCCGCGGGGCTGACGCGACCCTCCTGGCGGAACGCGCCTGTGCAGCCTGTGACAAGTTGGCCAAAACCAGTCCGGCTGAAACCTTATGGGAATCCGCGCGTTGTAGGCCGTCAGGAGCGGTAGCAGCGTGGTATCCCAGGGTCTTGAAGCCGAGGAAATCGTCCAGGTGGCCCTGAAGGCCCTGGATGGTCGTCCTGACGGCAATCCGAGCACATTGGACGACCTGTCGACGGCCCTTTACGTGACCGATCGGGAAGGTGTGATCATCTGGTACAACCGGGCCTGCGTGGACTTTGCCGGTCGCACGCCGGTCGCCCACCGGGACCGCTGGTGCGTCACCTGGAAGCTCCTGACCAACGACGGTTACCCGCTGCCGCACGACCAGTGCCCGATGGCGGCGGCAATCAAGGAACAGCGCTCGATCCGCGGCGTCACGGCGATCGCCGAACGGCCGGACGGGCGGCGGGTCGCCTTTCAGCCCTATCCGACGCCGTTGTTCGACGCCGAGGGCGAGTTCACGGGCGCCCTCAACCTCCTGGTCGACATCACTGCGGCGCGCCGGCGCGACGAGTTTCTGGCCCATGCCCGGCGCTGTCGCAGGCTTTCCCGCACCATCAACGATCCCGAGACCATCGCGGCCCTGCAGCACATGGCCGAGGAGTACGAGCTGACCGCCGCGGAACTCGCTGCCTCGGCGTAGCTCATGTGGGAGCGCGGGCCTCTGGCCCGCTCATGATGCGGGCCGGAGGCCCGCGCTCCCGTCAGCCGTTGCCGGTGAAGCGCAGGATGGCGTCGATGATGGCGTTGACCGGGCCGCCCAGCAGCCAACCGATCACATTCAGGTTCCGCCCCAACTGATCGCCGATGATCGGCAGCACGAAGATCAGGCCGATGATGATCATCATGCCGTAGCCTTCGAGCTGCGCCAGCGGCCGGGCGAGCACGTTGGGCAGCAGGCCGACGGCGACCCGACCGCCGTCGAGCGGCGGCAGCGGGATCATGTTGAACACCGCCAGCACGACGTTGATGACGATGGCGTTCTCGAGATTGAGCACCGTCCATTGCCGGGCGCCGGCCGGCAGGAAGCCGACGGCGTGGGCCAGCAGCGCTGCCGCGATCGCCATTGCGATGTTGATGCCGGGCCCGGCCGCCGCGACCAGCACCATGTCGCGCCGCGGATTCTTCAGCGCGCGAAAATTGACCGGCACCGGCTTGGCGTAGCCGAACAGGAAGGGCGCGTGCAGGAACAGCAGCAGCCCGGGCAGCAGGATGGTGCCGAACGGGTCGACGTGCTTCAGCGGATTGAAGCTGACGCGGCCCAGCCGCCAGGCCGTGTCGTCGCCACGCAGGTGCGCCACGAAGCCGTGGCTCGCCTCGTGCAGGGTGATCGCCAGCAGCACGGGCAGCACCCATGTCGAGGCGGTATAGAGGGTGCTTGCCAGTTGTTGATCCATGGACTCTTCTACTGAGACATGACGACGATGAACAGGGCTAGAGCGGAATCCGATCAGGTGGAACCGCGCGCGGTTCCATCTGATCGGATTCGCGCGCACCGGCGATGCGTGTTGCAGGAGGCACAATCCGTCCAGCTGGTTCCAGCTGGACGGATTGTGCTTTAGTCCTAGCATGCTGTCGGCGCGCGAGCGGCGGTTCATCGACACGCGCCGGATCGGCCATCTGGCGACCGCCGATGCAGAGGCGGCGCCGCATGTCGTGCCGGTCTGCTTCGGGCTTTTGGACGATACGCTCTACATCACCATCGACCGCAAGCCCAAGCGGACCAGCGACCGGCCGCTGAAGCGGCTCGCCAACATCTTCGAGAACCCGCAGGCGGCCATCGTCTTCGACCACTATGACGAGGACTGGCGGCGGCTCGCCTGGGTGATGCTGCGCGGCCGGGCCGAGATCCTGGCCGGCGGCCCCGAGCACGGCCGGGCGCAGGCGCTGCTGCAGGGGCGCTACCGGCAGCTCGCCGCCATGCCGATCGCCGGGCTGCCCGTCATCGCCATCCGCATCGAGCGGGTGGCGAGCTGGGGCGACCTCGGGGATTGACCCGCGACGCCTGGTCGCTTTGCCGCCTCTGTGCTGGATCGATATCCCCGCCATCAGCCCACCTTCCAGCGCCTCGTGCTTGATCCGGGGACGTCTGGGCGGCACCGACCGTATCCAATGCATGAGCGCGTGCCCGGCGCGCTTGTCTCGCATCCCGTCGCTCTTCTCGACGGGGCGTGCTCCTTCGATTTCTCGCTCCCGGGTGGTCACCTTTGCTGGTTCCCTCGCGCCGAGCGACCAAGGCAGGTGACCCGATGCGTAAAGTCTTTCATGGTCTTTTGGCTGCCGCTGCGGCGGCCTTGCTGTTCGCGCTACCCGCCCTCACGCCGGCCAGGGCGGCTGCCGACCCCGGACAATTCGTCAAAAACGTGACGGGCCTGTTGGCCGACATCGGCCGGACCAAGAGCGGCCCCAGCCGCGATGCCGCCGTCCGCGAGGTGCTGCGCAACAATTTCGATCTGGCCTATATGGCGCGCGTGGCGCTGGGCAGTCACTGGACCGAGGCCAGCGAGGCGCTGCGGGCCCGCTTCCTGGCGGCCCTGGAGGCTGCGGAAGCGCGTGCCTACGGCGAACGGCTGACCAGGCTCGCGGCCTCCGACGTCACCATCGACAAGGTCGACGCGCGGCCCAATGGTGTGTCGATGGTCAAGGCCGTCCTGACGCAGGCCAACGGCTCGACCACCCGCATCGAGTGGGAAGTGCACGACAACGGCCGCGGCGCGCGCATCGCCGACCTCAAGGTCGCCGGCGTCAGCATGTCCCAGATCAAGCGCTCCGAGTTCAATCTCTACATCCAGAGCAACGGCGGCCAGGTCGAGCCGCTGGTCAGGGAACTGGAAGCCCGCGCCGTCCGCTGACCCTGCGTCAGCGATGCGGCCGGATGTCGTTGTTGACCTTCCGGTCGCCCGCCGCCCAGCGCCGCAGCGTCTCATGCGCCGTCGTGCGCTGATGGACGGCGATTTCGCCGGCATCGGGCGGGTCGGAGGTGAACTCGACCAAAAGCCCGTCCGGGTCCTGGACATAGATCGACTTGCAGTAGCCGTGGTCGACTTCGCGCACCTTCAGGTCCGCGCCCTCGAGCCGCTGCTTGATCGCGCGCTGCGCCTCGTCGGTGACGGCGAGCGCGATATGGATGAAGGTCGGCTGCTTGTTCGCCTGGTAGGCGGCGGCCGCTTCGGGATCGGCGAAGTTGAAGAAGGCGAGCGCCCCGCCGTCGCCGATGCCGTAGAAGGCGTGACTGTAGCTCGTGCGCCGTCCGGGGAACTCCGGGAACTCCGCTTCCTCGATCCAGGCGGCGAGCAGCGGCAGGCCGACGATGTCCTCGTAGAAGTGGCGGGTCCGCTCCTGGTCGGCGCAGACATAGGCGTTGTGATGCAGCCGCAACGGCAAGGTGCTCATGGGCCTCTCCTCACAGCAGGCAGACGAAGTCCTCGAACTTACCCGATGTCGTGCGCGAAAGCTCGGCCGGGAAGGCGAGGTCGATGCGGAATTCCTGGCCGAATTTGGCCCGGGCCCAGCCGACGACGCCGCGCTTCTCCCCGTCGGTGAGCATCCGCTCTGCCTGCAGGCGCACTTCGATGCGGTCGAGATGGGTCTGCGCGAACTGGTATTGCCGGATCGGCGCCAGCGCTAAAAGCTTGCCGATATCGTCCGACGACAGGAGCGGCCAGCGCTCGCCCTCGGCCGCGCGCAGCATGTTCTGCCGCCGGCCCAGGATGCGCCGGATCACCGGCAGGCCGCGGCCGCACGGGCAGGGGGCGCCGACCTCGGCGTGATCGCCGACATCGTAGCGCAGCAGCGGCATTGCGAGATTGTGCAGGGGTGTGACGATCACCCGCCCGATCTCGCCGGGAGCGCATGGCCTGCCGGCAGGGTCGAGGATCTCGACCAGTACCGTCTCGGACTGCAGGTGATAGTGGTCGGCTTGCGGACACTGCAGGGCGAGATAGCCCGTCTCGCGCGTGCTGTAGGTGTCGACGACCGGCGCGCCCCACTCGGCTCGGCAGAGCTCGCGCAGGCCGGGCGCCAGGATCTCGGAGATCGTCAGCACTTGCCGCAGCTTGCGCGGCCGCAGACCGGTCTCGGCGCTGCGCCGCAGCAGGCGGTCGAGCATCGTGGGATGCGTCAGCAGGTAGTCGGGTTCCTCGCGCAAAAGCCATTTCAGCTGGTCGTCGACCGGCGTCGTGATGTTGAGGCTGACGCACGGGGCGGTCCGGAAGATGTCCGCGGTCGAGAAGCCCCAGTTGTCGAGGTGTTCGCCGTCGGGATAGAGCGCCTTGCCGGCCGTCGATTCGCGGATGGCCGCGAGCTTCCCCGAGAAGTCGCGGCCGTGCCAGAGATGCTCGCGCACCGTGACGGCGCTCCACATCAGCAGCCAGAGATCGCTGCGCACGGCGTGGATCGGCTTGCCGGTCGATCCCGACGTGTAGACTTCCGTGCGCTCGCCGTGTCCGTCGGGCAGGGCACGGCTCATGAGGTCGTCGCCGGCTTGCCGCACGTCCTGGCGTGTCAACAAAGGCAGCTCGCGCCAGCCCTGCCAGAACGCCTCGCCGTCGGCATCGGCCAGCTTGCCGAGGCGGCGGCGGTAGAACGGCACGTGCCGAGTGGCATGAGCGAGCAGGCGCTTGAGCTGCGCTTGCTGTCCGTCGCGCAGGCGATCGGCGGGCCACCATTGCGTGCGTTCGAGCTGGAAGAGCAGCGAAAGGGTGGCCATGCCGCGGCCTGAAACGGCGGCCGGCCAGGCGATGTCGGGAAGCGCGCTGTCGAACGGCATGATCATGCCCGCAGGATGCAGCGGATTGCGGCAGCGTAAAGTCGGTTGCTCTTTGAGAATGATTCCGGTTTGCGCCGGTCACAGCAAAACCACCACCGACCGAATTGGTTCCACCGCATCATGATTGCGGAACATGTGAAGAAGCGAACGGAACACAGCGGGCGTCGTGCGCGTTATTGCTCCGGCGATCAAACAGGAGGCTGCAATGTCGATAGCCAAGAAGGCTGGACTGCTCATCGGTGTGATCGGCGTCGCCGCCGCAGTGGCGACCTCGGCCGAGGGCGGTGAAGGCGGCCATGGCAAGCGCTTTCGCGGCTCGCCGGTCTTCATCGTCGAGCAGCCTGTCATCGTGCGCCAGGCCCCGGTGTATGTCGCGCCGGCCCCGGTGATCTATGCCCCGGCGCCGACCTACTACGAGCCGATGTACCAGCGCTACGACGCCTACCCGTCGAGCCCGAGCCTCAACATCAACATTCCGCTGCGCTAGCTGCAGCACCGACCATTGGGCCGCCGCCTGCAAGGGCGGCGGCCTTTCGTTTGCCCGTCACACGGTGAGGTACTGGTGCACGATGCGCTCGTCGGCCTGCAGGTCGGCGGGCGTGCCGGTGAAGCGCACCTCGCCCTTCTCCAGGATGTAGACGCGGTCGGCCAGCGCCATCACGAACTGCAGGTTCTGCTCGGCCAGCACGATCGAGAGCCCGGTCGCCTTGAGTTCGGCGACGCGCTGCTGCAGCAGCTCGACGATCAGGGGCGCCAACCCTTCCGACGGCTCGTCGAGCAGCAGAAGCTCGGGATTGCCCATCAGGGTGCGGGCGATGGTCAGCATCTGCTGCTGGCCGCCGGACAGCACGCCGCCGCGCCGGTCGCGGATCTCGGCGAGGTCGGGGAACAGCGCGAACACCTGCTCCTCGCTCCAGGTCGTCCTGCCGCCGGCGCCGGTGCGCCGCGCGATGTCGAGGTTCTCCCACACCGACAGCTCGGGGAAGATGCGCCGGTCCTCCGGCACGAAGCCGATGCCCAGCCGGCAGATGCGATGTGGTCCGAGCCGGGCGATGTCCTGGCCCTTCCACATCACGTGGCCCTGCCGCGGCGGGGTCAGGCCCATGATCGAGCGCATGGTCGTGGTCTTGCCGACGCCGTTGCGCCCGATCAGGGCGATGCATTCGCCGGCCTGGACCTCGAGCGAGACGCCGAACAGGACCTGGCTCAGGCCATAGGCGGTATGAATGCCATCGACCTTGAGGTCAGACATGCCCGTGCTCCCCGAGATAGACACGCTTCACCTCCGGGTCGTTGCGCACAGCGTCGGGCGCGCCCGAGGCGATGATCTCGCCGTGATGCAGCACCGAGATGCGCTCGGCGATGCCGAACACCACCGACATGTCGTGCTCGGTGAAGAGCAGGGTGAGCCCGCGCGCCTTCACGATGTCGCGCACCGAGGCGATGGTCTCGCCGGTCTCCTGCGGCGACATGCCGGCGGTAGGCTCGTCGAGCAGCAGCAGGCGCGGCTGCGAGGCCAAGGCGATCGCGAGCTCGAGCTGCTTCTGCTTGCCGTAGCTCAGCTCGCCCGCGGTCTCCAGGGCCTCGGGCGCCAGGCCGACCAGCTCGAGCAGCTCCTGCGTGCCTTGGCGATGCAGCGAGCGGCCGGGGCGGAAGAGGTTCCACTGCTGGCCTTCATGCGCGATCAGCGCCACCTGGACGTTCTCGAACACGGTGAGGCGGGGATAGATGTTGATGCGCTGGAACGAGCGGGCGATGCCCAGCCGCACGATCTTCTGCGGCGGCAGGTCGACCAGGTCGCGGCCTTCGAACGACACGCTACCCTTGTCCGGCCGCAAGTGGCCGGTGATCAGGTTGAAGAAGGTGGTCTTGCCGGCGCCGTTGGGACCGATGATGGCGTGGGTCTCGCCGGCCAGAAGCTCGAAGGAGACGTCGCGCGTGGCGACGAAGCCCGCGAACGACTTCCACAAGCCGTCGATGTGCAGCATGGCGGTCATGATCGACCTCGGCGCGCCTTCACGCGTCTTGCCAGGCCAATGAGCCCATCGGGCAGCACCATCACGATCACCAGCAGGATCAGGCCCAGCACGGTCGGCCAGTAGGGCGTGTACTGGTTGGTGAAGGTCTGCAAGAGATGCAGGACGGCGGCGCCGATGATCGGCCCGATGAAGGAATAGATGCCGCCCAGCAGCACCATGATCAGCACCTGCGCCGATTCGGTCCAGAAGGCGTTCTCGATGTACATGCCGCGGTGGTACATGCCGAACAAGGCGCCGGCGAGCCCGCCGAAGGTGCCGGCCACGGTGAACGCAGCCCAGCGCATGTGGCGCGTATCGACGCCGATGAAGCCCGCGCGCTGGCTGTTCTCGCGGATCGCCACCAGCGTCAGGCCAAACGCCGAATGGCAGATCACCCACAGCGCCGCGATGCCGGCCGCCACCACGATCAGCGTGAAGTAGAAGTAGCCGACGTGATGGGCGATCATCGCCGGCATCTTGATGCCGGTGAAGCCGTCGTCGCCGCCGGTCACTTCCTTCCATTTGAAGGCGACGCCCCATACCAGCATGGCGAAGGCGAGCGTCAGCATGGCGAAATAGATCTGCGTCAGCCGCACGCAGAAGTATCCGACCACAGCGGCCACCAGCCCGGCCAGCACCACCGCCGCCGGCAGGGCGAGGGCGAGCGGCCAGCCGTAGGTGGTGAGGAGGATGGCGCAGGCGTAGCCGCCGATCGCGAAGTAGGCGGCGTGGCCGAACGAGATGTTGCCGGTGAAGCCGATCAGCACGTTGAGGCTGAGCGCGAACAGGGCGTAGATCATCACCTCGGTGGTGAGGTCGACGGCATAGCGGCTGCCGGCCAGCGGCACCAGCGCCAGCAGCAGGACGATGATCGCCGAGGCGATCAGGTGACGGCGTTGCGGCATGTCAGTGCCCCGTCTCGGGCCGGCCGAGAAGACCCCAGGGCCGGATGATCAGCACCACCAGCATCAGCACGTAGGGCAGGACGTCCTGCCAGTTGGGCGCCAGGACCGTGCCGAACTGGACGACGAAGCCGAAGGCCAGCGCGCCCAGGAAGGAGCCCCACATGTTGCCCAGCCCGCCGATGATGACGATGATGAAGCACTCGTTGATGATGGTGGCATCCATGCCCGGCACCAGGGCGATGCGCGGTGCGGCGAGTGCGCCGCCAACGCCGGCCAGCGCCGAGCCGATGGTGAACACCGCGGCATAGACCATCGGCACGTTGACGCCCAACGACGCCAGCATCTCGCGGTCCTGCGTCGCGGCGCGCACGACGCGCCCCCAGCGCGTGCGGTCGACCACGAACCACATGGCGACGGCGATCAGCGGACCCACGACGCAGAGGAAGAGCTGGTACTGCGGCAGCATGACGAAGCCCAGATTGACCGCGCCGCCCATCCCCGGCGGATAGCCGACCGAATACTGGTCGGTGCCCCAGATCATCTTCGCCGCGTCGCTCATCAAGAGCACGAGCGCGAAGGTGAACAGGAGCTGCATCAGATGCTCCTTGTCGTAGAGGTGGCGCAGCAGCAAGCGTTCGACCACGAAGGCGATCAGCCCGAGCGCCACCGCCGCCGCCAGCACGCCGACGAAGAACGGTGCGCCCCAGGTCTTGGCCACGGTGAAGGTGATGTAGGCGCCGAACATGTAGAACATGCCGTGCGCGAAGTTGATCACCCGCAGCACGCCGAAGATCAGGTTCAGGCCGGAGGCGATGATGAACATGTTCATGGCCAGCGCCAGGCCATAGAACGCGTTCAGCGTGAACATGGTGAGGGTCATTTACCAAGCCCGGTCGGCGTAGAAAGGAGAGGGGGCGGCGACAACTTCGTCATCCCGAGCGGAGCGGCCCGTAGGGCTGCGCAGTCGAGGGACCTCCTCTTGTCATCGCATCGACAAGAAGAGGTCCCTCCACTTCGCCTCGCTCCGCTCGGCTACGGTCGGGATGACGGTTTGTTATTTCGGCTGGATGTACTCCGCCGGCTCCATCATGCGGTAGGCGCGGTCGGGCTTCTTGACCATCGGGCCCCAGAACTGGCCGATGTTGGCCTGGTGCGTCTTGGCGTCGATGGTGAGCTTGCCGACCGGCGTGCCGATCGTCAGCCCCTCGAGCGCCTCCGCGACTTTGTCGGGATCGGTCGACTTCGCCTTCTCCATCGCCGCGGCGGTGTACATCACGCCGATATAGCCCAGCACCGCCCATTGCGGCGTCTCCTGGGTGCCGAGCTTCTTGGCGAGCTTGGCCTGGAACGCCGCGTGGGAGGGGTCGTTGGCGGTATACCAGAGCTCGTAGGTGTTGGAGATGACGTTGTCGGGATACTCGGCCTTGAGCTCGCCTGCGATCTCGTGGCTGCCGATCTCGCCGCCGGAGATCCACTTGATCTTGTTGAAGAAGCCGAGCGGGGCGGCCTGCTTGACCCACGACACGAAGTGCGGGCCCCACAGGCCCGACAGCACGCCGTCGCAGCCCGCGGCCATGACCTGCGGGATGAACGGGTTGAAGTCGGTGGCGCCGAGCTTGGGCTTCAAGGTCAGCACGACCTTGGCGTCAGGCGCGTACTTGGGCAGCGCCTTCAGGATGCCGGCCTCGAGGTCGTTGCCGTAGGCGTAGTCGAGCTGGAGATGGCAGATCTTGCCGAGTTTGTTCTTGCCGGCCAGCATCGCCATCGTGTCGCCTTCGAGGTCGGTGTTCGAGGCGGTGCGGAAGACGTACTTGTGCAGCTTGTCGGTCGTCATCTGGATGGTCTTGGGGATGGTCGAGATGTAGACGACCTTCTCCTGCTTGCTGACCTCCGACATGGCGAGCCCGACCGCCGAGGAGAGGCCGCCGACGATGATGTCCGCCTTGTCCTTGGTGATCAGCTCTTTCATGGTCGAGGAGGCGGCCGACGGGTTCATCTTGTCGTCGCGCTCGATCGATTCGATCTTGCGGCCCATGATGCCGCCCTTGGCGTTCAGCTCCTCGACGGCGAGCTGGTGGCCGGCCATCGCCGGCACGCCGTAGACCGCGCCGCCGCCGGTCAGCGGATACATGGCACCGATCTTGATCGGCGCCTGCTGGGCAAACGCCGTCCCGGCGCTCAGCACCCCGGCGGCAACGAGCAATGCGCTATATTTCATATGGGTTTCCTCCCGGTTCGACCGCAGGCTTTTTGGTATGCGGTTACAGTTCTCCCTGTCGGCACTAGATCAACACACGGCTGGTTCGACAAGAAGAAGATTGATGGGGTTTGCCAGCATTTGAGTTGTCACGGCGACGCCAGGCGGCCGTCGGCACATGTCATCCTCAGGAAGGGACAATCTGACCGGCAACGAATTCGATTCGCTCAAGATAGAATTCGAGGAACGACGTGGGCGGAGTAGTTGTTGGGGTGAGGCTACCTAGAAAGCTACCAACGGTAAGATTGAGTGGTAGTGCCCCAAGTCTTTGACGCGCCACATGGTGGAACTTTTCGTGGGCGGTAGTCGACCGGTGCGCAATTGCGTTTCTGATAAGTCGCGCCTCGTCGAAGACATGCTGATGCGCTCTGAGTACAGACGTAAAGGGTGAGCCCGATTTGAAAAATCTCTCTGCCCGTCTGCTTACGTGCTGGGCATCTGTCCACTCGGCGTATTGACGTGCTTCAGGAATCAACCACGACGCAGCAGTCTTTTTATCTGGTGGAAAGACGTATCGACGAGGAGCGCGACCTCGAGGCGCGGCCTGTCCAACTAAATATAGAATGAATGCCTGCTCTAGAAATTGCTCCCATGCCAAGAAAGCTTGAAGAAAAGCGAGTTCCACGATTGCATCGCGGCGCTTCGACGAAAGAAGTGGACGAGAGCCTGCTGGGCCAGACGGTATTGACCAACTATGCGCATCTGAAGCCAGTCGCCTCGCCTCGACTAGCTTTGTGGAAAGGTCTCCCAAGACCGCGCCTAGTGTTCGCCGAGACATTCAACTATCGCTTCAACGCTTTCGCAAACTCCCTGCAAATATACTCAGTTCGTATCTTCCTCTTATCTGCATGCACCCAATGTTCAGTGTATGCGTCGTAGAACCTCAATTCGTCTGATGAGCCGACAAGTTCTTGGTTGTTATCTGTGGCTTCCTTGAAGCGTTCAATCAGGTCATCAATGCCGTCCAGAGCAACTTTCAACTTTGAAAAGTCTGTAGTCCTGAGCCGAGTTCTCTTGAGACTGATTCTCGGAAGTCCGTAGTTTTCGTGATAGACGGCGCAAAACAGTGCGTAGAACATCCGGCTTGATCGAAAAGCAGAGTCTGGCAAGTCGCTGCCGCCGATTCCGCCGATCGTATCAATGGTTTGCCGAAATCGTTGTTCATAGGTTCGGCGACCCGGAAACGAGTCATCGTACTTCTCATATGCATTGTCGATTACCGACTTTTTGCCCTCTCGAATGCCTTCATGCATAGCAAGTAGCAACTCGGAGATGAATTCAGCCTCACCCATTCGAAGCATTTGCTTCGGGGTGAATATCTTGTTCATTTCCAGAAAAGGCGAGAATTCCTTCGACAATGCGTAGACACATGACTTGAATTCGCCAAACCACTTTGCGTTGCGCAGTTCCTGAGAGCGAAGTTTTTCCGAATAAGTGTTGAGCCTAGCGAAGGCGTCGTACACTTCGTTATCAGGCATGTCCTGTAGCAAATCGACAACGAATTCGTACTTGAGTACGTCTCGCTGCGTATCTCGATCAAGGTCGCTGAAGTACATGCCTCCATAGTCCTCATGGTGGGCTTTGCTGATTTTGAAACCATCCTTGAGGAACAAGAGAACTGTTTTCAGCCGCTGCTGACCGTCCACGATCTCTCTTATCGTGCGGCGCGTTTGCGGGTTCGTATCCTGGCGCATGTAGATTTTGGGAATAGGTTTCCCTCGTACGATCGTATCAATGAGAAAGGAGCGGGCCTTGTCATTCCAAACGTCCCGACGTTGGAATTTTGGAGCAAGGACCAGTTCGCCACGCGAATCCCATTCTTCGAAGTCACGAACGCTATAGTTTCTGGTGTTGAAGAGTTGCTGCATAGTTGCTCCCTTCGCTCCTATGCGTGGCGTTTGCGCGACACCGCGGCATTTCGAAGTACTAAAATAGTTTCCGACGTATTCCCGACTAACCCCCTGCGGACACGACGCTTGTTGGGAATTTGGTCCGTGTAGCTAGAGACCAGTGTGAACCCATGACCTTGTGTCGCGATGTGGGATACGCGCTCCGGTAAATTGTCGTAGCCTTCGCGGCTGCAAGCATCACCAACCACAAGTACGCAATGCCCCTTAGGCTTGAGGTCCATTCTCCAACGTCGAAAGCACTGATCCATCAGGGCTAGGAAGCTCTTTTCTTTAGGTGAGATCATCGTGTCCAAGGCATGCCAATCATCGCAGCCCAGGAACCAAAGGCGGAGACGGTTATCTCTGCCGTAGTCGAGCTGGCGCATATAGGGAGGGCTGGTAACAATTGCGTCGACGCCGTTTGCAAAGGCGAGCTTCTCAGCGCTCCTTGAAAGACACTTTCGCTCCAGTTCGAAGTCGAGCGCGGGGACGCGCCTAAACGCTCGCTCTACTTTTGCCCTCAGCCGATCTGCGACCGGACGATATTGATAGAGCTTGGGATACTTTGAGCGAGGGAACTTCTTCAACCGTAAATAGGGCACGGTATGACTACTTGGAAAAGACAGGAAGCCGGGTCGTTGGTGATGAAGGATGCCCATGAGACAAGCGAGAAGAAACCAACGGCGTCTTTCTCTCAACACCTGCACCCAGCAAAGGGTCTCCCTTAGAGTTTCAGAATGAAAGAACTCCCGCACCCAAGTAGGCACTTTCCGCAAATCATGGCCGCCACACTGCATCTGCTGGACGACTAGAGTTGTCATCGCCTCAAGGTCTCGCTGCGCGGCTTTCAGTGTCCGATACGGAAAGAGCTTTGCGCGAGTGACAAGACTAGCGTAGGGACTCAGATCATTTGCAATGACATGGCGACCAGCTCGCCACGCTTCGAACGCAAACGTGCCGCAACCAGAGAATGGATCAAAAACAGTATCACCCTGCTGCGTATACTGCGCCACAAGCGGGGCTGCCATGGATGACTTGGTCTTGCCAATGTAGGGGGAGAGCTGGTGAAAAGTGCTTTCGCTCTGCCAAGCACTAGCGCTCCAGTTAGACGCGTCCAAGCTACTGATCCCCCTGGGTATCACTGTTTGTGTTCGATATTGCACTATACCTAGCTTGGCGGCACGACGGGAGCCCCTGTCGTCGTGGAAACAACTGAGTGGAGCAGGGGATAATGCGAGGTTGTACCGAAGGAACGTGATGATGTCCGAACCGCTTCCCGCCCTCTGCCTGATCGCCATGCCCGGGCGTCGGCGCCGCACCATTGAGCTTGCACAGGAGGCCGAGCGCCGGGGCTTTGCCGGGCTCTACGTGCCGAGCCCCACCGGCGGCATGTCGACCTGCGAGGCGCTGGCGTGGAACACGGAGAAGGTCACCTTCGGCACCGCCATCGCGCCGATCTATCAGCGCACCATGGTCGATTTCGCGCAGAGTGCCGCGATGATGCACGAGGTCTCAGGCGGGCGGTTCCGCATGGGCGTCGGCATCGCTCACGGGCCGTCCTATGTGCGCATGGGCGTGACGCCGGGCAAGCCGCTCGCCGACACGCGCACCTTCATCGAGAAGTTCCGCGCCGAGACGGGATTCGGCCCGCTGCCGCCGATCATCGTCGCCGCGCTGCGCAAGAAGATGGTGGCGCTGTCGGGCGAGCTCGCGGACGGCGTGGTGTTCGCCAATGTCGTGCTGTCGCACATGGGCCAGTCGCTCGCCGCGCTGCCCGCGGCCAAGCGCAACGATCCCGGCTTCTTCATCGGCAACATGATCCCGACCTGCATCAGCGACGACGTCGATGCGGCCCGCGCGCTCAACCGGCGCACCCTCACCAACTACGCCTTCCTGCCGAACTACCGGAACTACTGGCGGGAGGCGGGCTACGTCGAGGAGATGGACGCGATCGAGAAGGCGATCGCCGAGGGCCGCCGCGACGACGTGCCGAAGTACCTCACCGACAAGTGGCTGGCGGAAACCACGCTGTTCGGGCCCGCAGCCAAGGTGCGCGACGGCGTCGCCGCCTGGCGCGCGGCGGGCGTGCACACGCCGATCCTGGTGCCGTCCTCGGCGGCCGGCAACCAGATGAAGGCGATCGACGAAGTCTTCGCCGCGTTTGGCTGAGGCTAGTTCTTGAGTTCCATGTCCTCGTAGGAGGGGAACGGGGACATCCAGACGTCGGTGATGGTGTGCTTGGCGATGCGCGGCCCGATGCCGTTCAGGGTGCGAAGATCCATGACCGGCGCATACATTGCCCGCTCGATCGTGAGCTGCTGGATCTTGTGCAGCAGCGCCTCGCGCCGTCCGACGTCGCGCTCGACCGCCTGCTGCCGGAAGAGATCATCGATGTCCGGATAGCCGCCGTAGGCGTAGGCGCCCTTGGACTGGATGAACGTGTCCACGCGGCTGGCGGCGTTGCCGGAGTTTCCGGCCGCGGTCATGACCAAGCCGCGTAGCTTCTTTTCCTGCCAGGCGGCGTAGAACGTCGCCCGCTCCATCGCGCGCAATCGGACGCGGATGCCGGCCGCGTTCAGGTCGTTCAGCACAGCCTCGGTGACGGTCGGGAAGCCTGGGATCGAGGCGAATTCCCCGGCATCGAACCCCTTGGGATACCCGGCTTCGGCGAGCAGCTGCTTGGCCTTGGCAGGGTCGTAGGCCGGCGGCTCGACCTGCAGCGCGAAGTCCATGACCCGCGGCACGATCACGCCCGCCGGCGGGCAGAAGCCGAGGCACGCCGCCTCGTTGATCCGCTTGCGATCGAGCGCCAGGTTTGCAGCGTCGCGCAGCCGCTTGTCGTGCCAGGGCGACTTGGGATCCCATTGCTCGGTGAACTCGATCCAGAAGATCGACGCGTGCTTGGATGCCACCACCTGCAGGCGCGGGTCGCGCCGGATCTCCTCGGCCTCGGGTCCGTCGAGCACCAGGGAGATGTCGGACTCGCCCGTCTTCACCATCACGGCGCGCGTGGTGGCTTCAGGGACGCTCTTCATGATCAGCGTCTTGACGTTCGGCACGCGGCGCCAGTAGGCGGGATTGGCCTCCAGCTCGACTTCCAGGCCCGGCTTGTTGCTCACGAACTTGTAGGGGCCGGCGCCGATCGGATGCTTGCGGAAGCCATCGTCTCCGACCTGCGCCAGGTACTTCTTGGGCAGGACGATGCCGGCAGCGCTGGCGGTCGTGCCGTAGAACGTCATGAAGTCGGGCCACGGCTCCTTGAGATGGAAGCGCACCACCAGGGGGGCGACGATCTCGACCTCAGCGACGTGGTCGTGCAGAGCCTTCGACCCTGCACCCTTGTAGCGTTCGAAGCTGAACTTCACGTCTTCCGTCGTCACCGGGTCGCCGTTGTGGAACTTCAGCCCCGGACGCAACTTGAACTGATACGTCTTGCCGTCCTCGCTTTCCTCCCACGACTCCGCGAGGCTCGGGCCCATCTTGTGCCCGGGATACGGCCGCACGAGCGCATCGTGGACCGCATAGAGCATGCCGAACGGCGTGATCTGCGGCGGCGCGGTCGATGGATCGAACCAGCTCGGCGAGATCGTCACGTGCCAGGCGATCGTGACTTTGCCCGCTGGCGCCGCGACAGCGGCCGTCGAGGCAATCGCGCCAAGGGCGGCGGCAGCGAGCAGGAATTTGCGCAGAACCTGGAAAGAAGCCATGAGAACCTCACCGAGTGATCGGCCGACTGGGACCTTCGAATTGGTCGCCAGCCGGCCGATATCTCATTTGAAGCAGCTCACGCGTACGCCTTGGTCGCCTCCGCGTGCGCCCACTTGGCGGCTTCCTCGGGCGCCATGCCCTGGATCGCCTTGGCGTACATGTCGACGATGATGTACTTGCTGATCACCTCCGCCGACTTGCGGTCGGGCGGCCCGGCGTAGCCCGCGAGCCTGCCGTACTCCGGCAGGTCCTTGAACGGCTTCAGCACCGGATCGACGTCCCACACCGCGTGCTTGGCCCACTGCTTGGTGGCGCCCGAGGTGTAGCCCTGCTGCGAGACGAACCATTGGTCGTAGACCGGCTTGGAGTGCATCCAGCGCAGGAAGTCCTTGGCCGGCTTCTGGTTCTTCGAGTAGCCCATCAGCATGTCGGTGAACACGCCCGGCAGGTTGTACTGGCCGGCCACCCCCTTGGGGATCGGGGCGTGCTGGATGTCCTGCCACATCGGCGTGTTCTTCTCGGTCTTGTACGTGTCGGGCTTCTTCTTGGCTTCGATGTAGATCGAGGCGCCGTTGTTGGTGGCGCTGATGGTCTGGGACAGGAAGGCGCGGTTGTTGTTGGTGTCGTCCCAGGCAAGCCCGCCTTCGTCCATGGTCTCCTTCCACAGGGCGACGGCGAATTTGATCGATTCGACCGTTTCCTTGCTGTTCAGCACGACCTTGCCGTCGGCCTCGACTTCCTTGCCGCCGAACGACCACAGGAAGGGATACCACCAGCCCGGCGCATCGCCGAAGGTGTGGCCCGCGGTCTGCCCGAATGGCCGCCCCTTGGCCTTGAGCTTCTTGCCGACGTCGCGGAAGGCTTCCCAGGTCGCCGGGAAGCTCGTGGCGCCGACCTCGTCGAGCCACGACTTGCGATAGGCAATCATCGCCCCGCCGGTCGTCCATGGCACGCCGATCCACTTGCCGCGGACCTGGGCAACCTGGCGCGAGACGTCGTAGTAGCCGCCGCCGGCCTTGCCGAGCTCGTCGGCCAGGTCGCCGCACTCGGCCAGGCTCTGCGAGTAGAGCTGCGGCCAGTTGCCGAACGCCATGATGATGTCCGCGCCGGCGCCCGACTGGATCGCCGAGGTGATGCGCGATTGCAGGTCGTTGGCATTGACGGTCTCGACCTTGAGCGTGATGCCGGTGGCCTTCTTGCATTCCTGCGTGATCGGCCCCTTGAGCAGCGTGTCGGACGCTGGCACGAAATCGGCCCACCGCAGCCAGTGGACCTGGGTCTCCTGCGCCAAGGCGGGACCGCGCCCGCTGGCCAGGATGGCGGCCATGCCGCCCGATGCAGACAGTGTCAGAACTCTACGCCGCGCAATGCGAGCCATGGTTTCCTCCTGTCGTTTTCATGAGCCGGTGTAAGCGTGCGAATACGCGATGAGCGTGGGCTGGAAATACGCGTGTCCCGCCGCGCGCTTTACGCGACACCGGGAAGTCGTCTGCCAACTATGCGTCTCGAAACGGCACCACAGCCGCGGGGCCAAAAGGGCTCTCCGCGGGCAACGCTGGCCCGAGCATACCTCTGTTCACCGAAGGATCACAGGCCGGGCTCGTGCGTTACCGTCTAGGCTGGCGAAAAGGAGAAAAAGACAGCACATGAGGCTTCTCGCACTCGTTTTCGCATCGACCCTGGCGCTCGCCGGATGTGCCCAGTTCCAGCACCAGGCCGCCTTGTCCTCGGGCATCGCCCCGGCTGAGGTCGAGTGGGCGCGCAAGACCGGCCGCAACACCGTGACCGGCAACGCCAGCCTGAAGTCCGGCGGCACGACCTACACCTGCGCCGGCCAGTCGGCGAACCTGATCCCCGACACCGCCTATGCGCGGGCGCGCATGACGGCGATCTTCGGCAACGCCAACCGCGGCACGCGCGCCGCCAGCCTCGGCCCGGTGAAGTTCGAGCGCGACGATCCGCTCTACGTCTCGACCCTGCGCACGGCGCGCTGCGATGCCTCGGGCAGCTTCTCTTTCCCGTCCGTGCCCGACGGCATCTGGTACGTCACCACCAGCGTGAAGTGGCAGGACGGCAGCCAGGGCAGCTCGATGATGCAACGCGTCGACGTCCAGGGCGGCCGGCTGGTCAAGGTCATGCTGCCCTGATGGGAGCGCGGGCCTCCGGCCCGCACCATGAGCGGGCCGGAGGCCCGCGCTCCCATGAGCGAGTGGCGCCCCTCCGGCAAAGACACTAGGCTCCCCCGAAATCAATATCGGAGGAACGTGCCATGGCCACTGCTGCAGTCCTCGAAACCCCGACGGCCGCGTTCGACGTCGAAGACGTCGAATACCTGCGCCACGGCGACAAGCCGTTGCTGGCGACCATCTACAAGCCGAAAGGCGCGGGCCCGTTCCCGGCCATGGTCGAATGCCACGGCGGCGCCTGGTGCATGAGCGACCGCCACACCGAGAAGCTGCGCCACCAGTACATGGCTTCGCACGGCGTCGTGTCGGTCGCCCTCGATTTCCGCTCGGGCAACGAGGACCCGTATCCGGCCTCGGTGCAGGACATCAACTACGCGGTGCGCTGGGCCAAGGCCAACGCGCGTGCGCTAAAGACCCGCCCCGACCTTGTCGGCCTGTCGGGCCAGTCGAGCGGCGGCCACCTCGCCATGCTGGTCGCCATGCGCCCGCACGATCAGCGCTATGCGGCGATCCCGCTGCCCGCCGGCTCGCCGGCCCAGGACGCGAGCGTGCGCTGCGTGATCATGTCCTGGCCGGTGATCAACCCGCTCAGCCGCTACCGCCACGCCAAGCGCGCCGAGGCCAGCGCCAATCCGCCGGCCTGGCCGAAGTCGATCATCGGCCGCCACGATTCCTACTGGCAATCGGAAGCCAACATGTCCGAGGGCAGCCCGACGATGGCGCTCGAGCGCGCTGAGAAGCTGCTGACGCCGCCCGCGATCTGGTTCCAGGCGCACGGCGACATCATGCACGACTACAAGGACACCGAATCGACGTTCGACGGCAACGAGCCGCAGCGCTTCTGCGCCGCGTATGCCAAGGCCGGCGGCTCGATCGCGCTCGAATACATCGACATGGAGCGCAAGCCCGGTTCGTCGCCGGACCTGTCCGCGTGCGGTCCCATGTTCGGGCAGATGGTGGAGTTCATCGACAAGCACGTGAGGGTCTGAATCGAGCGCGCAAGACGCTCAAAGCGGGGGGAAATCATGACCAAGACGATCAAGCGCCGCGGCGTCCTTCAGGCCGCGGCCGGGATGGGGGCTGGCCTGGCATCGCCCGGCCTGGTGCGCGCGCAGGACGCGCTCGACTCGCTCAAAATCATCGTCGGCTTCCCGCCGGGCGGCAGCGCCGATGTCGTGAGCCGCCATCTCGGCGAGAAGCTGGTGCCGGGCTTTGCCCGCAACGTCATCGTCGACAACCGTCCGGGTGCGGCCGGCCGCATCGCCATCGAGATGTTGAAGAACGCACCGCCCGATGGCCGCACCCTGGTGCTGACGCCGGCCTCGACGGTCACGGTCTACACCGACATTTATAAGCAGCTCTCCTACAACCCGAGCATCGACTTGGCGCCGGTGTCCCTGGCGGCGACCTTCGTGCATGGCTGCGCCGTCGGTCCGGTGGTGCCGGCGGAGGTCAAGACGCTGGCCCAGTTCGCCGACTGGGCCAGGGCCAACCCGGCCAAGGCCAATTGCGGCAACCCGGGCGAGGGCTCGTTCCCGCACTTCCTCACCCTGGTCATGGCCAAGGCGCTCGGCGCGCCGATCCTGCCGGTGCCCTATCGCGGCGGCGCGCCGGGGCTCGCCGACATGATGGCGGGCCAGGTCGCCGCCCTGATGCTGCCCGACGGTTCGTTCCTGCCCTACACCAAGGACAACCGCGCGCGCGTGCTGGCGACCAGCGGCGAGAAGCGCTCGCCGTTCTATCCCGACGTCGCCACCTTCGCCGAGCA
>JAKFVH010000109.1 GCA_021732285.1 Reyranella sp. | reverse complement strand
GCCGAGCAGGCCAAGAACGTGCGCGACATGGTGGCGTGGCTGAAGTCGCAGAACATCGACTACTTCGTCGTCGAGGCCGTCGACCAGCCGTGGAAGTCCTACGACCTCGAAGGCAAGGCGGGCGGCTACTGGGGCCTGTGGAACGCCGACCGGCAGCAGAAGTTCTCCTGGACCGGCCCGGTCGAGCTCTTCCCGCAATGGTGGGCGGGCGCCGCCTGGTCGCTCTTGCTGTCGCTGCCGGTGATGCTGTTCTTCCTGTGGCGCTGGCCGACCGTCGGCATGGTGGGGCAGGTGGGCTTCTGCGGCCTGGTCGCGCTGTCGGCAAGCGCGCTGGTCTATGGCGGCGTGGTCGCCGCCGGCAGCTACATGCTCGCCTCCGAAATGGTCGGCTGGGCCGTGCTCGCTGGCTTCCTGGTGCTGAGCCTTGCGATGGCGCTGGTGCAGGCACTGGAGATGGCCGAGACGATCTGGCGTGGCCGCTGGACGCGCGAGGCGCTGCCCGCTTCCGACATGATCGCCCGCCAACCCGCCAACCGCGTGTGGCCCAAGGTCTCGCTGCATCTCGCCATCTGCAACGAGCCGCCGGCGATGGTGATCCAGACCCTCGATTCGCTGGCCAAGCTCGACTACCTGGACTTCGAAGTCATCGTCATCGACAACAACACCAAGGATCCCGCGGTGTGGCGTCCGGTGCAGGATTACTGCGCCCAGCTCGGCGAGCGCTTCCGCTTCTTCCACTTCGACGTCATGAAGGGCTTCAAGGCCGGCGCGCTGAACTACGTGCTGACCCAGACCTCGCCCGACGCCAGGATCATCGGCGTCATCGACAGCGACTACATGGTGCGGCCCGACTGGCTGAAGGCGCTGGTGCCGTACTTCGACGACAAGAAGATCTCCTACGTCCAGGCGCCCCAGGACCATCGCGACTGGAAGGGCGACCGCTTCAAGGAGATGCTGAACTGGGAATATGCTGGCTTCTTCGACATCGGCATGTGCCTGCGCAACGAATACGACGCCATCATCCAGCACGGCACCATGACCCTGGTGCGCCGCGACCTGATGGAGGAGCTGGGCGGCTGGGCGACCTGGTGCATCACCGAGGACACCGAGCTCGGGCTGCGCCTGATGGAGAAGGGCTACGGCGCCATGTACAGCCGCGAGCGCTTCGGCCATGGCCTGACGCCCGACCATTTCGCCGGCTACAAGAAGCAGCGCTTCCGCTGGGCCTACGGCGCCATGCAGATCATGAAGGCGCATGCCGGCAAGATGCTGAGCAACTCGACCAAGCTCACCTTCTGGCAGAAGTACCATTTCGTCGCCGGCTGGATGCCGTGGTTCGCCGATGCGCTGAACCTGATTTTCACCTGGGCCGGGCTCGCCTGGCTGCTCGCCGTCGTCCTGCCGCCGCTGTTCGGCATCAAGCCGGTCGGCCTGCCGCCGGCCGAGTTCATCCTGCCGACCATCGGCATCTTCGTCTTCAAGCTGCTTTATTCCTTCGGCCTCTACTTCGACCGCGTGCGCTGCACCTTCCGCCAGAGCATCGGTGCGTCATTGGCGGGACTGGCGCTCACCTACACGGTGGGCCGCGCGGTGATCTACGGCCTGATGACCAGCCGGCTGCCCTTCATGCGCACGCCCAAGATGGACGAGCGCGCGACCTTGGGCATGGCGCTGGGCATGGCGCGTGGCGAGGCGGTGCTGACCATCCTGTTGTGGCTGGGCGCGGTCGTGCTGTGGGTGGGCGCGGGCGCCGTGAACCTCGAGGCGCGCCTGTGGGCGGTCTTCATGGTCGTGCAGTCGCTACCCTATGCCGCTGCCGTCTATGTCTCGGTGGTCAACGCGCTGGAGCAGATGCGCCACGCCCGGGCGGTGTTCGAAGCGGCGCCGGCTGCGACCCATGTCGCCGGGCCCGCCATGCAGCCCGCACAGTAGAAGCTGGGCGGATTTCCCTGTCGACAGCCAACATTCGTCTGTTAGCGTTTAGCCATGCCCACGGTTGAACCCGCTGGCACGGCTCTTTTCCTGAAGCGCTGGCTGCGTCGGCCCTTTGCCACCGGAGCCGTGGTGCCGAGCGGCCGGCTGCTGGCCGAAGCGATGGCCACGACGACCCGGGCCGTCATCGACGGCCGGCCGGGCCATGTCGTCGAGCTGGGGGCCGGCACTGGCGAGGTCACCAAGGCGCTGCTCGCCGCGGGCATTGCGCCCGAGCGGCTCGTCCTGGTCGAGCGCGACCCCGAGTTCGCCACTTTCCTGCGTCGCCATTTCACCGGCCCGCGTATCGTCGAGGGCGACGCTGCCCGCCTGCCGCGGCTGCTGGCCGATCATGGCATTGCGCCGATCGCCGCCGTCGTGTCGAGCCTGCCCTTGCTGTCGCTGCCGGCCGACGTCGTGAATGGGATCGTCGGCGGCATCTTCGAGGCCCTGCCGCGCGGCGCCGCCGTGGTGCAGTTCACCTATGGGCCCAAGCCGCCCATCCCGCGGAGCTTGCGCGAGCGCCTGCATCTCGTCGGCGCGCACGGCAAGCGCATCTGGCGCAACGTGCCGCCCGCCGTCGTCTGGACCTTCACGAGACCCGCGGCGTGACGTCTTTCCCTTATGACGACGCCCTGCGCCGTAGCATCACCGATCACCTGGGGCGTTTCGAGCTGCGCCGTCGCGCCGATACCGGCGGGCTGAAGCGCGCCGCCGTGGCCGTCGTCGTGGTCGAAGGCGATGCTCCCGGCGAAGCGGCGTTCCTGCTGACCAAGCGCACGCCGCGCCTGCGCGCGCATGGCGGGCAATGGGCGCTGCCTGGCGGCCGCGTCGACGCCGGCGAGACGATCGAGCAGACGGCGTTGCGGGAACTGCACGAGGAGCTGGGCGTGCTCGCCTCCACCGACGATATATTGGGCACGCTCGACGACTACCCGACGCGCTCGGGCTACCTCATCGCACCGGTGGTCGTGTGGTCGCCCGGCGTCACGGTGACGCCCAATCCCGCCGAGGTCGCGGCGGCCTATCGCATCGCCTGCCGCGAGCTGTTCCGCGACGGCTCACCGGAGATCGTCGCCATCGAGGAATCGGACCGGCCGATCATCCGCCTGCCGCTGCCAGTCGCCAACGTCAACGCGCCGACCGCCGCCGTGCTCTATCAGTTCCGCGAAGTGGCGCTCGCCGGCCGCGATACCCGCGTCGACCATTTCGAGCAGCCGGTGTTTGCCTGGCGTTAAGTGCCGTCATCCCGACCGAAGCGAAGCGTAGTGGAGGGACCTGTTCTGTCGGTCCATCGACAAGAAGAGGTCCCTCGACTGCGCCGCGCTAGCGCGCGGCTCCGCTCGGGATGACACTGTTGGCCACCATCACCGGCCGGCGCTTCAGGAACACCGTCGTCTCCTGCTCCAGCACCGCCTCGCCGTGCTGGTTGATCGTGACCTGGCGGATGCGGGCGATGCCGCGGTCGGTCTTGGAGGTCGAGAGTCGGAGCTCGGCGATGTCGGTGATCACGCGCAGCGTATCGCCCGGCCGCACCGGCCTCGGGAACTGGACCTCGCCGATGCCGGGCGAGCCCAGGCTGCAGGAGCGGAACACGCCCTGGTCCAGCCATAGCCGCAAGGTCACAGCCATGGTGTGCAGGCCCGACGCGATCAGCCCGCCGAACGTCCATTTCTTGGCGAACTCGACATCGGTGTGAAAGGGCTGAGGATCCCACTGCCGGGCGAAATCGATGATCGCCGATTCGGTCATGGTCAGCCCGGCGCTGGTGAACCGATCGCCGACCTTGAAGTCCTCATAATAACGAATGCTCACAGGACCAGCTCCATGCAGGCGGCGTCGGACAGGGTGTTGGCTAGCGGAGCGGATGTCCACGAAGCCACCGACCTCTGGAGACTTACCGCGTTGTCTATTTTGGCGGTGATTGTGTCGAGTGTGAGACGCCGTCATTTTCCCGTGCCTGTGCTAGTTTAGACACGAAAGCAGTGGAGGCGTTTTTATGTGGAGTAACCCTACGCGCCGGCAGGCGATGCGCTTGGCAGGCGTTGCAGGGGCGGCGCTGGCCGCGCCCGCCTTGGCGCAGGCGCCGTGGCCCAGCAAGCCGGTGCGGTTCGTCGTGCCGTTCCCGCCCGGCCAGGCCGCCGACATCTTCGCCCGCCTGATGGCCGAGAAGCTGACAGATGTGTGGAAGCAGCAGGTCGTGGTCGAGAACAAGGCGGGTGGCAGTGGCATTCCGGCAACGGAGTACGGCAAGAACGCGGCGCCCGACGGCTACACGCTGATGATCGTCTCGAGCGGCACCTTCGGCGTCAATCCCAGCCTCTATCCCGACCTGCCGTACCGGCCGCTGGTCGACTTCCTGCCGATCACCAACATCTTCCTGGTGCCGCTGGTGATCGTGGCCCACCCGAGCTTCCAGGCCAACACGCTCGCCGAGCTGATCGAGCTCGCGCGCAGGGAACCGGGCCAGCTGTCCTACGCCTCGGCCGGGCCGGGCACGTCACAGCATCTGTCCATGGAACTCTTCAAGATGCGCGCCAAGCTCGACATCGTGCATATCCCCTACAAGGGCAGCGGGCCGGCGATGGCCGACCTCTTGGGCGGCCACGTCAAGCTGATGATGGACAGCACCGCGGCGGCGCTGAGCGCGATCACCGACAAGCGCATCAAGGCGCTGGCGCTCACCACGGCACGCCGCGCCGCGCCGCCGCTCGATTTCATCCCGCCGATCGCCGACACGCTGCCGGGCTTCGACGCCGCCGGCTGGTCGGGTCTCGCCGCGCCCGCGCGCACGCCGCTCGAGATCGTGGCCAAGGTGAACCGCGACGTGACCGCGCTCCTGCAGGATGCCGCCGTGGTGCGCGAGATCGAACGGCGAGCCGGCCTGCCGGCGCCCGGCTCGCCGATCCAGTTCGCCGAGTTCATCAAGAAGGAGATCGACACCTGGGGCGAGGTCGTGCGCGCGACCGGCACGAAGCCGGGGACTTAAGGGAGCGCGGGCCTCCGGCCCGCTCATGAATCATGATCTTCCGGACCGCGCGCTAGGTCGCGGTTTACCGCGACCCGCTTGCGCGCTCATGAATCATGAGCGAGCTGGAAGCTCGCGGTCCGGAAGACCATGAGCGGGCCGGAGGCCCGCGCTCCCGTCAGATCCCGACCGTGCGCAGGGCGTAGATCAGCGCGACCACCAGCAGGCCGATGAACACCGTCTGCGTGATCAGCAGCATCACCGGCGCGATGCCGATGCGGGCGAGCGCCAACAGCGAGGTCTTGATGCCAAGCGCTGCGATGGCGGCGATGATCAGGAACGAGGAGATGTCGGCCACCGCGGCCTTTACGTCGGGCGGCACGACGCCGACCGAGTTGAGCGCGGCCAACGCGAGAAAGCCGAACAGGAACACCGGCGGCGAGGGCCGTGCCTCGCCCGCCGCCTCGCCACCCTTGGCCACCCACCAGGCGATGCCGGCGATCGCCGGCAGCAGGAACGCCACGCGCAGAAGCTTGGTGATGATGGCCTCGGTCAGGACCTGCGGCCCCATCGTCTGGCCGGCACCCGCGACCTGCGCCACGTCATGGATGGCGCCGCCCAAGAACACGCCCATCTCGTGCAGCGAGTAGCCCAGCATCGGCTGCAGGGTGGGGTAGATCACCATCACCACGGTGCTGAGGAAGTTGACGCCCATCACCGTGAAGGCAAGGTCGCGGTCGGAATTGGCGTGCTTGGGCAGCACCGCCGACGCCGCCATCGCCGCCGCCGCACCGCACACGCCGGTGGCGCAGCCGGTCAGCAGGCCGAAATCGCGCGTCAAGCCGAACAGGCGGGCGGCCCAGGCGCCGAACACGATGGTGCAGGAGACCGCGGCAAGCGCGATCAGCACCGGCAGCGCGCCGCCGTCGACCAGCTGCCCGAAGGTCAGCCGCGCGCCGTAGAGCGCCACGCCGACGCGCAAGAGCGTGCGGCCGGCGAACTCGATGCCGGGCTTCAGCACCGCCCGGTCCGACAGCGGCTGCAGCGCCATGCCGATCACCAGGGTGAGGATCAGGGGCGGGATCCACACCGCGCCGAAGCGCAGGAAATTCTGCTTGTCGGCCACGAAGGCGACGGCGGCGATCACGGCGCACAGCGCCACGCCGGGCGCCACCCGACGCAGATTGTCGGGCGCCCACAGACGGGCGATCTCGACGGCGACGGCGCTGCTACGCATCAAGGATGGCGACGAGCTGGCCTTCGTCGATCGCCTCGCCTTCGCTGACCCTGATCTCCTTGATCGTGCCGGCCCTGGGCGACAGCACGGGGATCTCCATCTTCATCGATTCCAGGATCATGATCTCGCCGTCGGCCTCGACCCGGTCGCCGGGCTTGGTCTGGATCTTCCACACATTGCCGGCGATTTCCGACTTCACGTTGACGACGGCCATGCCCGGCTGATCTCCGCTGCGATGCTCAGGCGTTCTTTTCGGCCACGGCAAGGGCGAAGGCAAGCGCCGACCGGCCCTGCCGGGCGCCCAGCCGGTATGCGGCTTCGTTGACCTCCGACAGGAAACCGTCGAGCAGGGTCGACCGGCCATCGCCGATGCGCGCCGACATGGTCGAGACGGTGGCGGCGGGAATGCTGGCCTTGTCGAGGATGGGCAGGCCCGCCACGCCGGCCTGCTCCATGCCGAAGCCGGCATCGTTGAACAGGACCAGCCGAGGGCCGAACGCAAGCGCCGTTTCGCCCGCCGGCACGCCGCCATGGCTGCCGCTCGACACGACCTTGTTTCGGTCGCGCAGGGTCGCCAGCGAAATCGAATCCACGCACAGGATGCGCCCGGCCATGGTGCGGGCTTCGGTGAGCGGCGCCGGCTTGGGATGCGGCCAGGGGGCGGCCTTCAGGAGCTCGGCGGCCTCGGCCACGCCTTGGCCGATCCTGACGCCGCACGCTTCGGCCAGCGGATTGACGCGGCCGATGACGCCGCGCTTCAGCATGTCGGCGCCGTCACCGATGCGGGCGCTGCCGCTCAGCACCGCCGCCATGGCCATGCCCTGCGCCTCGGCCCAGGCGAGCCCGCTGACGCCGGCTTCGTCGCGGCCGACGCCGGCGTCGTTGTGGATCGCGGCCCGTGCGCCGGCCTTGGCCGACAGATAGGCGGCATAGACCGCGCCGTGCGAGCCGCCCACCACCACGGCGCCGTCCGCGGCGGGCGGCAGTTTGGTGACGCTGGGAACGGCGAGAATGGAAACGGGCATGGCGACAGCCTTCAGACGAACGGTCTATATCTTCGCGCATGATCGGAGGCGCCCCGGAGGGACCTTGCCCATGCGGACGACCGCCCGCGCTCTGCGTTTGTCCGCCTACGCCTGTCGTCGACAACAGGGTGGCGGTACTCATCCTGCAACATCCACAAGAGCAGGACCGCATATTGGGCACGGCTAGATTGCTGACACGCTCACTAGCTGACGCTCGTGTCTCAGTGGGGCTGTCATGGCGCAACCTCGGCCATGCATTGGCGAATCGGAATGAACAACGTCCGGTCGATCCGCGTCAATGGGGAGTGCTCCATCTCGGCGGGGGCAAAGTTGATGACAATGCGCGGCGGCTATGCAAGGACCCGCTCATCGCGCTCGATCGCAAGGGCGAGCCGATCGTCGACCAGGCTGCTGGTCTTGCCGGCCTGCAGGGCCTCGTGGCGCTCGACGGCAACTGGGCGCAGGCCAAGGCGCTGTGGTGGCGCAACGCGTGGCTGACTCGCCTGCGCCGCCTCGTCGTGGTGCCGGACGGGCCGTCGCTCTACGGCAATCTTCGCCGCGAGGCGCGGCCAGAGGCGGTATCGACTCTTGAAGCCGTGGCGCTGGCGCTGTCCGTGCTGGAACGGGACGCGAGTGTGCGCGAACGCCTGCTGGTGCCGTTCCGCGAACTGGTCAGGCGAGCAAAAGCCGCCGGAATCCGCGATTCCAAGCGGGATCGTCGGTCGCGTCGTTAGCCCTTATACTTGCCCCATGCTCGACCAGCCGGCCGCTCAGCTTCCCGTCACCCAGCGCACCAACCCGGAAAGGTCCTTCGCTGAGGAGGTGCGCGCCCTGCGCCTGGGCGATGGCGAGGTCTTCCGCGGCGAAGGCATCCTGGCCGTCACCAAGGCGATCCTGCAATCGGGTGTGGCCTATGTCGGCGGCTACCAGGGCGCCCCGGTCTCGCATCTGGTCGACGTGCTGGTCGAATCGCAGGACCTGCTCGACGAGCTCGGCGTGCATCTGGAGACCTGCACCAACGAGGCCTCGGCCCTGCTGGGTGGCTCGATCAACTATCCGTTACGCGGCTGCGTCACCTGGAAATCGATCGTCGGCACCAACGTGGCGAGGCCATGCCGCTGAATAGCCGTCACGAAGTGACCGTCGAATGGGGCGACTGCGACCCCGCCGGCATCGTCTACTACCCGTCCTACTTCCGCTGGTGTGACCAGGCGAGCCATCGGCTGCTGGCGGCGGCCGGCGTCACGCACAACGACACGCAAGGCGGGTGGAAGGAGGGCACGCCCCTGGTCGCTGCCGAATGCTCCTTCAAGCGCGCCTCGCAACCCGGCGAGAAACTTTTGGTCGAGAGTCACGTCTCGCGGTTCGGCCGCAGCTCCTTCACCATCACCCACGTCTTCCGCGACGAGACGGGCCAGATCGCCGCGCAGGGCAGCGAAACCCGTATCTGGGCGACGAAGGCAGGCGATGCGCGCTCGCTGAAAGCGGTGCCGATTCCGGCAGAGGTCAGGAAACGACTAGGTGGCTAACTCTTCCTCCCCATCGCGCCAGCGATGGGGAGGTGGCCCGAAGGGCCGGAGGGGTCATGGGCGTCTGTATCGAGGCCCATGACCCCTCCGTCGGCGTATGACGCCGACACCTCCCCAGCTTCGCTGGGGAGGAAGTTCTACTCCGCCATCGCCGGCGGTTGCTGTCGCCGGCTCAAGGCGATCCGCACCCATCGTCCGCCGGGTAGCTCGATGAAATAGTGCATCAGCGTCGCAGCGATCAGGGAGACCATACCGGCGGCGACAACGCCTTCGAGCGTGCTCCAGCCCTGTGCCACGCCCCGGCGGATGACCGCGAAACCCAGCACGACGTGAACGAGATAGAGCGGATAGGAGATCTGCCCCAGGAAGACGAGCGGCCGCCAGGCCAGCCATTTGCCGTGCCGGCTGATGGCGAACCAGACGAGGGCCGTAAAGGCGAGGGCGAGGGGCAGGTAGATGCGGCCCGGCGTGTCGAACGACTTCTCGCCGCCACCCAGCACCGTCGCGGCAATGGCCACGACCAGTGCCAGCCACGTGACCGGCCGCGCCATGCGGGCGTGGATGCGATAGAGGCAGATGCCGATCAGGAAGAAGTTGCTGTAGTAGACCAGCAGCACGATCGCGCTGCGATGGTGAAGCCGGACGTCCAGGGTGGCGATGAACAGGCAGCTTACGGCGACGGCCAGCAGGCCGAACCACTCGGCCCAACGCAGCATGCCCAGCGCCAGGATCAGGCCCATGCCGACGTAGAACACCAGCTCGTAGGTCAGCGTCCAATAAGGCATGTCCATGTTGGTCTGACCGAACAGGCTCGGCGCCATGGTGAGGTTGGCAATGAACTGCGGCAACGTCGGCGTATCCAGCAACGGCACCGGCGACAGCGTGCGGATCACCGTCGCCATGACCAGGGCGACCAGGAAGGCCGGCATCAGGCGCGCCGTGCGCGAGATCGCGAATTCCCGGACGGTCTTCTTGCGCTCGATCGTCATCAGGATCACGAAGCCGCTGATGATGAAGAACAGTTCTACGCCGAAGTGGCCCGACCCGAGGTCGAACGACAGCGGGATGCGCCCCGGGTAGAGCACGTCGTAGTACTGCCCATGATGATGCAGCATCACCGCAGCGGCTGCGAAACCGCGCAGCACATCAAGGCCCGCGATGCGCTCTGCCCCTGGTCGCACCTGTGGTCTCCGCTGAAGTTGTCAGTGATCGCTGGCGCACCGAAGTCCGCGCATCGGCAAAGCCATACCGCTGTCCGGTGGCAGGAGTGGTGACCAGCCCGTGACATACGTCTTCCTCCCTGCGCGTAGCGCGGGGAGGTGGCCCGAAGGGCCGGAGGGGTCATGATCAGCAGAACTGATGCCCATGACCCCTTCGCCCGCTGCGCGGGCACCTCCCCATCGTATGACGATGGGGAGGAATGACTACGCGGCGACGGCCGCTGTGGGTTGGTGCATCAGCTCGTGGATGGCGCGATAGATGATGGCGCCGATGTCGTTGTGATAGAGCCACAGGCTGTTGGCCTGGCCGTCGAAGTTGGGCTCGCCGCCCATGCTGGACGGCAGCTTGTAGCCGGTGCCCAATCCGATGCCGAACAGGTTGGGCACGCTCGTGCCGTCGCTCAGCAACAGGCGGCTCTGCTCGCCGACGGCAACGCCGCCCAGCTCGGCGTTGAGCGCGAGCCGCGCGCCGCCGGCATCGAACACCGGCAGCATCACCGAGCGATAACCGAAGCTCGGCACGACCAACGCCGCTTCGGCGATCATTGCGACGAGCCCGGCGGTGCTGAGGCGTTGCATGTCCATGGTGACCACGCGAGGCTCGGGCGTCGTGCGGGGACGCTCGGCGATCTGGCGCCACATCTCGCGGCCGAAGCCGCGCAGCCCGCCCATGCGGTTGACCCTCTGGGTCCGCGGGCAGACGTCGCCGGGCGCGACGTCGTAGAGATCGTCGAGTGCGGCCTGCTGATCGGGATAGAAGATGCGCGGCTCGCGCCGCTGCAGGATGACGATCTGGCCTTTGGCCAGGCGTTCGGCCCCCGGCAGCTCGAGGAAGGCGCCGGCCACCGAATAGGCGCTGTGCGAGCCGCCCAGGATCAGGATCGGCCGCCGGCCCGCCTCGGCGAGGATCTGATCGGCTTCGTTCAGCCCGGCGGTCGAGAGCGCGCGATCCGACGGCATGACATGGCGCATCTGGCAGTTCGCGAGCGCAAGGCCCGGCTTCAGTTCGCCATGCATCCAGCGCTGCCGGCCGCCCAGGGCGACGACGGCGGAGCAGGCGGCGAGCACGCTCTCGCGTCCGTCGGGTCCGGTGATCCCGACCTCGACCGAGCCGTCACGGCGGAGATGGATCGCGCGGGCCTCGGTGGAGAGATGTAGGGCCGACCGCTCGGCCAGCATGGCGGCAAGCGCAGTGCCGATGCGCCGCATGTAATCGTCGACCAGGACGAGCGGCGGAAAGCTGTCGCGGTACTGCGCCATCTCGTGCGCCAGCGGCTCGTCGCGCAAGGGCTTGAGCTCCGGCGGCAGGCCGGCCGCCTCCAGGCACTCGAGATAGGAGCCACCCAGAGAATCCGACTTGATGCCGAATCGGCCGAGCGTGCCGCCGAGATGCGCCTGGCGCTCGACCACGGCGACGCCGCGATCGAGCCACGTGGGCAGCAATCCGCGCTGCGCCGCCCAGAGGATCGGTCCGAGGCCTCCCGGGCCGCCGCCGATGATGACCGATGACAACATGGGCGGCCGCTTCCTTCGTTACGCGAACACGTCGTGGAACACGCGGGCGACACGTTCGACCACCCGTTCGTCGACCGAGTGCGAGGTCGGCAGGTTCACGCCGGTGGCCGAGAGTTCTATGCTGTTGGGGCAGGAGCGGGCGTACTTGCCGTAGGGCGGCAGGGCCGAGAGCGGATGGAAGAAGGGCCGCGTCTCGATCTGCGCCTGATGGGCCGCGCGCATCAGCGGCAGGCGCTTTTCCGCCGGCACCTGCACGCAGGTCATCCACACGACGGGGCGATACTCGTCGGGCAGCTGCGGCGGGAATCGCACGTCGGGAATGCCCCTCAGCGCCTCGTGGTAGAGCGCGGCGATGCGGGCGTTGCGCTGCAGCACCTCGTCGACGCGCCAGATCTGCGACTGGCCGATCGCCGCCTGCAGGTTGGTGATGCGGTAGTTGAAGCCGACCCGCTCGTGCCAGTAGGAGCGATCCGGCGACATGCCGTGATCGCGCAGCACGCGCAGCGAGGTCGCGAGCTCGGGCGTATCGGTGACGCACATGCCGCCTTCGCCGGTGGTCACGATCTTGTTGGCGTAGAACGAGAAGCAGGAGACGTCGCCGAACTGGCCGACCGCCTTGCCGCGATAGCGCGCGCCGTGCGCCTCGGCGCAATCCTCGACCACGGCGATGCCGCGGCTGCGCGCGAACTCTGTGATCGGCCCGATCTCGGCCGGCCGGCCGTAGAGGTGGACCGGGATGATCGCTTTGGTCGCGGCCGTGCAGGCGCGCATGACGGCGTCGCGGCTCATGCACCAGGTCTGGCGATCGACGTCGACGATCACCGGCGTGGCGCCGCAATAGAGCACTGCGTTGATGGTCGCGGCGAAGGTGAGGTCGGGCACGATCACCTCGTCGCCCGGCCCGATGCCGAGCGCGACCAGCGCCAGATGCAGCGCCACCGTGCCGTTCGAGACGGCGACGCCGTGCCGGACGCCGACGAAGCGGCTGAAATCTTCCTCGAACTTGTTGACGTAGGGCCCCTTGCTGGAAATCCATCCGGAGATGAACGCGTCGAGCACGGAACGGAAATCGTCGCTGGTCATGTGGGGCATTGCGACCTGGATTGGCCGCGTCGAGCGATCGATCAGGACGCCCGTCAGATGGCCGCTCGAATCGACCACCGGCCGCAAGGTTTCCTGTTGATCGACGTCGTTGCGCAGGGGGTTGGCCGCGATCATGTTGCCCGCCGGGTGCCAGCCCAGCGTGGGATCGACGATCGCCGTGCCATTGGCCAGCGCCAGCCGTATGTCGTCGAGCGAGATGCGGCCGATGAAGCGATGGTCGTCGCCGACGACCAGGCAGGAGCCCAGTCCGTTGTCGAGACACTTCTCGATGACCGACAGGACGCTTTCCGACTTGTTACACACGAACGCGGCATCAACTGAACTCTCCTCCGGCGCTGCCAGAGACATTTAGCCTCCCTTCGCGAGACACCCCTCTCGCGGGGCCCGGGCTGACGGGCAGTTCTGCATTCTTGGAGTGCGGCCTGTGGGCTTGCCAGTGTCCAGATTGTGGCTGCGGCAGAGTGTGTTGGAGCGGCAACAGTTCACGACATCGAAGGTCGAAAGATCGCTGCGGATGCGAACGTGGGTTGCGTCGACACAGCTTGATCACTGGCGTCGCAAAAGCCCGCCACACATCGTTGAAAGCGAGGAGGCGCAAGCGATGCATTGCCTGTGGCTGACACTCGCCGATCCCGATCCGGCCACCAACGGCCAGCTCATCTATTCCAAGGGTTTGATCGAGGCGGCGCGTGATGCCGGCGCCACGCTGCGCGTGATCGGCCTGGCGCGGCGCGAGAACCCACGGACGGTGCGCGACCTGCTCGGCATCGACTGGCGGTTGGCCGACGAGCAGGTCCAGTCGCCCTGGCGTCGGCTGCTGTCGCCCCTGCCGATCGTCGCCCACCGCGGCAATGCAACCAACATGAGACGGCTGCTCGACCAGGCGTTGGCGGAGCGGTCGTGGGACGCCATCGTCTTCGACAGCATTTCGAGCGGTTGGGCGCTCCGCGCCGCGGCGCGTTACCGCCGGCAGAGCCTGAGGCCGCCGCGCCTGGTCTACCTGTCCCACAATCACGAGGTCACGGTGGCTGGCCGCATCGTCAAGGCCGCCCGCGGCCTGCGCCGCGTCGCCAAGGCGATCGACTACCTCAAGGTGAGGCGCCTGGAGCGCCGGCTGGTCGCTGCGGCCGACCTGGTGACGTCGAACACGCCCGACGATTGCCGCTGGTTTGCCGCGGGCGCCAAGGGGCGTCCCATCGTCTTCCTGCCGCCCGGCTATGGCGGGGCGCGGGTCGAGGCCCGCACGATCGACGACGACGTGCCGCGGCGGGCCATCCTGGTTAGCAGCCTCGATTGGCCGCCCAAGCGGGTGGCGGTGGAAGCCTTCCTCGCCGACGCCTCGGCGATGCTGGAGCGGCAAGGCATCGGGCTGCAGGTCGTGGGCGAGGCCGAGCCTGCCTATCTCGAGACGTTGCGGCGGCGCTTTCCCACCGTCGATTTCGTCGGCCGGGTCGACGATGTCCGGCCCTACATGCGCAAGGCGCGGCTCGCCCTGGTGCCGGATCTTTTGGGCGGCTTCAAGCTCAAGGGGCTGGACTACGTCTTCAACCGCCTGCCGATCCTCGGCATGCGCATTGCCCTGCCGGGCATGCCGCTGGAGGACGGGAAGAACATCGGCCTGTTCGACAGCCATGCCGCCCTGGCGGAGGGCGTGGTCGAACTCATAGACGACTTCCCGCGGCTGAACGCGTGGCAGGCCGCCGCCTACGACGCCTGCGCCGACCGCTTCGACTGGCGGCGCATCGGCCACCATCTCGTGCAGCATCTCGCCAAGGCCGAGCGGCGGTCGCCTACAGCTCTGAGAGGCGCTTCGACATTTGCCGCAGCGTCTCGATCGGCTCATCTCGCGGCAGGAAGATGAAATTGTAGATGTAGCGGCCGAAGCGCTGGCGCTGCTGCAAGGGCGCCGTGAGGTCGGGCAGATCGGCCGGGTTCTGCAGGCGGTCGGGCGAGAACAGGCTTATAGGCTCGATGTGGCCGGCCTGGACGAAGAAGCCACGATAGTCGAGGTCCCTGAAATAGGCCTTGGCACGCACGAGTCCGCCCGGCGACAGGCGCTCGTCGATCTCGACCAGCATTCGCGGCCGGCAGCGACGGATAGTCTGCCTCGCACCGTCGAGCACGGCCTGCTCGTGGCCCTCGACATCGATCTTGATGAAGCCGACATCGCCGTCATAGACGCTGTCGAGCGTCGCCATCGGCACCTCGATGGCGCGATGGTCGGGATAGGTGGCGGACGCCGTCTGCGAGACGGTCGAGCAGCCCGTCACGGTGACGCCGTCGACCACCGGCATGTGCAATTCGACGGTGCCGGCGCCGTCGGACACGGCGATCGACCGGACGTCCACGCCGTGCCGGAATTTTACGCGCAGCGCGTCAGCCAGGCTCGGCATGGGCTCGAAGGCGATCACCCGCCGGGCATGGCGGCGCAGGTAGTGGACGTAGCTGCCGTCGTTGGCGCCGACGTCGATGGCGTCCTTGTCAGGCGAGCACAGGAACTCCAGCAGGTGCAGCTCGACTTCGCCGTAGCGGCCGTAGAAGCGCGCCTCGCGCCAGTTGAGCAACGCCTGCGGGCAGAGCGACCGCAACGCCTGCCGCGCCTCCCTGTAGATTCCATCGCCGGCCTGCACACCTCTTGCCGAACCCTCGGCCTTGGCGGTTACGCTCATGATGCACCCTCACGTCGCGGTCGGGGCCGCAACCGTAAGAGGGCCGGGCGAGGTGGGGCGTGATCAGACGGTGATATTGGGAGCGCGGGCCTCCGGCCCGCTCATACTCTTCGTCTTCCGGGCCGCGCGCGTCCTCGCGCGCTCAGAGCGCGCGGGACGCGCGCGGTCCAGAAGACATGAGCGGGCCGGAGGCCCGCGCTCCCAGCAAGACTTAAGCCGCCTTCAGGATGTCCGCCATCTTTTCGCCCACCATGATCGACGGTGCATTGGTGTTGCCCGAGGGCATGGTCGGGAAGATCGAGGCGTCGGCGACGCGCAGCCCGTCCAGCCCGTGCACCTTGAGCTTGTCGTCGACCACGGTGGTCGGGCCGGCCGGGCCCATGCGGCAGGTGCCGATCGGGTGATAGGCGGTCTGCGAGTTGTTCCGGATCCAGGTCAGGATCTGCTCGTCGGTGCTCACCGACGGCCCGGGCGAGAATTCATCGCCGCGATAGGTGTCCATCGGCGCCGCGTCGACGATCTTCCGCATCATGCGGAAGCCGCCGACCATGGCCGCCTGGTCGATCGGATCGGCCAGGAAGTTGAAGCGGATCGCCGGCTGCGCCTTGGGATCTCCCGAGCGGATATGGATCGAGCCCAGGCTCTCGGGGCGCAGCTGGTAGCAGGCGATCGTCATCGACGGGAAGTCCTGCAGCTTGCGCGTCTTGGGGTCCTTGATGGAGTAGGGCACCAGGTGCATCTGCACGTCCGGCGTGGCGAGCTCGGGCCGCGTCTTCAAGAAGGCCAGCAGGGGTGCCGAGGGCAGGCTCATGAAGCCGCCGCCGGTCGCCAGGTACTTCATCATCTGGGTGACGGCGCCGACACCACGCGCCATGTGATTGTAGGAGACGCGCGCGTCCTTCACCTTCCAGATGATGCGGGCGTTGATATGGTCGCGGAAATTCTCACCCACCGCCTTGAGCTCGTGCTTCACCTCGATGCCGTGCTGCTTCAGCAGCTCGGGCTGGCCGATGCCTGACAGCTCCAAAATCTGCGGGCTGGCGACGCCGCCCGCCGACAGGATGGTCTCGCGTGCCTTGGCCTGCACCACCTTGCCGTCCTTTTCGTATTCCACGCCGACGCAGCGCTTGCCCTCGAGCAGCAGGCGGAGCGTGAAGGCGTCGGTGACGACGTGCAGGTTGGGCGAGCGCTTCATCGCCGGCTCGATGTAGCAATGGGCGACGCTCATGCGCCGGCCCTTGTAGATCGAGGTCTGGGTTTTTACGACGCCTTCCTGGTCCTCGCTGTTGTAGTCGGGGTTGAGCTTGAAGCCGGCGGCCTTGGAGGCGGCGAACAGCGCGTCGTAGAGCGGGTTCTGGTCGGGCACCGTCGAGACCTTCAGCGGGCCCCCTGTGCCTCGGCCGTTGCTGCCGTCGCCATCGACGAAGTTTTCGATGCGGGTGAAGAGCGGCGCCACGTCGCGCCAGCTCCAGCCGCGGCAGCCCATCTGCGCCCAGGTGTCGAAATCGAGCGGCTGGCCGCGCACCCAGACCAGGCCGTTGATCGAACTCGAGCCGCCCAAAAGTTTGCCGCGCGGCACTGGAATGGTTCGGTTGGCCGTGTTGGGTTCGGGCTCGGACTGGTAGCACCAGTTGGCCGTCGGATGCTCGATCAGCAGGCCGAACGACAACGGCATGCGGGAGTAGGGATGGCTGCGCGCGCCAGCCTCGAGCAGCAGGACCTTGTAGGCCGGATTTTCGCTCAGCCGCGCCGCCAGGGCGCCGCCCGCCGAGCCCGCGCCGACGATGATGTAGTCGTACTGGTCCATGACTGGTCCTCCCAACGCTTGAGTATCGGCGATCTGCCGCGATGGCGACAAGGGTCGGCCGATCGACGACAATGACCACTCGCATAGCGGGAGGGGGCGATGATCGACACCGACAAGGGCAGGGCGCAGCTATCGCGGTTCGTGGTCGATCTGGCGATCCGCGTCGCGCTGATTGCAGGCGTAGTCTGGATCAGCCTGGCGCTGCTGCGGCCCATCATGCCCTTGATGCTTTGGGCGGTGATCCTCGCGGTCGCGGTCCATCCCGTGTTCGCGGTCCTGCGCAGCCGGCTGCGATTGCCCCGCGGATTGGCGGCGACCATCGTTTCGTTCGTCCTGCTCGCCCTTCTGCTCCTGCCTGTCATGATGCTGGCGATCTCGGCGATCGACACGCTCGAAGGCTATTCGAAGCTTCTCGCCGAGGGCGGCCATCTGCTGCCGTCGCCGCCGGAGTCGATCCGCGAATGGCCGTTGGTCGGCCAGCGCCTCCACGATCTGTGGGCTCACGCCAACGAGGATGTGCGTCCGTTGCTGACGGGGCATGTCGAGCAGCTCGCATCGGTCGGCCGATGGATCGGCCGGATCGCCGCGGGCGTGACCCTCGAGATCCTGCAGTTTGCCGCGGCCATCATCGTCGCCGGCGTGCTACTCGCCTACGCCGAGACGCTGACCGGCGTGGCGCGCGGCCTTGCCGATCGCGTCGCCGACGCGCGCGGGCTGCGCTTCCTCGACATCACCGGCTCGACCATCCGCAACGTCTCGCAGGGCGTGATCGGCATCGCGCTCCTGCAGTCCGCCCTGCTGGGCATCGGCATGCTGGTGGCGGGCGTGCCCTTCGCCGGCGCCCTCACCTTCGCCTGCCTGGTGCTGGCGATCGTGCAGGTCGGGCCCAACATCGTGATGATCCCGGTGATCATCTGGGCCTGGTTCAGCCTGCCGACGCTGACGGCCGCCGTCTTCACCGCCTATACCGTGCCCTTGCTGCTGGTCGACAACGTGCTGCGGCCGATCGTGATGGCGCGCGGGCTGCAGACGCCGATGGTCGTCATCCTGGCGGGCGTGATCTGCGGGACTTTGGCCGGCGGGTTGATCGGCCTGTTCATCGGGCCGGTGGTGCTCGCGGTCTTCTACGAGCTCGTGTCGGCCTGGATCGTGGCCGGGCGGCAGGCGACCGAGACGTCGTAGCGAAGAACCCCGCCCACGGGCAGCGGGCGGGGTTCGCTCGGGACATGGCCCCCTCCGTTTCGTCAGGAGGTCGGCGTTATGCCGTGAATGGTTCGGTCGCAGTGTTTCGGTGCCGCGTCACCCACGCCTGTCGGGTGGAGTCATCTGCCCTCCCTTCCCCCGCAATGCACTTGAAACGTAGGAGCGTGCCCGGTGGACAATCAAGACAACGACGCTGTCCTTCTTCGCTGGGGGCGCGCCACTCCAGTGGCGCGTCATGATCTTCCGGACCGCGCGCTTCCAGCGCGCTCATGAGTGAGCCGGAGGCTCGCGGTCCAGAAGAGCATGAGAAGACGCGCCACTTACGACGGAGCTTTGCTCCGTCTCTAGTGGCGCGCCCCCAGCATCACTTCCGCTTCGGCCGGATCGCTTCCCACTGCTCGTCGGTCCAGTCGATCATCGCCTGGGTGTTGGCGCCGCCGCCGCCGGATTGCAGCATCTTGCCGCCGTCGATCACGATCGCATCGCCGTTGATGTAGGCGGCGCCATCGCTCACCAGGAACGCCGCGAGGTTGGCGAGCTCGGCATGCTCGCCGACGCGCCGCAGCGGGATGGTCTTGACCAGCGCCTCGTTGCCGCCGCGCTCCTTGGGCATCAGCCGGCTCCACGCGCCTTCGGTCGGGAAGGGACCGGGCACGATCGCGCAGGTGCGGATGCCCTTGGGCCCCCATTCGACGGCGAGGCTCTTGGTCATGGCCAAGACTCCCGCCTTGGCCATGGCCGACGGCACGGTGAAGGGTGCGCCCATCAGCGACGACACGGTGAGGATCGACATCACCACGCGATCGCGCAGCCCCTGGTCGATCCAGCGCCGGCCGGCCGCCACGGTACAGTAGGCCGAGCCGTGCAGCACGATGCCCAGCACGGCATCGATGGCGCGTGTCGACATCTTGTGGGTCTGCGCCAGGATCTGGCCGGCTGCGTTGTTCACCAGGATGTCGAGCGGGCGCTTGGCCCAGATCGTGTCCATCATCGCCTCGACCGCGTCGGGCACGCGCACGTCGCAGCCCACGGTGTCGATCTCGCCGCCGGTCTCCTTGGCGAGCTCCTCGGCCGTCTGCTTCAGCACGTCCTCGCGCCGCCCGCAGATCACCACGTTGGCGCCGAGCTCGAGATAGCGATGCGCCGTCGAACGGCCGAGCCCGGTGCCGCCGCCGGTGACCAGGATGCGCTTGCCCTTGAGCAGGTCGGGCTGGAACATCGGTTACTTTCGGATCTCGGTGAAAGCCACGCCCGAAGCCAGCAGCTTGTCGATCTCGGCCGCGCTGTAGCCTACCTCGCCCAGCACCTTGCGCGTATCGGCGCCGAAGGTTTTAGGCTTGCTGCGCGGGCTGGCCGGCGTGCGCGAGAGCTTCACCGGGTTGCCGACGTTGCGCCAGCCGTCCTTCTCCCAGATCATGTTGCGGTGCTTGGTGTGCGGATGCTCCATGACGTCGGGCACCTCCATCACCGCGCCCGACGGCACGCCGTTCTGCATCAGCTCGTTGGCGAACGCCTCGCCGTTGCGGTCCTTGGTGAGCGCCCGCAACTCGACTTCGAGCGCTTCGCGATGGGCGACGCGGTCCTTGTTGGTCTTGAAACGCGGATCGTCAGCCAGCTCGGGCTTGCCCAGCATCTGCGTCAGCTTGCGGAACTGCCCGTCATTGCCGGCGCCGATCACGATGTTGCGGCCCTTGGTCGGGAAGTTGGCGTAGGGCGCGAGATTGCCGTGGCTGTTGCCGTAGAGCTTGGGCTTCAGCCCGGCCATGAGGTAGTTGGGTGCGTGCGGCTGATGCAGCGCGACGGCGCTGTCGTACAGCGTGGCGTCGACGAACTGCCCCTTGTCCGAGCGATTGCGCTCGTACAACGCCATCAGGATTCCCATGCAGGCATTCATGCCGGTCGACAGATCGACCACCGGCACGCCGATGCGCACCGGCCCTGCCTCGGGCGCGCCGTTGACCGAGACCAGGCCGGCCGAGGCCTGCACCATGGCGTCGTAGCCCGGGAAACCGCCCAGCGGCCCGTCGGCGCCGAAGCCCGAGACGCGGGCATGGATCAGGCGCGGGAACTGCTTGGACAGCGTCTCATAGCCGATGCCCCATTTCTCCATGGTGCCGGTCTTGAAGTTCTCGATCAGCACATCGGCCGTCTCGAGCAGCTTCTGAAGGACCTCGCGGCCTTCTTTCTTCGAGAGGTCGAGCGCCACCGTGCGCTTGTTGCGGTTGATGCCGGCGTAGTAGGCGGAGATGCCTTCCTGGTCGAACGGCGGGCCCCACAGGCGGGTCTCGTCGCCCTGCGGCGGCTCGATCTTGATCACCTCGGCGCCGTGATCGGCCAGCATCTGGGCGCAGTACGGCCCGCCCAGCACGCGCGACAGATCGACGACTTTCAGGCCTTCCAATGCCCCCGGCATCTCGTTCCTCTCCTCGGATTCTCTTGGCTGCCGGCGTTATAGACCATGGTCCGTTGTGTCGATACGGTCACGGCAGCGCAGAGAGGTCCCCATGCTGAGCGGAATTCACGGCCATCAAGACATCGAGCGCGTCGTCTACGGCAAGCCGGCCGGGCCGGCGTTGCGCGCTGAAGCCGAGCGACTGGGCGCCAAGCGCGTGTTCGTCACGACTTCTAGATCGGTGGCGCAGAGCGCGCTGCTGGCCGACGTCATCCGCGATCTCGGGGATCGCTATGTCGGAGTCTATTCCGGCATCACCGCCCATTCGCCGCGGCCCTGCGTGATCGAAGGGGCGAAGCTCGCGCGCGAAGTCGGCGCCGATCTCATCGTTGCCGTCGGCGGCGGCTCGGTGATCGACGCCACCAAGGTCATGCTGATTGCGCTGTGGCAAGGCGCGATGACCATCGAGGCTCTCGATCTCTATCGCGCCGGCAAGCCGAAGGAAGGCACGGCGCCGCCCTCCGAGGCGATCAGGCCGACGGCCGACGCCGTCCGCATGATCGCCGTGCCGACCACGCTGTCGGCGGCGGAGTTCAATCCCTTCGCCGGCATCAGCGATCCGCGGCACGGCATCAAGGAGAGCTTCGGCCATCGCCTGATCGTGCCGCGCGTCATCGTGCTTGATCCGGCGGCGACGCTCGCCACGCCGATGGACCTGATGCTGTCGACCGGCATCAAGGCGGTCGACCATGCCGTCGAGCGGCTGTGCTCGCAGCAGGCGCATCCCTTCGTGCTGGGCACGGCGACCGAAGCGCTACGGCTCCTGACCAAGGCGCTGCCGGCCCATGCGTCAAAGCCCGACGACATGCCGACGCGGCTCGACCTTCAGTTCGGCATGTGGCTGTCGATCGGTGCCGGCACTTCGGGCGTCGGCACCGGCGCCAGCCACGGCATCGGCCACGTGCTGGGTGCGGCCTGCCACGTGCCGCACGGCCACACCTCCTGCGTGATGCTGCCCTCGGTGCTGCGCTGGAACCTGCCGGCCAACGCCGAGCGCCAGAGCCGGGTGAGCGACGCTTTTGGCAAGCCCGACGTGCCGGCCGCCGACTTGGTCGCCGGCCTGGTGAAGTCGCTCGGGCTGCCGGGACGACTGAGCGACGTCGGCGTGGGCCGCGACCGCTTCCGAGAGATCGCTGAGAAGTCGATGCACGACCGCGCCGTGCTCAACAATCCGCGGCCTATCAAAGAGCCGGACCAAGTGATGGAGATTCTCGACCTGGCGGCGTGATCGTCTGGCGCGAGCGCCAACTGGACATCGCGCTGAAATTGCGTTTATGCTCGGGTGTCTCGCAAGCTCAATAACCATTAAGGCGCGAGGCACATCCGGACATCCAACGTTTTGACGGAAGGTGCTTCATGCCTCAACCGCTCCGGGCCGTGCCGTCGCGCCGGCTGCCCCGTGTCCATGCCGCTCTAGGCTATCTCCGCCGCCGACGCGTCGTCGGCGCGTCGCTCACCATGGTTACGCTGCGCCAAGCCAACGCGCAGGCGCCGTGGCCCAGGCAACCGATACGACTACTGGTCGGGTTCCCGCCGGGTGGTTCTTCGGACATCCCGGCACGCGCATTGGCGCAGGCGATCGGCGATACGCTGGGCCAGCCGATCCTGGTCGAGAATCGGTCCGGTGCCGGCGGCGCCATTGCCGCCGAGGCGGTTGTCAACGCGCCGGCCGATGGGCACGTGCTGTTCATGCTGCCGTCCGGCATCCTGCTGCAGCCCATGGTGCGGCGGGGCCTGTCGTTCGATCCCTTCGTCGATTTCCAACCCGTTGCCATGGTCGCCGAAGCGCCGCCGGTGCTCTGCGTGCCCAAGGCGCTGGGCGTGTCGGACGTTACAAGCTTCGTGAGCCTGCTGCGCCAGTCGGGGGACAGGATCGCCTACGCCTTGTCCGGCCCGGGCACGAGTTCACAGCTCAACTTTGCCCTGCTGATGCGTGCCACCGGAACGAAGGCCACCGCCGTGGGCTATCGCGGCGATCCCGACATGTTGCAGGACCTCCTCGTCAATCGCGTGCAGGCATCGTTCCTGTCGGTCCAGACCGCGGCGGCGCACATTCGCGACGGCGCACTTATGGGACTGGGCGTCGCCGGCGCCAACCGGTCCTCAGCGCTCCCCGACGTGCCAAGCATGGCCGAGGCAGGCCTGCCGACCGTGGCCTGGGTGCCGTGGTGGGGCATCGCCGCCCCGCGCGGCACGCCACTGGCCGTGCGGGACCGCTTGGCCGAAGCCGTCCGCAGGGCTGTCGCATCGGCGGCATTTCGCGACCGGTTGACCGCGCTCGGCGCTCAGCCCTGGGACCTCGGGCCGGAAGCATTCGCCTCCCTGGTCGCCGCCGAACGCGAGCGTCTGGCGGCCGTCGCCGAAGCCGCCGGCCTCAAGCCGGAGTAACTTCCCTCAAATCGGAATTGATTTGGTCCCCCAACAATATAATCTAGAAGCGTTCTAGAACGAGGTTGGGCACAACCCGACCCCGAAAACAAAGACGTACCGGGAAGAAACGCTTCAAGAGGGGATGCCCATGATCGGACTCGGATTGCGCCTGCTCACGGCCACGGCCGTCGCAGCGCTTGCCTTCGCCCTGCCGGCGTCGGCGCAGGACAAGGTCAAGATCGGCTACGCCATCTCCAAGACCGGCCCCAATGCCGGCGGCGCCAGCATCACCCAGATCCCCAACTACGAGATGTGGGTGAAGGACGTGATGGCCAAGGGCGGGCTGAAAGTCGGCGACAAGCGCCTGCCCATCGAGGTCATCGAATACGACGACCGCTCGAACTCCGAGGAAGCCCTGCGCGCCGTCGAGCGCCTGGTGACCGAGGACAAGGTCGACCTGTTGTTTCCACCATGGGGCACCGGCCTCAACCTCGCGGTCGGCCCGGCGTTCAACAAGTACGGCTATCCGCAGCTCGCCTTCAGCGCCGTCACCGACCGCGCGCCCGATCTCGCCAAGCGCTGGCCCAACAGCTTCTGGCTGCTCGGCACGTCCAAGCAGTATGTCGATGCGCTGACCGGGCTGCTCAAGAAGATGCGGGATGAGGGCAAGATCGGGCCCAACATCGCCATGATCTCGATCTCCGACGGCTTCGGCATCGACCTCTCGCAGGCGGCTCGCAAGGGCTTCACCGATGCGGGCTTCAAGCTCGCCTACGACAAGAGCTATCCGATCGGCACGCAGGATCTGTCGCCGCTGATCGGCGAGGCCCAGCGTTCGGGCGCCGACACCTTTGTCGCGTTCTCGTACCCGCCGGACACGATGGCGCTCACCGAGCAGAGCAAGGTCGCCTCCTACGCCCCCAAGGTCATGTTCCTGGGCGTCGGTGTCGGCTTCCCGATGTACGCCCAGCGCTTCGGCGCCAACGTCGAGGGCATCATGTCGCTCGGCGGCTGGTCGAAGGACAACGCCAACACGGCGGCCTACGCCAAGAAGCACGAGGAGATGTTCAAGCGCGGCCCCGACCGCTGGGGCAGCCAGATCGGCTATGCCTCGCTGCAGATGCTGGAGCAGGCGATCGAGCGCGTCGGCAAGATCGACCGTGCCGCCATCATCAAGGAGCTGCAGACCGGCACCTTCGACACCGTGCTGGGCAAGGTGAAGCTTGTAGACAACATGATGCAGGACAATTTCTGGCTGATCGGGCAGTGGCAGGACGGCTTCTTCGCAGGCGTCGCGCCGCAGCGCGCCGGCGTCGGCACGCCCGTGGTGCCCAAGCCCGCCTGGAAGAACTGATCTTTGCTGAGCGCGCCACTCCGTGGCGCTTCCTCCCCAACGAAGTTGGCGAGGTGTCGTCGTCATACGACGACGGAGGGGGCATGACTGTCATCGGAAGACCATGACCCCTCCGTCCGCTTCGCGGACCCCTCCCCACGCGTTGCGTGGGGAGGAAGCGCCACGGAGTGGCGCGCCCCCAGCGTATGAGTGAGGATACATGCTGTTCGAAGTGACGCTTTCAGGCGTGACCTTGGGCGGCATGTACGCGCTGGTCGCCATGGGGCTGACGCTGCAGTACGGCGTCGCCCGCATCATGAACCTCTCCTACGGCGAGCTTCTGATCGCCGCGGCCTTTGCCGCCCTGTGGTTCTACTCGGGCCTCGCGATCAATCCGTTGATCGGCCTGGTCGTCGTGCCGCCGATAGCGTTCGCGCTGAGCTACGCCATCTACCGCATCCTGGTGCAGCCCCTGGTCAGTCGCGCCAAGACACGTGACGCGCTCGAGGTCGACAGCATCCTCGCAACCTTCGGCCTGCTGTTCGTCATCCAGGGCGTGATGCTGGCGCTCTTCGGCGGCGCCTATTTCAGCTACTCCTTCCTGGCCGTGCCGCTCAAGATCGCGGGCGCCACGGTGGCGGCCAACCGCCTGCTGGCGCTGCTGCTGGCCGTCGCGATCGGGCTTGGCCTCTATCTCGGCCTGACGCGTACCCGTATCGGCACGGCCGTGCGCGCCGTCGCCGTCGATCCGGTGGCGGCCCAGCTCGTCGCCATCGATGTGCGCACGGCCTCGGCCTTGGCCTTTGCGCTCGGCGGCGCGCTGGTCGCGGCGGCGGGTGTGCTGGTGTCGATGTTCCTCACCTTCAACGCCAACCTGGGTGTGGTGTTCACCCTCAAGGCGCTGGTCGTCGTCATCATGGGCGGCGTCGGCAACCTTCTGGGCGCGCTCATCGCTGGCCTGATCCTCGGCCTGGTCGAGAACTATGTCGCGGTGTTCGTCGATCCCGGCCTCACGCTTGCCGCCACCTACGCCATCTTCCTGCTGGTGCTGCTGGTGCGCCCGCAAGGCATTTTAGGCCGGAGCAGCCGATGAGCGGCCGCGAGATGCTCGGTATCGCCCTCGCTGCCGTCGCGGTCGCCGTGCTCGCCTGCGTGCCCCTGATGCTGGGCGACTACGGCCTGTCGCTCGCCATCAACATCGTGAGCTACACGGTGCTGGCGACTGCCTGGAGCCTGTTCTCCGGCCCCACGCGCTACGTCTCGCTGGCGACCGTGGCGTTCTTCGGCATCGGCGCCTACACCACGGCCGTCTTTGTCGAAAGCTTGGCCTGGCCACTGGTCCTGCTGATCGCCACTGCCGTCAGCATCGTCGTGGCGGCCATCGTCGGCCTCTCGACCTTGCGGCTGAGCGGCGTCTACTTCGTGATCTTCAGCTTCGGTCTCGCCGAGCTGGTCCGCCAGCTCGTCACCTGGTTCGAGGTCAACAAGACCCGCACGCTGGGCCGCTACGTCTTCGCCGACATCACGGCGGCGCAGATTTACTGGCAGCTCCTGGCACTGGCCGTCCTGGTGTTCGCCATCGGCTTCTGGATCGGCCGCTCGCGGCTTGGCCTAGCGCTCCGCGCCATCGGCGACGACGAGACCGTGGCGCGCCATTCCGGCATCGACGCCACGCGCGCCAAGGTCGCGCTGTTCGTGCTCAGCACCGTGTTCATGACCTTGACCGGCGCCATCATGGCGCCGCGCTGGACCTACATCGATCCCGCCATCGCCTTCAATCCGGTGATCTCCTTCACCGTCCTGATCATGGCCCTGCTGGGCGGCGTGCACCGGCTCTACGGCCCCGTGCTGGGCGTGGTGCCGCTGGCGCTGCTGTTCGAATACCTGCTGGCCCGCTTCCCCAACCACTTCAGCATCATGGTGGGCCTGGTCTTCATCGTGATCGTCTACCTTATACCACGCGGCATCGCCGGTCTGGTCGAGGGCGCCGTGAGGAAGCCCGCATGAGCGCGCTGCTCGAGGTCACGAACCTCAGCCGCCGCTTCGGCGGGCTTTTGGCCGTTGATGCCCTCGGCTTCTCGGTCGCGGCGGGCGAGATCGTGGGCCTGCTCGGGCCCAACGGTTCGGGCAAGACGACCGTGCTCAATCTCCTGTCGGGCGTGCTGCGGCCCGACTCGGGCACCGTTGCCTTCCGCGGCCATGCCATCGCCGGCAAGCCTGCCCATCGCATCGCCCGGCTGGGCATGGCCCGCACCTTCCAGCTCGTGCGCCCGCTCGCCTCGCTCAGTTGCCGCGACAACGTCCTGACCGGCCTCGCCTTCGGCCGCCGCAACGCCTGGGGAACGGCAGCCCGTACCGACGCCGACGCGCTGCTCGACCGCGTCGGCCTCGGCCGCGCGCGCGAGGCGCTGCCGGGCGAGCTCACCTACATCGACCAGAAGCGCCTGGAACTCGCCCGCGCACTCGCGCTCGATCCCGAACTGCTGCTGCTCGACGAATGGTTGGCCGGCCTCAATCCGACCGAGCTGGAGGAGGGCATCGGCCTGATCCGCGGTCTGAGCGGGCAGGGCATCACCATCCTGCTGGTCGAGCACGTGATGGACGCCATCCGCTCGCTCTGCCATCGCTGCCTGGTGATGAACACCGGCCGCCTGATCGCCTCGGGCCTGCCGACCGAGGTCTTGGCCGACGCCGAAGTGATCCGCGCCTATCTCGGGGACGAGACCGATGCTTGAGGTCAAAGGCCTCTCCGTCCAGTACGGCAAGCATCGCGCCGTCGACGATGCGGCGCTGAGCGTCGCCACCAGCGAGATCGTCGTCATCCTGGGCGCCAACGGCGCCGGCAAGTCCTCGCTGCTCAAGGCCGTCGCTGGCCTGCAGCCGCCCGGCACCGGCGCGCGCGTGGCGCTCGATGATCGCGAGCTGGTCGGGCTGCAGCCGCATCAGATCGTCGAGGCCGGTCTGGCCCTGGTGCCGGAAGGCCGCGGCATCTTCGGCGAGCTGACGGTGCGCGAGAACCTGCTGCTGGGCGCCTTCGCCCGCCGCGCCCGCGCCGACGAGGCCAACAATCGTCATCGCGTGCTGGCGCTGTTCCCGCGACTCGCCGAGCGGCTCGACCAGACGGCACGCACCATGAGCGGCGGCGAGCAGCAGATGGTGGCGATCGGCCGCGCCTTGATGTCGGCGCCCAAGATGTTGCTGCTCGACGAGCCTTCGCTCGGCCTCTCGCCTTTGCTGAGTAGCGAGCTGTTCCGCGCGCTTGGCCGCATCCGCCAGGACGGCATCGGCGTGCTTTTAGTCGAGCAGAATGCGCGCAAGAGCTTGGCCATCGCCGACCGCGGCTATCTGATCGAGAATGGCCGCATCGTCGGCGCCGGCCGGGCGGCCGAGCTCGCGTCCGATCCGGCGGTGCAGCGCGCCTATCTCGGCGGCGCAAGGTAGGAACCCATGGGCATGCTCGACGGCAGGATCTGCATCGTGACTGGCGCCGCCGGCAGCCTCGGCCGCGCCAGCGCCACGCGCTTCGCGGCCGAGGGCGCCAAGGTGATGCTGGTGGATCGCGACCGCCCCAGTCTCGACGCGGCGCTGAAGTCGCTGCCGAAGGGTCAGGCGACGGCCATGCTGGCCGATGTCACCAGCGCCAAGGACACGCAGGCCTATGTCGACGCCACGATGGCGCGCTGGGGGCCGATCGACGTGCTGTTCAGCAATGCCGGCATCAGCGGCGTCATCCGGCCGGTGACGGACTATCCCGAGGACGTGTTCGATGCCGTGGTGGCGGTGAACCTCAAGGGCTCGTTCCTGGCCTGCAAGCATGCGCTGCCGAAAATGCGCGACGGCGGCAGCATCATCATGACCTCGAGCGTGGTCGGCGTGACCAGCGATCCCGGCATCGCGGCCTACGCCGCTTCCAAGCACGGGTTGATCGGCCTGATGCGCACCGTCGCCAAGGAGGCGGCGTCGCGGCGCATCCGCGTGAACGTCGTGGCGCCGGGGCCGATCGACAACGACTTCCAGCGCAACGTCGAGAGCGGGCTCAGCCAGGCGCTGGGCACCGACGCGGGCAAGTTCCTCGATTCGGTGATCCCGCTCGGCCGTCACGCCAAGGCGGAGGAGGTGGCCGAGACCGTGCTGTTCCTCGCCTCGGACAAGAGCGCCTTCACCACCGGCAGCGTTTTGATGGCCGACGGCGGTATGCACGTCTGAACAAGAAGGAGGAAGCGATGGAATTCTGGCGCAACCTGAAACCCATCGAGAAGGTCTTCCAGCCCGACGCGCTGCCCGAGGTCTACATGGCCAATGCCGCGACCGACGACGAGCGCTACTACGTGCCCTTCACCGAGACCGTGTCGTCGCGGCCGCTGTGGATCTCGCCCAGCCAGAACAAGTGGTGCGACATCCTTATGGCCAAGGCGGCCGGGCTGGTGAACCGGCACTATCATCCGCACGAGGTCTTCGCCTACACGATCTCGGGCAAGTGGGGCTATCTCGAGCACGACTGGGTCGCGACCGCCGGCGACTTCATCTACGAGACGCCGGGCGAGGCGCACACCCTGGTCGCGCACGACCATCCCGATCCGATGAAGGTGTTCTTCATCGTCAAAGGCCCGCTGGTCTGGCTCGACGAGAAGGGGGAGCCGGACGGCTACTTCGACGTTCACCAGTACATCGCGCTGTGCAAGGCGCACTACGACAAGGTCGGGCTGGGCGCGGCGATGATCGACAAGCTTTACCGTTGAGCCCATGAGGTCTTTTCATGAGGCGGAGCGCTCGAAAAGCGTAAGTTCGGCACGACCTATTGGGGACGAGGACCCATCATGCCTTCTGTCCAGACCGTTTCTCCACCTGTCGTCCCGCCGCTTGCCGCCTGGGTCGAGGCCAACGTGCCTTATCTCGCCGATCTCAGCATCAAGCCGGTGACCTACAATCCGCCGATCGGCACCGGCGTGGCACGGCGCGAGGGCAATTACCGCGACTTCAAGGTGCGCATCGAGAATGCGCGGCTCTCGAAGGGTCTGTCGCTCGACCGCCAGGCCTTCATCCTGACGCCGCACGAAACCCAGGTCCGCGACTTCTTCGACAAGGACGAGATCCGCCGCACCTGGGAGCCCGAGGTCGAGGCGCTGATCAAGCGCGAGACCGGGGCATCGAAGGTCGTGGTGTTCGACCACACCATCCGCGCCGCCGATCGCGGCGTCGAGCGCGGCCATCGCGCGCCGGTGCGTAGCGTCCATAACGACTACACCGAGAAGTCGGGCCCGCAGCGCGTGCGCGAGCTGCTGCCGCCGGACGAGGCCGAGGCGCGATTGAAGAAGCGCTTCGTCGAGATCAACGTGTGGCGCAACATCGCCCACGATCCGGTCGAGATGTCGCCGCTGGGCTTCGTCGATGCCGAGAGCATCGCGCCGCGCGACCTCGCGGTCTGCGACCTGGTCTATGCCGACCGCACCGGCGAGATCTATATCGGCGTCTACAACGCCGACCACCGCTGGCACTACTTCCCGCGCATGACCCGCGAGGAGGCCGTGCTGATCAAGTGCTACGATTCGATGAAGGACGGCCGCGCCCGCTTCTCGCTGCACTCGGCGTTCGACGATCCGACGTCGCCTAAAAACCCCAAGCCGCGCGAGAGCATCGAGACACGCACCCTCGCCTTCTTCGACTAGCTGGGGGCGCGCCACTCCAGTGGCGCGATCTTCTCTCGCTGCGACGCCTGACGCGCGACTGGAGTCGCGCGCCCCCGGCTAAGACCGGGCGATCGCCTCGAGGTGCTCGGCCAGCTCCTCGGGATTGCTGAAGAAGGGCGAGTGGCCGCATTCCATGCTGATGACCTGGCACGGCGTCATCTTGATCATCAGGCGCTGCAGCTTGATGCGCACGGCGTTGTCGTGCGTGCACTCGATGTACCAGCGCGGCACCGAGCCGAAGCGGTCCTCGGTCAGGGTCACCGGCGTGGTCGAGATCGAGAGCGGCTGCGGCCGCAGGCGCTCCATCGCCTTGTAGCGGTCCTCGGGCGAGACGTCGGCGTAGAACAGCGCCGGCAGCTTGTCGCGCGCGAAGGTGTAGGTGAGGCCGTCGGGGCTGACCTGGCGCGACAGCCGGAACATCGTGTCGGGCTCGAGCGAAGTCATGTCCTTGCCGCACTTGCCCGAGGTCGGCAGCAGGGCGCAGAGATAGACCAGCGCCTTGAGCTTGCGCCGCCGCGCCTCGGCGACCGCGCTGATGGTGACGCCGCCCAGCGAATGGCCGACCAGCACGACCTGCTCTTCCATCTTGTCTAAGAGCCGCGAGACCTTCTCGACATTGTCGGCCAAGGTCACGTTGGCAGGCGGCGTGTGGTCCTTGCCCAGGCCCGGCATGTCGGGGGCGCAGACCTTGTGGCCGTTGGCTTCGAGCAACGGCGCGACCTTTTCCCAGCACCAGCCGCCGGTGCAGGCGCCATGGACCAGCAGGAACGTCGCCACGCGTCTAGTTCCGGCCGACGACGGTGCGCGCGCCTTCCGCGGGCACGAAGAAGTCGGGCATCAGCGGCGTGCCGGGCGACACGGCGTACTTGTCGAAGTTGGTGATGCCTTCGGCGGCCAAGACCTCGTCGTCGATGAAGAAGTTGCCGGTGCACGTCTTGGCCGGGCGATTGAAGATGGCGTAGGCCGCATCGGCCATGATCTCGGGCTTGCGGCAGCGCTTCATGCCGTCCTCGCCGCCTAAAATGTTCTGGATGGCGGCGGTGGCGATGCCGGTACGCGGCCACAGGCAGTTGAAGGCGATCTTGCCCTTGAATTCCTCGGCCATCGCCCAGGCGTAGACCGACATGCCGAACTTGGCGAGCGTGTAGGCCGCGTGGTTGGCAAACCACTTCACGTCGAAGTCGAGCGGCGGCGACAGGTTCAGCACGTGCGGGTTCTCGGCCTTCAACAGATGCGGGATGCACTTCTGCGAGACCATGTAGGTGCCGCGCGAGTTGATCTGGTGCATCAGGTCGTAGCGCTTCATCTGTGTCGCCAGGGTGCCGGTGAGGCTGATGGCGCTGGCGTTGTTCACCAGGATGTCGATGCCGCCGAACTTCTGCACCGTCTCGGCCACCGACTTCTCGACGCTCTGCTCGTCGCGGATGTCGCAGGCCAATGGCAGCGCCTTGCCGCCCGCCTTCTCGACCTCCTCGGCGGCGCTGAAGATGGTGCCGGGCAATCTGGGATCGGGCTTCACCGTCTTGGCAGCGATGGCGACGTTGGCGCCGTCGCGCGCGGCAGCGAGCGCGATGGCAAGTCCGATGCCCCGGCTGGCGCCGGTCACGAACAAGGTTTTACGAGCCAAACTCATGACGCCCCCAAGAATACCTCGGGCTCTATAGCCGGGTGCGGGAGGGGCGGCTAGTCTCCGAGGCGTGCAAGGGGGCCATGCATGAATCCGTGCTTTGAGACCGCGACGCGGCTTGCCCGCGCCATACGAAACGGCCGCCTGAGCTCGGTCGAGGCGACCAAGGCGCACCTGGAGCGCATCGACCGGCTGAACGGGCCGCTCAATGCCCTGGTCGTGATCGACCGTGAGGGAGCCGTCAAGGCGGCGCGCGCGGCGGATCGTGCACGGGCAAAGAAGAACCGTCTGGGCCCGCTGCACGGCGTGCCCATCACCATCAAGGAGGCGTTCGACGTCGCGGGGCACCGCACCACGTCCAGCCATCCGCCGCTCAAGGACAATGTCGCCGTCCAGGATGCGAGCCTGGTGGCCCGCCTGCGCGCGGCCGGCGCGGTGATCCTGGGCAAGACCAACGTGCCCGAGCTGTGCGCCGACTTTCAGACCGACAGTCCGCTGTTCGGCACGTCCAAGAACGCCTGGGACGATCGGCGTACGGCCGGCGGCTCGACCGGCGGCGGCGCGGTCGCCGTCGCCGCCCGCCTGTCGCCGCTCGAGCTCGGCAGCGACATCGGCGGCTCGGTCCGCAATCCGGCGCACTACAACGGCATCTTTTCGCTGAAACCCACCGAGTGGCGTGTGCCCGGCCGCGGCCATGTGCCGGGCCTGCCGGGCCAGACCCGCACCATCCGCTGGATGGGCGTGTACGGCCCCCTGGCGCGCTCGGTCGAGGACCTGGAGACGGCCCTGCGCATCATCGACGGACCCGACGGCTACGACGCCGAGGCCGTACCCGTGCCGCTGGGACCTGCGCCGGCCGCCAGCCCCAAGACCCTGCGCATCGCGTTCATCGACAGCAATCCGCTAGTCAAGGTCTCGGCCGACACCGCGTCGGTCGTCCAGCAGACGGTACGCCTGCTGAGCAAGGCCGGTGCGAAGGTGAAGCGTGCCGAGCCCAAAGGGCTCGACTGGCGGCAGGGCTGGGACGACTGGGCCGACCTCTTCCAGTACCAGGTGCGTGCTTTGCAGCCGCTCAGCGACCGCGAGCACACCTTCGACAGGGTCAATTCTCCCGACCCCACCGCGCGCTCGCTCGGCCGCACGGCGCGGCTCGACATCGCCGAGTTTCTGGCCGTGCTCGACCGCCGCGACACGATCGTGCGGCAGTGCGACTCCTTCCTCGACGACCATGACGCCTGGCTGATGCCGGTGATGCCCGATGCGGCCTTCATCCGCCAGAAGCAGAGCGAGCCCCTGGTGATCGACGGCACGCCGCACCCGTATTTCTTCGCCGGCACGGCCTACAACTTCCTCGCCAACCTGACGGGCCAGCCGTCGATCGTGCTGCCCTGCGGCTTCTCCAGGGAGGGGCTGCCGATCGGCCTGCAGCTCACCGGCAAGAAGTGGGGCGACGCCAGGCTGCTGGGCGTCGCCAAGGTGCTGGAGAAGCTGCTGCCGCCTTGTCCCTTGCCGCCGAACTACCGGGACGCCTAGTCACGGCGTGCATGCACTGCCGTCAATTTTTGGACTTTCCGGCATTCCCGGTAATTCCGGCAGAGCGTCTGGTGTGGCGGCGGAAGAGACGCCCCTATCGGTTGGGCCCCCAATGGCGAACTTGGGGCGAGCCCAACCGAGAGCGACTGCGATCAGCCGGACTGTCGCGCTACATGATTCGGATCGACGATGAGAAAGAGCAATAGTGCCGTCGACCCTAACATGAACTGTAGTACTGGTCAATAACTATAGTTTTATTCGGCCTTCACGCCGGCGGCTTCGAGGATCGGCTTCCAGCGCGCGAGCTCGGCCTTCTGGAAGGCGGCGAAGGAAGCGGGCTTCATCTCCTCGGGCGTCGGCAGGTCCTGGCCCAGCTCCTCCATGCGCTTGCGCACGGCAGGATCGGCGAGGGCGGTGATCGCCGCGGCGTTCAGCTTGTCTAAAATGTCCTTGGGCGTGCCCTTGGGCGCCCACAGGCCGTTCCAGATCGAGACCTCCATCGGATAGCCGGCCTCGGCTGCGGTCGGGATGTCGGGCATGGCGGGCGAACGCCTGGCCGAGGTCTGGGCATAAGCGCGGATCTTGCCGGCCTGGACCTGCGGCAGGGAGTTCGACGACTGGTCGACCATGACCTGGATCTGGCCCGAGATCAGATCCTGCATGGCGGGACCGGTGCCGCGATAGGGCACCAGCTGATAGGTGGCGCCAGTCGCCTTGTTGAAGGCGAGGGCGCCCAGATGCGAGCCCGAGCCGATGCCCGCGGTGCCGCCCGACACCTTGTCGGGATTGGCCTTCAGGTACTCGACCAGCTCCTTCAGCGTCTTGGCCGGCACCTTGTCGGACGACACGACCAGCATGGGATTGGCCGGCAGGCGGGCGATCGGCTCCAAATCGTTCATCAGGTCGAAGCCGATCTTGGTGTAGATCACGGCATTGGCGACGTTGGTGCCGACATGGCCGATGCCGATCGTGTAGCCGTCGGGCGCCGAGCGCGCGAGCTTGGCCATGGCGATGGTGCCGGCCGCCCCGGTGACGTTCTCGATGATGAACTGCTGGCCGAGCTCCTTGCCCATGCGCTCGCCGATGATGCGGGCCAAGAGGTCGGTCGGTCCGCCGGCGGCGAAGGGCACGATCATGGTGATCGGCTTGTTGGGCCAGGCCTGGCCGAACGCCGGCGCCGCCGCCATGACAATAGCGGCCGCGAGCATTTGTCTGCGCTTCATTGTTGTTTCCTCCCTGTCAGCGCCAGCGGAGCACGGAACGCTCGACCATGCCAAGCCCCCAGGCGATCAACAGGCCCAACACCGACAGCATGACCACGCCGGCCATGAGCTGGTCGGTCTGCATCAGGTTGCCGGCCTGCAGGACGAAGGCGCCGATGCCGTACTGGGCGCCGATCATCTCGGCCGCCACCACCAGCAGCAGCGCAACCGAGGCGGAGATGCGAAAGCCCGCCAGGATGCCCGGCATGGCGCCGGGCAGGATGATCTTGGCGACGATGTCGGTCGCCGGCAGGCCGAAGCTCTGGGCCATGCGTATCAGGTTGCGCGGAACGGAATCGCAGGCGCTGTAGGCTGAGATCACCGTCGGAAAGAAGACGCCGAGCGCGATGGTCGCGACCTTGGAGGGCTCGCCGATGCCGAACCACAGGATCAGCAGCGGCAGCAGGGCGATCTTGGGGATCGGGAACAGCGCCGACACGACCGGCAGGCCGGCGGCGCGCGCGGCCGAGAAGATGCCCATGGCCGTGCCGACCGCGAGGCCCGCGGCCGTGCCGATGATCCAGCCCGGGATGATGCGCTGCAAGGAGGCCGAGATGTGCTCGACCAGGGTGCCGTTCAGCCACAGCTCGACCAGGGCGCGCACGATGGCGGCCGGGCTCGGCATGAACAGCGCCGGCAGCAGGCCCACGCTCGACGCCGCCTGCCAGGCCGCGATCAGCACGACGAACACCAGCCACGGCAGCAGGCGGCGCGGCACGGGATTGAAGCCACCGCCGCGGAAGGGAACGGGACGGCGCTCAGGCCGCTGGTCAGACATGCTGCATCTCGCGATCGGCGGTGATGACCTCGTCGCGGATCAGCGACCACAGCTTCCTGTGCACCTCGACAAGCAGGGTCGCATGCCGAGGTTGGCCACGCTCGGCCACCGGCACGTCGATTGCGATCACCTCGCGGATGCGGCCGGGGCGGCGCGACAGCACGACGACGCGGTCGGCGAGGCGGGCGGCCTCTTCGAGATTGTGGGTGAC
>JAKFVH010000176.1 GCA_021732285.1 Reyranella sp. | reverse complement strand
ATACGAATGGCGTCGACGTCGAGCACTCCCACAATATAAAGCGTATCTCGCCCGGCGCCTTCTCTTCCTCGATTCTTTCCCTGCGTTGTTCCGCACTATCCGATTCGTTTATTCCGTCACAGGCCCTTAGTGTGAAAACCATGCGATGGGCCCTTTCGTAGAGGGCGTGCAGAGCCAGCTGGTCGCCCGCTGCGATCGATCGGACGAGCGCCGCCCAGTCCTCCTCCGGCACCACAGCCTTGGACTTGGCGTAGAGCACGTCGCCCAATGTCGCCGGCGACTGGTCTACCCCTGTCTTCTTGCAGGGATCAACGGATTGGCTACTGACCGCGATTTGAGAATCCTCCACGCGTCGATCCGAACTGGTCCCGAACGATAGGCGCTTTGCGCGCGCCACAACAGCGCCTTCGCGATCCAAATGGCCGTCGATACCGCGAAGAAAAATTGGCAGCCGATCCAGAAGGCGGCTGCCAATGAGCGCGGGACGCTGTCGCGCCGCTGCCGGCGTGCTAGGACGGACGCAGCACCGAGACACGGCGTGGAAAGCGGTGCCGGCTGAGGTCGTCTACCAGACGTGCAGTCAGGGAAGTCGCTGCCGTCACGGTGACGCCGTCGTCGGACGTCGGCACGCCGGCCGCCTTGAGCAGGGCCTCGGCGTCCGATGCAACGGCGATCGGCTTGCCATGCCGCCATGCCTCATGGACGAAGCGCTGCGCCAGTGTCTGCGCTGCCAGCGCCGGCCCGACACCTGTGGGCACGAGCACGGCATCGTAGACGACCGATGGCGCGTTGGCCGCGGCGCGATTGACCTTCATGGGCCCGTCGCCGGCGGCGACCGTACCGGCGCGCGGCCCGATGGTTTCCGGCATCAGGGCGGCAGCCGACAGAGCTTCAAGCATGGCCTCGACCTCTCCGGTATCGACGCCGTCGCCCAACAGCACGGCGACCTTGCGGCCCTTGATGGTGGGCGGAGGCTTGTCCATGCTGAGCGCCAGCGAGCGGAGCTTGTCGGCATCCTTGCGCAACGGACCGGCCGGCGTCGGTGCCGACGGCGTCGGCGCCTCCGGCGTGCCGGCAGGGCTGATGGCAATGCCGGTTGCCTCGGAGACCATGGCCGCGAGATCCTTGTGAATGTTCACCAGGATCTCGTTCATGGTGCGGTCGCGCACGACTTCATCGACCACCTGGTTCAGCTCGAAGGCGAAGGCGGCGGCGATGTGGTCCTTCTCCCAGTCGCTCATGCTGTTCCAGAACTGGGTTGCCTGGCTGAAATGATCGCTGAAGCTCGGGCTGCGCTCGCGCACCTTCGGCCCGGCCTGCTCCTTGATCGCGACCGAGCGAAACGCGGCGGCAGCGGCGGGCGAATGCATCGGGCAACCGCCGCCCAGGCTGTTGGGGAAGTAGGAGACGCGGCCCTTGTTGATGGTCATGCGGGCAAAGCCGTCACGCTGATGGTTGTCGGCCGGCCGCAGCGAGCGGTTGATCGGCAGCTCGTGGAAGTTTGGCCCGACGCGACGCAGCTGGGTGTCGATGTAGGAGAACAGCCGGCCCTGCAGCAGCGGATCGTTGGTGAAGTCGATGCCCGGAATGACGTGGCCGGTGTGAAAGGCCACCTGCTCGGTCTCGGCAAAGAAGTTGTCGGGGTTACGGTTCAAGGTGAGCTTGCCGACAGGGACGACAGGCACGATCTCCTCGGGGATGAGCTTGGTGGCGTCCAGGAGATCGAAGCCGAACTTGTGCTCGTCGGCCTCCTCGACCACCTGCAGGCCGAGCTCGTATTCCGGGAAGTCGCCACGCTCGATCGACTCCCAGAGATCGCGGCGATTGAAGTCGGGGTCCTTGCCCGAGATCAGCTGCGCCTCCTCCCAGACCAGCGAGCACACGCCCTTCAGCGGCTTCCAGTGGAACTTCACGAAGCGCGACACACCCTCGGCGTTGACCATGCGGAAGGTATGGACGCCGAAGCCCTCCATGGTGGCGAAGCTGCGCGGCAGAGCGCGGTCGCTCATCACCCACATCAGCATGTGGGCGCTTTCGGGCGTCAACGACACGAAGTCCCAGAAGGTGTCGTGCGCCGACTGGGCCTGCGGGATCTCGTTGTGCGGCTCGGGCTTCACCGCATGGATGAGATCGGGGAACTTGTTGGCGTCCTGGATGAAGAACACCGGCATGTTGTTGCCGACCAGGTCCCACACGCCGTCCTGGGTATAGAACTTCACGGCAAAACCGCGCACGTCGCGCGGCGTGTCGGTCGAGCCACGCGAGCCCGCCACGGTCGAGAAGCGCACGAAGACCGGCGTCGTGACGGCCGGGTCCTGCAGCGGCGCCGCCATGGTGAGGTGCGCCTGGCTTTCGTAGACCTGGAAGACGCCATGGGCCGCGGCACCGCGGGCATGGACCACGCGTTCGGGAATGCGTTCGTGATCGAAGTGCGTGATCTTCTCGCGCATCAGGATGTCTTCGAGCAGCGTCGGCCCGCGCACGTGGGATTTCAGCGAATTCTGGTCGTCGCTGACGGTCACGCCCTGGTTGGTCGTCAGTTCCTCGCCGGGTGCCAGCGTGTCGGGGCGCAGGTTGACGGTCTTGTCGGTCTCCTGCGACGGCAGCGGCGGCGCGTCATTGGGCGTCACCTGGCCCGAGGTGCGCGGCGGCATCGGCGGCACCGCCTCGCCTGGTTTGGCGGCCACGGAGATTGCCGACGTGGGCCGGGAGGATCGGAGTGGCGGTTGGGCGTCCCGCTTGTTTGCGCGGGCCGTGCGTTTGAGTGGCCGTTTGCTCGGCATAGGGGTGCTTCCTTGTGCTCGCTGTCTGTTGGCGCACTCGGCAACGAGGCGACCAGTCTGGAGTTGCTCGCGCAAACGAGCGGCGGTCTTGACGCCGTCACCTCGACGCGTGCGAGCTCAATTCACAGCAGCCGGCAACCATTGCTGGCGCCGCACTTTGTGTCGTCGAGAACAATCCAACAGCAACGGAGGACTTCATGACGAGGACGATCTCGCTTTTCGCCGTCGCCGCAATCGGCGTGGCGATGGCGGCGCCGGCGTGGGCAGCGACCGACGCCGAGTGCCAGGACATGTGGAAGAAGGCCGACACCAACGGAGACGGCGTCCTGTCCGACCGCGAATCGCTGCGCTACGTCGCGCTGATGCGGGTCGGCAACCGCACGATCGCCGCCGAGGGCCGCATCACCCAGGCCGAGTTCATGGATGCCTGCAAGGCCGACATCTACGCGCCGCGCAAGGCCGAGGAAGGCGCGCCGCTGAAGGGCGCCAACAGCTTCACCGAAGGCCAGGCCAAGGACCGCGCCATCGGCCATGGCGGGGTCGACGCCGTTGCTGACCTGAAGAAGGACGATGACGGGATCTGGCGCGGCACCGGCACGCAGGCCGGCAAGACCGTCGAAATCGCCGTCGACTACAAGGGCAACGTCGTCACCAAGGCCCAGCAGTAACCCCCATCGAAAGGAGACGACATGAGAACCGTATGCCGAGTCTATGACAGCTACGCCCAGGCACGGGCGGCCGTCGATGCCGTACAGCGAGCGGGGGTGCCCGCCTCCGATGTCAGCATCGTCGCCAACAAGTACGTGAGCGCCGAGCATGCCGACGTCCACGACGTTCCCGAAGCCGCCAAAGGCGCCGGCATCGGCGGCGCCCTGGGCGGCGGCGCAGGCCTCCTGGCCGGCCTCGGCCTGCTGGCGATCCCGGGCCTCGGCCCGGTGGTGGCCGCGGGCTGGCTCGCCTCCACCGCCGTCGGTGTTGCCGCCGGCGCGGCGACGGGCGGCATCGTGGGCGCGCTGGTCGATGCCGGTGTCGACCGCGACCACGCTGCCGTCTACTCCGAGTCGGTGCGGCGCGGCGGAACCATGGTGACGGTGCGCACGCGCGACGAGGATGCCGGCCGCATCGCTACGTTGCTGGAGAGCCACAAGCCCATTGATCCGGTGGCGCGCGGTGCGGAGTACCGCAAGACCGGCTGGCAGACCTTCGACGAGAAGGCCCCGCCCTACCGGCCGAGCCAGGCCGAGATCGACCGCATGCGGGCGAACTGGCCGAACTGAGAACGACGGGAATCGTGACAAGGGCAGGCGCAAAGCCTGCCCTTCGTCGTTCCGCTCCGCATCGCCGCCTAGGTTTGCCTGGACCGGATGAGATTGGAGAGCATTTGCTCGATCGCCCTTGGTGACCCGTCGACCGCCAACCCCGCCGGCCGCGGCAGTGCGTTGTAGCGTTGGCGGCCAAGCGGCGTCAGTCGGTAGCCGCCCCTGCCCGCTTCGATCAGTTTCAATTGCTCCAGATGCTTCAAATGCTCCGCCGGCAGCTTGTACTGCGAGGTGGGTCCCATCGTGACTTCTTCGTTCGAGCTGAGCGGTGCAAGGAGACCCCTCATGGCAGAACTCCGTCGCCTGGGGGCGGGAGCACTGGGCATTCCAAGTTATGCCTCTGGTCTCTCAGCCGCCGGCGCCAAGGGCTTTCGCCGACGATGCGACAACGCTGGATTAATGCCCGGGACACTGATCGGCGCAGCACCGCAGGTGCAACGTCCCCTGGCAGGCCTCGTTGTGGGAGTGATTTTCACCCGCAACACCACCGAGGTCCCCCATGCCAAGCCGCGAAAAGCCCGACGCCATCGCCCTGCTCAAGGAAGACCATCGCAAGGTCGAGGACCTGTTCGAGAAGGCCGAGAAGGCGCGCGACGAGGACCGCAAGAAGATGCTGGTCCAGCAGATCTGCACCGAGCTGATGATCCATTCCATGGTCGAGGAGGAAATCTTCTACCCGGCCTGCAAGGACAAGATCGAGGAGGAGGACGTGCTCGACGAGGCCTATGTCGAGCATGACGGCGCCAAAGTCCTGATCGCCGAACTGCTCGACAGCGAGCCCGACGCCGAATTCTACGACGCCAAGGTCACGGTGCTGTCGGAGCTGATCAAGCACCACGTCAAGGAAGAGGAGAAGCGCTCCGAAGGCCTGTTCGCCCAGGCGCGCGAGGCCGGCCTCGACATCGAGGCGCTGGGGCAACGCATCATGGCGCGCAAGGAGGAGCTGAAGCAGCAGTTCGCCGGCGGCAACCTGCCGCCGCCGCATACCCGCAGCTTCTCCGGCCACAAGCTGGTGCAGGACAACCCGGTTGCGGCCGGCGACGACTGACCATCGGAGGACGCGTGCCGCTGTTCCTGCTCGACCGCGATGGCGTCGTCGTGGTCAACCGCAAGGACAACATCAAGGCGCCCGCCGGCCTGAAACTGATCGCCGGCGCGGCGGAGGCGATTGCCCGGTTGAACGGCGCCGGGTTCGACGTGGCGATCTGCACCAACCAGCCGGAGGTGGCGCGCGGTGCGATGAGCCAGGCAGAGCTCGACGCCGTCCACGAGGCCCTGACGAGCATGCTGGCGGCAAAAGGCGCCCGGATCGGCCGCATTCTCTGTTGCACCTGCGAATGCAAAACCCCACGGATGAAGCCGGCGGCCGGCATGTTGCGGGAGGCACTTGCGACCTACGGCGCCAGGGCCGCTGACACGCCCTTCGTCGGCGACCAGGTCGACGACCTCAAGGCCGCCTTCCACGCCGGTTGCCCGCGCATCCTGGTCCGCACCGGGCTGGGACGCAGGGCTCTCGAGGACGGCCTGCCGCAATATGTCGAGCCGGTCGCCGTCCACGACGACCTTGCCGCCGCGGTCGACGCTCACCTGCGCAACCTGGCGGGGCGTCGCGACATTTCTCCAGGACCATGAACGAGCAAGCGGACGAAACCGACCGGACGGCCTCAGCCATGCGCGAGGACGTCGCGCGCGTGGCCGGCGGTCGACCCTGTCACTGGGTGGCCGTACACGACATCGCCCAACGCCTGGGATTGGACGACGAGGCCAGCAACACGGCCGTGCGCCGGGCGATCGAGCGGGGCTGGTTCGTCGCCGACAGCGACCCGCCGCACAGCGTGCGTCTCAGCGTGGTGCCGACCGCCACCGCATGACCGACATCCTGCTGGAACACTTCCTGACGTACCTCGTCGTGCCGGTCTGGCTGCTCGCGGGTCTTGCCGACTATTTCTGCCATCGCGCCTCGCACATCGAGCGCACGAGCGGTGTCGCCGAGTCGCTGCTGCACTTGCTGCAGTTCGGCGAAGTTGGCGTACCGCTCCTGGCAGCGCTGTTTCTGGAGATCAATGCCGCTGTTCTGCTCATCATGCTGGTCGGGTTGGTTCTGCACCAGGCGACGGCGATGTGGGACGTGCGCTACGCCAACGCCACACGCCGCGTCACGCCGATCGAGCAGCACGTCCATGGCGTGCTGGAGATGGCGCCCGCGGTGGCCACAGCGGTTGTCGCTATCCTGCACTGGCCTCAGTTCGTGGCCCTGCTGGGCATCGGGGACGCGGACTTTGCCCTGCAGCTCAAGCATTCACCGCTGCCCGGGTGGTACCTGGGGGCGGTCATGCTGGGCGTCACACTTTGCGGCGCCCTGCCCTACGGCGAAGAGCTGTTGAGAACGCTACGCACCCGGCAGATCAGGGCGCGGCTGGCCGCCTGACCGAAGCGCCGTCCGGCGCCGGGGCTGCAGGAAATCCATCAAGGAGTGGCGGTCTGCTCGGAGGCAGCAAGGGCAACGGTTGTCTCAGAGGACGCGGACGGACGGTTCGGAGGCTGACGCCGAGAGCGCGCAGCAGGCTTAGTTCACGCGACACAGTCGACTGTGCCGGCAGATTCCTGGGTGGCATGGTCACCTAATGCCGCCGCCGCGACTTCTGTTGCATGAAAGATACAGTTTTCTTGGCTAGCGCCGTGCGACCTCGGCCAGGCCCTGCGGATCGAGCACCACGATGGCCCGCCGCGTCGAGCGGATCAGATACCGGCCTTCCAGCACTTGCAGGCCCGTCGTGACGCTCGGTCGGCGCACCCCCAGGATCCCGGCCAAAGCGTCATGGGTGATCACGAGCCGGCGCGCGTCCAGGCGCTCTGCGGCCTGCAGCAGCCAGTGCGCCAGGCGCTCGACGATCGTCGCGCGGCCGCTGTAGCAGGCGGTGTCCATGACCTGGCGAAGGGCCACGCCGACATGGGCCAGCAGAGTGCGGTGGAGAGCCGGATGGAGCTCGGCCAGCCGTTGCAGGGAGCCGGCGGCAATGCGCCAGGCGCTGCCGGCCGCCTGCACAAGGGTCTCGCCGGCCGTCGCGTCGCCCAGCAGGACACCCGGCCCGGTCATGCCATCGCTGCCGACGGTCGCGATTTCGATGCGCGTGCCGGGCGTCGCGCCGGCAAACATCGAGATCAGACCTTCCACCGGAAAGTAGACATACCCGATTGGCTGGCCCGGCGGCTCGAGGCACTCGCCGACGCGCAACGCCACCCGTTCGAGCGATGGCGCGAGGAGATGGCGCTCCACCAGGCTTAATGAATCGAGGATGGCATTGCCGAAGGTGGCGCCCTCGGGCGCCGCGTGATGGTCGTTGTGGGCGATGGGGATGCTGGGACGCGGCGTGTCGCTGACGAACGTCATTCAGGGCTCATGAGTGTCGCGGCGACCGACTGCGCGGCGATGCGGAGAAACGCCCGCACCCGCCTTCAGGTTGCAGTCGACCTTCGTCAGTGCTCGAGGTCGAGCTTGTCGGGCCGCGGCGCCTCTTTGAGGTTCATCCGCCCGTCGTAGATCGGACGCGCGCCGGTGGTCGGCCCGGGATACTGCACGAACAGCACCGTGCCGCCGGTCTCGGTGCGCATCTCGTTCTCGAAGTGCGGGTCTTCCATGTAGACCAGGGTGCCGGGGCCGTAGGTCTTGTCGCCCATGCGGAACTCGCCCTCGATGATGTACCAGACCTGGGCGAAGTCGTGCTTGTGCAAGGGAAAGCCCGAGCCCGGCTCGTAGCGCAGGAAGCCGGCATTGGGCACCGTCGGCCGCTCCGGCGTCGGATGGAACAGGAACTTGGTGACGTTGCGGAAGCGGCCCATTTCCCAGTCCATGTCGTCGGGATGCCGGAACTCGGGGGCGTGGTGGGTCATCGGTTCCTCCTCACTGGGTCGTCCAATGCCTCGCCGAGCCCGCCGAGCGCGTTCAGCGCCGGGGCAAAGCCGCTGAACGGTGCGGTCTGGATCACCGCCTCGATCACCTCGGTGCGGCTCAGCCCCATGTTGAGCGCCGACTGGCCGAACTTTTTCACCTGGCCGTCGAGCTTCAACGCCGTGAAGGCGGCCACGGCGACGAGGGCCCGCCGCCTGAGGTCGAGGCCCGGGCGAAACCAGATCTCGCCGTAGCCATACTGGATGGCCAGGGGATAGAGCGCACCGGTCACGGCATTGCCGGGCGCGGCATAGCCCTCGGCGGCACGATCGCCATGCAGCTGCTCCATCAACTTGCGGCCGCGTTCGCTCAGCGCCTCGAGCGAGTCCTCGCGCGCGGTTTCTTCCGGCATCGCCACGCCGCGTTCGGCGAAAGCCGCGGCCGCGGCCCCGACCGCCTCCTCCGACGCCGCGAAGCCGGCGTAGATGCCGATCTGGATCAGGATCTCGACGATCGCCCGCACCGGCAGGCCAAGGTCGAGCGCCGCCGCGACATGGCGGCGGAGCTTCTTCAGGCGCTGCACGGCGCCGAGTGCTGCTAGCGCGCAGACCATGCGGTCCTCGATGGCGAGGCCTGGTCGGCTCCAGATCGCGCCATAAACGGCCTCGCTGTTCAGCGTGCGCATGATCGCCGGGGCGCCCTCGTCATCGCCGAACAGGCGACGGCGCATGGCCTCGCCGTCCTTGCGCAGGGAGGCGCGCGTGGTCATGCGAAAACAAGAGCCGCGATGCGAGGCACGATTTCCTCCCGTTCCTGTTGCCGACGATGCTGGGCGAATCGGCGAGGCTTTACCAGCGTCTTGGCGGGCGTAGACTTCGCCCATGCAGATCGAACGGCCTCATCCCAAGATCGGCGCCCTGGTCACCGGCGTCGACGTGCGCGTGCTGAGCGACGGCGACTGGCAGACGCTCTATCGGACCTGGCTCGACAGCATCGTGATGATCGTGCGCGGCCAGACGCTCACCAAGGAAGAATTTCTTGCCTATTCCCGACGCTTCGGCCGGCTGAAGCCGCATCGCGTGCGCAAGACGCGCGACCCGGAACTCCCCGAGCTGACCGTGATGGGCATCGGCACGAAGAAGCCCGACGGCCAGGTCAACCAGGCGATCTACAATCGCGGCGGCCACTGGCACACCGATTCGCCCTGGGACACCGAGGTCTGCAAGGGCACGCAGCTCTACGGCGTCGCCATTCCCTCGACCGGCGGCGACACCGCTTTTGCCAGCATGTACGAGGCCTATGCATCGCTCCCCGACGGCCTCAAACAGCGCATCGCCGGGCTGAAGGCGGAATACATCTACGGTGGCAAGAAGCGCGAAGGCCATGAGCTGCTGGAGCCCGAGGACCGGCAGAAGCCGCCGGCCGTCTATCCGATGGTCCGCGTGCACGAGGAAACGGGCCGCACCTCGCTCTATGCCAACCCGCACCACATCGTGCGTATCCAGGGGATGAGCGAGGCTGACAGCGACGCGCTGGTCAAGGAGCTCACGCCCTACATGGTCGAGACGCCGGCGCAGTACCAGCACAAGTGGAAGGCGGGCGACATCGTGATCTGGGACAACCGCTGCGGCCTGCACAAGGCCTGTGGCGGCTATCCGCTCGACGAGCAGCGCATCCACTGGCGCACCACCATCATGCAGGACGAGCTCCAGCGGCAGCGCGCCGCGTAGCCATGGCGGCACTGAGCGAGACCACGACGATTGCGCTGCCGGCCGACGAGGTCTGGCCGCTGCTGAGCGACCCGGCCCTGGTCGCCTCGTGCATTCCCGGCGCCACGCTGTCGCCCGAGACCCTCTCGCCTGGTGGGGGCGACGGGCTGTGGCGCGGCTCGGTGCGCGTGAAGTTCGGCCCGACCGTCGCGGTGTTCCGCGGCGAGGCCAGTCTTGTCTTCGACCAGACGGCGCGCACCTGCACCATCGAGGGCCGCGGCATCGACGGGCGCGGCGCTTCGCGCGCGCTCGCCTCGGGGATTGTCAAAGTCGCGGGCAAGGAGACCACCGAGCTCGCGATCGACGGCAGCTTCAGCGTCAGCGGGCCGCTGGAAACCTTCGCCAATGCCGGCGGCGTGCATGTCGCGCGCGCCCTGCTCGGCGAATTCTCGACCAATCTCGCCAAGCTGGTGGCCGAGCGCCGGCCGGCTGCGACGGCGGAGACATCGCCGGCGCCATCCATGCCGCCTTCACCGCCCGCCACCGAGCTGCGGGCGGGCAACCTCATGTGGCGCGCCTTCCTGTCGTGGTTGCGCAGCCTCTTCGGAAAAAGGGAGACACCAGGATGAGCAAGCTGCAGGTGACCGACATGCTGGCGCGCGCCTTCGCCGCCGAGGGCGTGGACACTCTCTTCACCCTGATGGGCGACGCCAACATGTACTGGTCGGTGGCGATGGCGAAGCTGCCCGGCATGAAGGTGGTGCATGCCCGCCACGAGCACTGCGCCGTCGCCATGGCCGACGGCTATGCCCGCGCCACCGGCAAGGTCGGGGTGGCCTCGACGACCTGCGGGCCGGGCTTCACCCAGATCATGACGGCGCTCACCATCTCGGCGCGCAGCAACACGCCCTTGGTGGTGTTCGCGGGCGATTCACCGCTCGCCTCTTCCTGGTACATCCAGCAGATCGACATGGCGCCGCTCGCTTTGGCCTGTGGTGCGCACTTCGTCGGCGTGAAACATGTCGACCGCGTGCTCGACAACGTGCGCGAGGCCTTCCAGGTGGCAGAGGCCGAGCGCAAGCCGGTGGTGCTCTCCGTCCCGATGGACCTGCAGAAGCAGGCCTGGCCGCATCTCACCGACTACACGCCCTCCTCCGAGCTGGTGCCGATGGCGCAGCGGCCGATCCCCGATCCCGCCATGGTCGACCGTGTCGTCGACCTGATCGCCGAGGCCGAGAAGCCGGTCGTGCTGGCCGGCCGCGGCGTCATCAAGTCGGGTGCACGCCAGGCGCTCGAGGCGCTGGCCGAGCAGTCGGGCGCGCTGCTGGCGACGTCGCTGCTGGGCAAGGGCCTGTTCGACGGCAATCCCTACGCCCTCGACATCGCCGGCTCCTTCGCCAGCGACTTCGCGCGCGAGCGTTTCGCCGAGGCCGACCTGGTGATCGGCGTCGGCGCGGGGCTCGGCCACTACACGACCGAAGGCGGCTATCTCTATCCCGGCGCCCGCACCGTGCAGATCGACGTCAATCCACGCGGCCTGTGGCAGGGCCTGCGCACCGCCGACCTGCACGTGCGCGCCGACGCCAAGGCCGCGGCCGAGGCGATCGTCGCCCGCCTCAAGGCGCGCGGCATCTCACGCGCCGGCTTCCGCAGCGGCGACATGGCCCGGCAGATCGCGGGCGCTTCACCGGACTCGAAGGAGTTCCAGGTCCAGCCCAACACCGTCGATCCGCGCAAGGCGATCCTCGAGCTCGACCAGGCGATCCCCAAGGACTGGGACGTCGTCGTGGGCGGCGGCCACTATTTCAGCATCGCCATGACCCACATGAAGGGCCGGCCGGCCGACAAGTATCATGTGGTCAACGAGTTCGGCGCCATCGGCTCGGGCCTGCCGGCGGCCATCGGCATCGCCGCGGCGCGCGGCGACGGCAAGGTCATGCTGATCGAGGGCGACGGCAGCCTCTTGATGCACATCCAGGAGCTCGAGACGATCCGCCGCCAGGGCATCCGCATGCTGATCTCGGTGATGAACGACGGCGGCTATGGCGCGGAGTTCCACAAGTTCCGCGCCAACGGCATCGATCCCGCCGAGGCAATGCACGGCCGCGGCGATCTCGCCGGCGTGGCGACGGGCTTCGGCCTGCGCGGCACCGCCGTCACCGAGATGGGCCGTTTTGCGCCGCTGTTCCGCGAGCATCAGGCGGCCAACATCGGTTCGGTGTGGGACATCCACACCGACGATCTCATCCCGTCACGCGCGTATCGGCGCGTCCATTACGGCGAGGCGTGAGGCCGGCGACGGACTATGCCGACGCGCCCGGAGGCGGGCTTGAGGCCTGCAGCCGCAGGCGCGACATGGCTTTCAGCCTTTGCCGCTCGGCGAGATCGTGATGCGGTGGCGCCGGAGTCCAGGTGAGTGTGAAGACGCTGCCGTTCTGTTCCGTGTCGAACGAGCCCGCGACAAACTTCTCGCCGTAGACCTGGCCGGTGAAGGGCGTGGACGACGACAGTTGCAGCAGCGTCCAACTGTGCTGGTCTTTCCAGAAGTTGGCGTTGCCACCGTCGGGATCGGCACCAAGCGCCGAGAAATCCAGATAGATGGGGATCGTCCCGCCGAGCGTGGGGTCGTCGGCCGTGAATTCCAGCGCATTCCAGCCGTCGGACGGCTCAGTGCCGTCGACCAGCTTGTGCAGACGCCAGTAGAAGCTTGCCGTGACCGGCAGGGTGACGGCGCCCGTGAAGGTGAGGAAGCCGGGTTGCGGGCCGGATTGCACCACGCCCCCCAGCACGGCTTGCCCGGCGACCGTGCCGACGCCTTCAAGGCGGCCCCCCGGATTGGGATTGTTCGTGCCGCTGGCGGCCACCGAGAGCTGGCCGTCGAGCGTGCCGCCGACGAGAGCGACGACGCCGTTCTGGGCGACCGAGACGTTGCCGGCAACGCTGCCGCTCACCTGCAGCACGGCGGTGCTGTCGACGATGACGTCGCCGCTGCCGGTCGAACCTGCGCCCGCCGCGATCAGCCTGCCGGCATTGAGGTTGACCGAACCACTGAGCGAGCTGTTGTCGGCCGAGAGCGTGAGCGTGCCCGGGCCGAACAGGGTGAGGCCCCCGCTGGCGCTGATCTGCGAGCCGATGGTCGTGCCGCCGCTGGTCTTGCTGGCATAGATCACCGCTTCGGCCGCGCCAAAGGTGAGCGTGTCCACGGTGATGTCGCCGCCGTTCATGATCAGGCCAGCGACGTCACCGGCCGCCTGGCTGCCGACCAGCAGGCTGGCACCGCTGCCGGCGAGCGAGCCGCCGTCCATCTCCAGGGCGTAGATCTGGGGGCTGGCGCCCGAGGCGACGGTCTGCGGCGTCACCGCCTCGTAGACCATGTCGGACGTCACGTCGGCGATCGCAACCTTGCTTGAGAACGTCGGCACGACGGGCGCGAAGCCGGTGCTGCCGTACGTCAGGAAGGCGCCGGCGCTGAGGACGGCCGTGTCGTAGGCCACGATGTAAGGCGCCACGATGCCGTTGGTCACGGCCGGCAGGTTGCCGAGCGATCCCGTCACCAGGACCTGCTGGCTGTCGCCGAGCGCGGCCACGCCGCCGCCCGGGGCGATGACCAGGGTGCCCGTGCCGATGCGCTGGATGTTGGCGGTCTTGGCGTCGCTGTAGCCGCCAAGGGTGACCGTGAAGTTGCCGGTGCCTTCGAGGGTCAGCGCACCGCCGCCGAGGTCGAGCGTGAAGGTGGCGTCCGCCCCGGACGCCACCGTCGCGGTGACAGCGGCGCCGCCGGGCGGCGAGAACGCCAGCAGGCCGTCGCCCAGCAGGCTGAGCGAGCCGGTGCCGAACGGTGCGCCGGACAGCGCGGTGGTGCACAGGGTGCCGCCGGTGACGCGGTTTGGCCCGCTGAGCTGGTTGGTGTTGCCGAGCGTCAGCCTGCCGGCGCCGCTCTTGGCGATCCCACCGGTTCCGGCGAGCGGCGCCCTCACGGTGAAATCGGCGCCGTTGGTGTTGAACCACTTCAGGTCCGTGAGCGTCCAGGTGCTGGGCAGGGCGTCCTTGACCGATTTCTCGATGGCCCACGCCTGGCCGCCCCACAGGAGCGCACGCTGCGTCATGTTGGGGCCGGTGAAATCGGAACCGACCTGGGTGTAGGCACTGGGCGGCAGGTTTGACGGCGAGGTGAAGTTCACGAAGGTCCAGTGTCCCTTCACGGGGTAGAGCTGGACCGTCTGCGGATTGGGCAACGTCGCGAAGAGCGACGGCGGCCAGGGGTTGTTGATCAGCACGGTCGCCAGGCCGCCGGCCAGCGGCGTGAGTACATGGCCGCCGGTGCAGGTCAGGGTCCTCTTCGTGTCGCAGGCGTCGAACCAGCCGACCGAGAAATTGGCCAGCACGATCGTGTCCGGATCGGGCGCGTAGTTGGGCGCGAGCTGGTTGTTGAGGAACTCCTGCCCCGGGTTCTGCATATGGCTGAAGGTGTACTGTGACGGCGCGATGCCGCAGGCGGAGAGATAGTCGGAGATGCCATCCGACATGTTGTAGCCGGTGCCCCATACCACGGAGGTCTGCATGAACCCGGCAACGATGCGCTCGAGACCGAAGACCGCCGGGTCGGTCTCGCTGGTGTATTTCGCCGGCGCGACCTGTGTGAAGCCGTTCAAGGAGAGCCAGTAGAGGCCCATCAGCACGGCGGTCGGGCCGCAATAGGCCCAGCCGTAGCCCGGTACATCCTGACCCCAGGCACCGAACTTTACCTGGTCGACGGACGGCGTGTTGAAGGCAGGAGAAATCCACATCCTGCGGTTGATCGTATCCTCGATTTAAGCAACCGACAAGGTGAGACGATTAGTGTCGTCAGTTCGCAGGCTTCTGGCGCGTGTACCCGCGGCCTTCCATGCAGTCGTTGAAGTACTGAAGTTCGGCGCTGGTGCGGTCGGTGTTGGCCTGCTGTTGCGACGCGATCATCCCGGCGCCGCCCAAGGTCGGGTTGCTGGAGCCAAGGGGATAGAGGCGTGCGGCTGTCTGCTGGGCGGTGGTACGGCACTGCGCCGTGTCGGCGGCAACACTCGCGTCAGTCGCGCCAGCCTTCTGCCACGCGCCCGGCCCGCCGGCAGTACCGCCGCAGGCGGCCAGGAAAAGCAGCGTCCCGATCAAGGTCGTCTTCAGCATCGCAGCCCAGTCTACTCCGAAATAAATCCGGCGATCCTGTATCTTTTCGAAGCCGCCGTTCGTCTTCCAGGGGCGGACGGGAGGGTTGCGATCACTTAACCTTTCAGTTAAGTGTTATCCAACCCGTTCGAGGAGCGACGGATGAAGCTGTTTTACGGTTGGGTCGTGGTTGCCGCCGGCGGCGTGCTGGGATGCGTGTCGATCGGCGCAGTGTTCTCGCTGGCGGTGTTCCTGCAACCGATGGCGGACGCGACCGGCTGGTCGCGCACCGGCGTGTCGAGCGCCATGACGATCGTCTTCCTGACGATGGGCATCGCCTCCTTCGGCTGGGGCGCGCTGACCGATCGTTTCGGGCCGCTGCCCGTCGTGCTGAGCGGCGGCGTCCTGCTGGGGCTGGGTCTGGCGCTGGCCAGCCGCGCCACCAGCCTGCTCGAATTCCAGCTCATCTATGGCCTGCTGGTCGGCGGCGCCACCGGTGCGGTGTTCGTGCCGACGATGACGACAGTGACCGGCTGGTTCGAGAACCGCCGCAGCCTGGCCGTCTCGCTGGTGTCGGCCGGCATGGGCATGGCGCCGATGACGATCTCGCCCTTCGCGAGCTGGCTGGTCACCAACTACGACTGGCGCACCGCCCAGCTCGTGATTGCCGTCCTGGCCTGGGCGATCCTGATCCCGACGGCCTTCTTCGTGCGCCGCGCGCCGCCCGTGATCGACCCGCGCGAGCGCGCGGCGGCGGCGCCGGGCGTGACGATGGGCGTTGCCGATCCCGACATGACGGCGGGCCAGGCGCTGCGCTCGCCGCAGTTCTGGGTGCTGTCGCTCACCTACTTCTGCTGCTGCGCCACGCATTCCGGGCCGATTTTCCATACCGTGAGCTACGCCATCGCCTGCGGCCTGCCGGTGATGGCCGCGGTCACCATCTACAGCGTCGAAGGCCTGGCGGGGCTGGGCGGCCGCATCGTGTTCGGCCTGGCCGGCGACCGCTTCGGCGCCAAGCGCGTGCTGGTGATCGGCCTGTTCGCCCAGGCGCTGGGGGCCGGCGCCTACTTCTTCGTGCGCCAGCTCGGCGAGTTCTATGCCGTGGCCGCCGTGTTCGGCCTGATCTACGGCGGGATCATGCCGCTCTACGCCGTGATCGCGCGCGAGTACTTCCCGATGCGCATCATGGGCACGGTGATCGGCGCCTCCACCGTGTTCTCGGCCGGCGGCATGGCGCTTGGCCCGGCAGTCGGCGGCTGGATCTACGACACCACCGGCAGCTACGGCTGGCTCTACATTGGCTCGTTCGGCATCGGCCTCGGCGCCATGGCGATCGCGCTGCTGTTCCCGCCCTTCCCCTCGCAGCGGCCGGCGGCGCAGCCGGCCTAGGCCTGGCAGCCAAAGGCCAAGCCGCCTGCCCGGTACTATTGGGCAGGAGACTGACATGGATCTCGAGACCCTGGTCCGCCGGGCCGCCCAGCGCGATGTCGGCGCCTTCGTCGAGCTGACGCGGCGGTTCCAGCAGTTCGCCTTCGGCTCGGCGCTGGCGATGGTGGGCGATTTCCATCGCGCCGAAGACGTCGTCCAAGAAGCCTTCGTCGCCGCCTGGGCGGCCTTGCCCACCCTGGAGGAACCGAAAGCCTTCCCGGGCTGGCTGCGGACGATCGTGCGCCGTCGCGCGTCGCGGCTGTTGCGGCGCGGCCATCTCGAGACCCTGCCATTGTCGGCCGCCGCCGAGCTGCCGAGTGACGAGCCCGCCGCCGACGACCGGGTCGACCGCCAGGACCAGGCGAGCCGGGCGCTGACGGCCGTCGCGGGTTTGCCGGCCGATCTGCGCGAGGTCGCCACGCTCTTCTACCTGCACGACTGCTCGCATCAGGACATTGCCGTGTTCCTGGGCCTCTCCACGACGGCCGTGAACAACCGCCTGCATGCCGCCCGCCGTCACCTCAAGGAAAGGATGCTCGACATGGTTTCCGACACGCTCCACGGCAACGCCCTGCCCGATGATTTCGCCAACCGCATCGGCCGCCTGGTCGAGAGCCGCGGCAATGTCGTCGAAGTCCTGTTCGACCCGAGCTCGCTCCCCGATCTCCTGTCCGAGCTCGCCGTCAGCGACGAAGCCAACAAGCGGGCGATCGCCGTGCAGGTCGTGCAGCGCCCGGGCGGCGGCCTGGTACGCGCCATTGCGCTCGCGGCCGACGAGGCCTTGCCGCGCGGCGCCACTGTGTTGAACGAGCAGCGCCACGGCCTGACGCCGATCGATGCCGCGGGCTTCGAGCGTCTGGTCACGGCGCTCGCCTTGCCGCCCGCTGAGCCACGGCTGCTCGAGACCGGCATCAAGGCGATCGACGTGCTCTGCCCGCTGACGGCCGGCGGCACCGTGGCGATCGCGGGCGAACAGCGCGCCGGCACGACCGTCGTCATGGAGGAACTGGTGCGCCGCCTGAGCGGCGGCAGCGACCGCGTCTCGCTGTTCGCCGTGATGCCGAGCTGGGAAGGCGAACGCGCACCCGGCTATTCGCACGCCGACGCGCTGAAGCAGGATGGTTTCAGCGAAGGCACCAAGGGCGCCGTGCAAACCTTCTTCCTGCGAGCCGGCGACGGCCCGTGGACGGAGGGCGCTCTGGCAGGCCTCGCGCCGGCCGACACGGTGATCCATCTGTCGCGCGACATGGCGGTGGCGAAGATCTACCCCTGCCTCGACCCGCGCACCTCGCACGCCCGCCTGCTGGGAGGACCTGCGGCCGGGTCTCGCCATCGCCAGCTTGCCGGCCGCGCGCGCGAGGCATTGATGGCGCTGTGGTCGGGCGGCGGCGACGAGCGGGCGCGCAAGCTCGCGAACTACCTGACGCAGCCCTTCTTCTGCGCCGAACCGTGGACGCGCCAGCCGGGGTCGTATGTCGGCCTCGCTGAAGCGCTCGACGACTGCGCGGGCATCCTCGACGGGCGGCACGACGATTTGGCCGTCGACGCCTTCTACTTCGGCGGCAGCATGCGCGAGCTCAGGTCGCGCCGAACATCGTCCTGAGACGCGGCGCCACCTCGCGCGCGAAACGCTCGAGGCTCGCATTGGTGTCGTCGGGCGTGAGGCCCGGCGGCACCGCCCAGGTGACGATGTCGGTGAGCCCGTACTCGCGGATGAAGGCGGCGAGCTCCTTCACGCAATGCTCGACGTCGCCCACCACCCAGGTCTGCGGGATGCGATCGGCCTCGGCGATGCCCTGGACGCCGCCATGCCCGCCGGCTTCCTCGCGGAAGCGATGGTAGATGTCCATGCGCCGTCGCTCGGCGACCCGTACCTTGCCCCAGTCGCGCTCACGATCGTCGGTCACCAGGCAGGATTTGATGATGCCGATGCGATGGCCGGATGGATTGCGGCCTTCCGCCTTGAGCTTCGCCAACCATGGATCGAGCGATTGCCGGCGCGGCCCCTGCGGCAGCAGGTTGGCGCCGACCCGCGCGGCGCGCAGCGCGCCCGCCTCCGACATTGCCGCCACCCAGAGCGGCGGCCCGCCGGGCTGCACGTAGCCCGGCGTGATCTTCACGTCGGTGAAATTGTAGCGCTTGCCGGCGTAGCTGAAGGTCTCGCCGGTGAAGGCGCGCTTCAGCACATCGAGCCCCTCGTCGGTCAGCGACACGCGGCGCGACACCGGCAGGCCGAAGCCCTTGAACTCGTGTGGCGCGTAGCCCATGCCGACGCCGATCTCCACGCGCCCACCGCTGATGTTGTCGAGCACGGCGAGATCCTCGGCGAGCCGCAGGGGATGGTTGAAGGGCAGCAGGCAGACGTCGCAGGAGAAGCGCACGCGCTTGGTGAGCGCCGCCATCGCCGCCGCGACCGGGATCCACGACGGCAGGTAGCCGTCGTCGACGAAGTGATGCTCGGTGAACCAGACGAGATCGAGCCCCAGCCCGTCGAGCCACGCCACCTGATCCATGATCGCGGCATAGAGCGCCTGGTGGCTCAGGCCCGATTCCGGCGGATTGCGGAAATCGTAGGCGACGCCCAGACGCAGGGGCTTGGCCACGGCGTTCTCTCCCTCGCTCGCCTTGAATATCGCGGCCAGCGAGCCTACGTTTCCGGCCGTTCCAAAGCCAACAGGATGTGCAGCGATGGATTTCCAGCCGACAGCAAGCCAACACCTTGCTCTCGGGGAAATCCGTCTTCATGCCTGCTTCAATCACTGTCTCTCGTCTTGGCTGGTCGACGCCTGACGGCCGGCCTGTCCTCTCCAATCTCGATCTGAGCTTCGGCGGCGAGCGCACCGGCCTTGTCGGGCGCAACGGCGTGGGCAAGAGCACGCTGCTGAAACTGATCGCCGGCGATCTGCCGCCGCAATCCGGCGAGGTGTCGATTACCGGCAGGCTCGGCATGCTGCGCCAGACGGTGCAGGCCGATCCGCGCGAAACCGTGGCCGACCTGTTCGGCGCGACCGCGGCGCTCGCTTTGCTTCACCGCGCCGAACGCGGCGACGCAGATGCCGACGAGCTCACGCACGCCGACTGGACCCTGGAGGCGCGCATGGCCGCCACCCTCGGCCGGCTCGGCTTGCAGGCGGGTCCGCAAACGCCGTTGTCGGCACTGTCGGGCGGCCAGCGCACGCGAGCAGGCCTGGCTGCTCTCGTCTTCAACGAACCCGACTTCATCCTGCTCGACGAGCCGACCAACAACCTCGACCGCGACGGACGCCGGGCCGTGATCGACCTCCTGGCCGGCTGGCGCAGCGGCGCGATTGTCGTCAGTCATGACCGCGAGCTGCTCGAGACGCTCGATGAGATCGTCGAGCTGACGGGCCTCGGCGCCACGCGGTACGGCGGCAATTTCAGCCACTATCGCGAGCGCAAGGCGCTCGAGCTGGCGGCGGCGCAGCACGACCTCGCCGACGCCGACAGGCGCGTGGCCGAACTCGCCGAGCGCACGCAGGCCGTAGCGGAACGCAAGGCCCGCAAGGACCGCACGGGCATGAGGAAGCGCGCGAAGGGCGACATCCCGCGCATCCAGCTGAATGCGCTCAGGAACCGCAGCGAGGCCACCAGCGCCAGCAATGCCCGGCTGGCCGAGCGCCGTCGCGCGCAGGCGATCGACGATGCCGCGTCTGCCCGCGAGCGCATCGAGGTGTTGCAGCCGCTGACGGTGGCCGTGCCGTCGACGGGACTGCCGGCCAGCAAGACGGTCCTCAGGATCAATGCGGCAAGCGTGGGCTACGACGATCGGCCGGTGATTCGCGATCTCTCCTTCGCCATCACCGGCCCCGAACGCATCGCCGTCAGCGGGGCGAACGGCTCGGGCAAGACGACGTTGCTCGCGCTCGTCACCGGGCAGCTACCGCCGTGGACGGGAACGGTGCGCCTGATGACCGACGTCGCCATGCTCGACCAGCAGGTCGGCCTGCTCGATCCCGCGGCGTCGATCCGCGACAACTTCCGGCGACTGAACCCCGATGCCGACGAGAATGCCTGCCGCGCCAGCCTCGCCCGTTTCATGTTCAGGGCCGATGCCGCGCTGCAGGTCGTCGCCAGCTTAAGCGGCGGGCAATTGCTGCGTGCCGGCCTCGCCTGCGTTCTTGGCGCCGGGCCACCGCAGCTCCTGATCCTCGACGAGCCGACCAACAATCTCGACCTCGAATCGATCGAAGCAGTCGAGGCCGGACTGCGTGCCTATGACGGCGCCCTGCTCGTGGTCAGCCATGACGAGGCCTTCCTGGAAGCCATCGGCATTTCGCGCCGCCTCTATCTGACGGGCATCACCGAATTGCCAACGTTCATCAGCTCATAGGGCGGCACGAAACCCGGCAGCGCGGCAAGCCGCTGGCGCCAGGCATCGATGGCCGGGAATTGCGCCTCGATGTCGAAGCCGGTCTCGGCCGGCGGATAGAACACATATCCGGCCAGCGAGAAGTCGACGATGGTCAGCCGGTCGCCCAGCATGAAGGGGCGGCTGGCGAGATGCTTGTCGACGATGCCGAAGGCGTTTTCGACCCGTGCCTTGAAATAGGCCATGAGGGAGGGATGGCTCGGCTCGGCCGTCATCACGCCCAGGAACCGGTGTGACGCGTAGCTGCAGGTGAATTTGTGGTTGTCGAACAGCATCCAGCGCAAGGCCTCGAAGCGCTGCTCGTGGTCGGGCGCGAACTTGCCCGTGGTCTCGGCGAGCCAGGCGAGGATCGCGCCCGACTGCGACATGTGCCTGCCGTCGACTTCCAGCACCGGCACTTCGCCGATGACGTTGGTCGAGGCGCGCCACGCCTCATTGCGCATCTGGCCGCCGGCGAAGTCGACGCCCACCGGCTCCCAGTCGAGGCCGGCGCAGTTCAGATACAGCGCGACCTTGTAGGCGTTACCCGACGCGCCGATGCAGTAGAGCCTGTAGTGCGCCATGTCCCCGCCCCTCCGAGGCGGCAACCTGACACACGCAGCTGCCAGTTTCTGTCAGCACTGCCATTGCGCCGTGCCGGGCGTGGCGACACGGACGCGATAGAGCGACGTCGAGGCCGTCACGTAGAGGCTTTGCAGATCATCGTCGCCGAAGCAGAAATTGGCGACCGGTTCGGGCAGGCGGATGACGCCGAGGCAGGCGGCGTCCGGAGCGAAGACATGGATGCCGCCGGGACCGCAGCAATGGATGTTGCCGGCGCTGTCGATCTTCATGCCGTCGGGCGCGCCCTTGCCCGGGCCCGTTGTCTCCGCCCAGACGCGGCCGTCAGCGAGCGCGCCGTCGGCGGTGACGTCGAAGCGGCGGATGTGCTTGCGTTCGGTGTCGTTGACGAACAGGTGTCGCTCGTCGAGCGAAAAGCACAGGCCATTGGGTTGGCCGAAATCGTCGGCCAACAGCACCGGCGTTTTCGGATCGGCGCCGACCCGCCACACGCCGCGGAAGTCGAGCTGCAGCGGCCGCGGATTGCCGTAGTACTCGAGGCGACCGTAGGTCGGATCGGTGAAGTAGATCGCGCCGTCCGACTTCGCGACGACGTCGTTGGGGCTGTTCAGCTCCTTGCCCTGATGGTGACTGGCGAGAACGACGTTCGTGCCGTCGGGCTCGGTGCGGCTGAGCGTGCTGGTGGCATGCTGGCAGACGATCAGGCGGCCCTGGCGGTCCCAGGTGAGGCCGTTGGACTGCGCGCATGGCTTGCGGAAGGTCGTGATGCCCTCACCTGCCGTCCATTTGCGCATGTGGTCGCCCGGCATGTCGCTGAACAGCAGGTAGCGGTCGCGGGCGTGCCAGAGCGGGCCCTCGGTGAACAGGAAGCCGCCTGCCAGCTTCTCCACGACCGCAGACTTAGCCACGATCGAACCGAACCTCGGATCGCGAACTTCGATAGTGTCGCTCATGTTCATCTCGTATGCATTTCCCCCGGTCAGCCGTTCTAGCCCGATCTGCATGCGGCCTCAAAACGCGGGCCGCAGCCGCATGCCAAAGCCTGTCACAGGCGTTTGTCAGGGTGCCGTAAGGCGAGCGGCCTAGGGTCCTGATGGGAGGGCCGATCCGTAACTTCACTTGGTGTGAGGAACGTCGATCGGGCAGCGTGGAAGGCCATGGACCTGCTGAACAATCTGGTGCTCGGCCTCGGTGTAGCCGTCACCATGCAAAATCTGCTCTACGCTCTGCTCGGCTGTATGGTCGGCACCTTGATCGGCGTATTGCCGGGTATCGGCCCGGTGGCGACCATCGCCATGCTGCTGCCCATCACCTTCCACCTGCCGCCGACCGCCTCGCTGATCATGCTGGCCGGCATCTATTACGGCGCGCAGTACGGCGGCTCGACGACCTCGATCCTGGTCAACCTGCCCGGTGAAGCTTCTTCGGTGGTGACCTGTCTCGACGGCTATCAGATGGCGCGCAGAGGCCGCGCCGGTGCCGCACTCTCGATCTCGGCCGTCGGCTCGTTCTTCGCCGGCACTGTCGGCACCATCATCATCGTGATCTTCGCCGAGCCGTTGACGCGCATGGCGCAGAAATTCGGGCCGGCCGACTACTGCTCGCTGATGGCGCTCGGCCTCGTGGCCGCCGTCGTGCTGGCGAGCGGCTCGGTCATCAAGGCGATCGCCATGGTGTTCCTCGGCCTGCTGTTCGGCCTGGTCGGCACCGACGTCAACACCGGTGCCCAGCGCTTCACCTTCGACATCCCCGAACTTTCGGACGGCATCGACTTCGCGCCGATCGCCATGGGCCTGTTCGGCATCGCCGAGATCGTGGTCAACCTCGAGAAACATCTCGAACGACGAGGCGGCGCCATCAAGGTGGGCTCGTTGTGGCCGACGCGCGAAGAGATCAGGCGAGCTTGGCCAGCCGTGATGCGCGGCACTGTCCTGGGCTCGTTGCTGGGCGTGCTGCCGGGTGGCGGTCCCACTCTCGGCGCCTTCTCCGCCTACACCCTGGAGAAGAAGATCTCCAAGAACCCCGGTGAGTTCGGCAAAGGCGCAGTCGAAGGCGTCGCCGCACCTGAGGCGGCCAACAATGCCGCGGCGCAGACCTCGTTCATTCCCATGCTGACCTTGGGCATCCCGTCCAACGCGGTGATGGCCTTGATGGTCGGCGCCATGATCATCCAGGGCATCCAGCCCGGTCCCGAGGTCATGACCAAGAAGCCGGACCTGTTCTGGGGCATGATCGTCTCGATGTGGATCGGCAACCTGATGCTGGTCGTCATCAACCTGCCGATGATCGGCATGTGGGTGAAGCTCTTGACGGTGCCCTACCGCTTCCTCGCCCCGGCGATCCTGCTGTTCTGCTGCATCGGCGCCTACAGCCTGCAGAACTCGACCTTCCACGTCCTGCAGGTCGCGATGTTCGGCGTGCTGGGCTACATCTTCGTCCGGCTCGGCTGCGAGGGGGCGCCGTTCCTGCTGGGGCTGGTGCTGGGCCCGCAGATGGAGGAGTACTTCCGGCGCGCCATGCTGCTATCGCGCGGCGATCCGATGGTGTTCCTCGAACGACCGATCAGCCTCGGATTGCTGATCACCACCGCGCTCCTGCTCATCCTGATGGCCCTGCCCAGCATCAAGAAGGCGCGCGAGGAAGCCTTCCAGGAAGAAGGCTGACCGAATTACGTCCTCCCCACGCTCCGCGTGGGGAGGTGGCCCGCAGGGCCGGAGGGGTCATGAGCGACCATGCTGCTGCTCATGACCCCTCCGTCCGCTTCGCGGACACCTCCCCAGCTTCGCTGGGGAGGAAGGCAAGCCCTACTCGGTAACGACGCCGCAGATGATCCTGTCGCCGGCGTTGCCGGTGGGATCGGTCTTGTAGTCGTCGGCGCCTGCATGAATGATGATTGCCGAGCCATCCGCGTCGAACAGCGAGTTGGGCTGGCCTTTGACCAGCGAGATCATCGGATTGGCGATCTCAATGACAAGGTCGCCGCTCGCCGGAATATGCAGGTTGGGCATGTCGCCGGCATGCGAGCCTTCCTTGGCTTCCATGCCGTGCTTGTGACTGCTGGGATTGAAGTGCGGACCGGCACTGGTGAACGGCGACTCACACTTGCCGACCGCGTGGATATGGAAGGCGCGCTCTCCGGCCGGCGCCCCCTTCAGCGTCATCTTCAGAAGAACGCCGTGCGGTGTCTGGGTCAACTGAACCTGACCGACATCCTTGCCCGAGGCATCCTTGAGTGATGCCTTCGCCGTCTGGGCGTAGGCCGGAAGAGCCATCAGGCAGCTCATCATAGAGACTGCACAGAACCAGCGACCAATAGGCATCCATACCTCCATCATCACAAGACCAACGGATTGCACTCAACGTCGTTGCAGCCGCTTTCAGGCGCTGGCTTCTTCCTCGACCGTGGAGCGGCCGAAGCGGCGCTGGAACAGGCTCATCAGCATGAAGCCTGCCTGCAGCGGGATGCCGAACAGCACGATGCCGAGGGCGAACAGCACCAGCCGGTCGTCGAAGCTCGGCAACTGCTCGGCCTGGCGCAGGATGACGGTGATGCCCTCGGTGACGCCGATCGCCGCACCGGCGCTCGACGACATCACCATCACGAAGAACGCGCGGGTGACGTTGGGGAAGAACAGGAAGGCCCCGTGCGTCGTCCCGGCGCGCAGGTGCCGGATGCCGTCGACGCCGGCATCGGCGACGTAGGCCGCCGAATAGGGCACCAGCGACAGCGCCACGGTCATGACGCCCGAGAGCGCGAACGGTGAACCGAACAGGGTCGCATCGCGTGGGATCGCGTTCAGCAGGAAGAACATGACCACGAAGGTCGGCGCCGCGCGCATCAGCGAGATGATGGAGACGGTAACGGCCGTCGCCACGCCGCCGCTGAGGCGGCCCGCCGCCAGCAGCAGGCCCAACGCCAAGCCGATGACCAGCGCGATGGCGGCGATCTCGAAATTGACCACCATGCCGGCCAGGAGTTTCGGCAGGAAGTCGTTCGACAAGAGTTCCATCAGCTCGTTCATGCCGCGGCCTGCCGCTGCTCGAGGACCAGCCTCAGCCGGCCGCACAGCCACACCACCACCATCACCACGGCGGTGTAGAAGATCAGCAGCATGCTGTAGGTGGTGATCCGGCCGCTCGAGAACGAGGTGATGTCGGTGAGCGAGCTGAGCAGCTCCGGCGCGCCGATGAAGCTCGCGATCGGCGTGCCCTTGGCGGCGTTGACTAGGAAAGCCACGATCTGGGTCGACGCGCGGCTGAGGGCGCGGCCGAACAGCCCGCCTTGCGTGCCCTCGGCGCGCAGGCTCCACATCGCTTCGCCGACCGCCTGGCCGGCATTGGCGCCATTGGTCAGGCCCAGGGCGGCAATGGCCGCGCCCAGCACCGTCTCGGTCGACAGCGCGAACAGCCCATTGGCGATGGTCGCGGCGATCACCAGGGTCAGCACGATGGGCGAGGACTGGAGCGCCATCGTGAGGAGACGCGCCGGCCAGCGCAGCAGGAACGTGCGCGAGCCCATGGCCCAGCCCAGCACGAGGGCGAAGGCCAGCGTCGCGGCGAGCGCACCGGCGATCAGGACCAGCGAGTAGAAGACGCCGTCCTTGAACAACGACCAGGCCGGCGCCGTCTTGAGCATCGGCAAGGTGAGATCGACGCCGGTGGTGTCCTCGACCCATTGCTCGAAGCTGGTCACATCGGGCGCGAAGCTGGTCGGCGGCAGCGCCGTGTTGAGCGGCGGCAGGACGCACCTGGGGTTGGCGGTGCCGGCATCGGTGTTGCACTCCGGCGTGCGCCAGACCTCCTGCTGCTGGCGCAGGAAGCCCAGCCGGATGCTGTGCAGGCGGCCGATGTCGATGAACAGGCCGTCGCGATGGAAGACCTGGCTGATCAGGTCGAGCGCGCGCGCCAGCTCGGCGCTGCCCTGGCGCGCCACCGCCATGCCCCACGGCACCTGGGCGAAGCCGAACTTCTGGAAATAGCGGGCGTTGAAGTCCTCGTCGGTGAAGTACTTGGCGAAGAAGCTGTCGTCCTGGGCGGCGAGCGTACAGGTCTGGTCCTTCAGCCGGTCGGGCAGAACGCCTGCCTCGTCGAACAGCATCAGGCGCGCGCCCTGCGACACCAGCTCGGCATTCGAGCCGTTGCCGACCGTGACGCACACGGTGCGGCCCGGCAGGTCGAGCATGCTGGCCACGGGAAGCTCGCGCGGACCGACGACCGTCGTCTCCGACCGGTAGTAGTGCGGACGGATGAAGCGCGCCTGGCCGTCGCGCTGGGTGTTGTGACCCATGGTGGCGATGGCGAGATCGATGCGATCCTCGGCCAGCAGCGGGATGCGGGTGGCGGCGTTGACGCGCACGAAGTCGACGTCGACGCCGAGCATGCGGCCGATCGCCAGCGCCACGTCGACCTCGTAGCCCTCGCGCTTGTCGCCGGCGCGGGTGGCGAACAGCGGGTAGTAGTCGCGAATGCCGACGCGGATCTTCTTGGCGCACAGGATCTTGATCAGGCGATCGACAGTGGGCTGCGTGCAGGCCGCAGGCACCTTGGCCCGCGCCTGCTTCAGCAGCTCGGCCAGGGCGGCGTCGGGGGTTTCGGCGCGGGCGGGGGCGACGGCGGCGATAAGCACGCACAAAACAACACCGGTCGTCCTGAGCGCAGCGAAGGACCTCATCGCCGCCGCCATGAGATCCTTCGCTGCGCTCAGGATGACAGAAAGCATCAACCCGCCATCCCTTGCCTGACAATCTCGACGATGCGCATCTCGCCGAAGGCGTAGGGTCCGTAGCGGTGGATGGTGCGACCGTCCTGGACGGCGAGCACGCTCGCGGTCATGCGCGAGAGCTTGTCTTCGGGAATATAGACCAGCGTGGTGAGCGCAACGCCGAGAGACAGGCCGAACCCGGCCAGGATCTCGCGCGAGCGGTCGAGGTCGACGAAGCCGTTATGGGTGATGATGGCGCGTCCGTCGGCGGCCAGGTGCGACTCCAGTCCTTCGAGGAAAGGGTCGAGCAGGACGCGGCCGTTGGTGCCGCCGGCGCTCCAGCTCGGCAGACGACCGGGAACGTCGCTGCGCTCCATGGGGAAATGCGGCAGGTTGGCGACGATCAGATCGAAGCGGCGGCCGGCGACCGGCGACCACATATCGCCGAGATAGAGCTCCGACGTCTCACCGTGTCCCAGCTCGGCCAGCAGCAGCATGCCCGACTCGACGGCATCCTCTTCGATGTCGATGCCACAAAGCGAGGCCGCGCCCAGCTCGCCCAGCGCCGCCAGAACGACGCCGCTACCCGAGCCGATCTCGAGCACCTTGGCGCCGCGGACCGAGGCTGCCTTCGCCTGCAGCACCTGGATCAAGGCCGCGGTGTATTCGCTCGGTCGCAAGGCCGCGAGCGCCAGCTCCGCCTTGGCGTCCGACACCAGTCTAGGCTTCGACACGTCAGTTACCCCCAAAGCACACACTTCCCGGGCACAGTCCCCACCAATGCCCTTCGCACGGACGGCATTCTCTCCTATGCCGTGACAAGCCGTTTGACCAACGTCGACGCCACCGGATCGTCGGGATATTCCGCCAGTATCTCGCGGTAGCGGCGCGCTGCCAAAGTGTAGTCCTCCTTGACCAGAGCCTCATAGGCAAGCCGCGTCAACTTGGCTAACCGCTGGGTCTCGGGGCCGGGCTCCAGGCCGGGATCGTCGGCGCCGTAGACGCCCATCAGCTCGTAGATCGGAATCTTGGAGCGCCGCCCCTTCACCGTGACGTCGTCGATCGGCCGCACGCACAGCCGCTCGCCCGCCTCCTTGAATACCGCGTGGCTGATGAGGATACGGGTATGGAATTCCTTGTTGGTGCCTTCCAGCCGGGCGGCGACGTTCACGCCGTCGCCCATCACGGTATAGCTCATGCGTTCCTTGGAGCCGACGTTGCCCACCAGGACGGCGTCGCTGTGGATGCCGATGCGGATGTTGAGCGGCTTCAGGCCCTCGGCGTGCCAGCGCTCGTTCAGCGCATCCATGCCGCGCTGGATGCGCATCGCCGCCACGCACGACCGCCAGGCATGGTCTTCGAGCAGCGCCGGCGCGCCCCAGAAGGCCATCACGCCGTCGCCGATGAACTTGTCGATGGTGCCGTGCTCCTGGTTGACGGTCTTGGTCACCAGCTCGAGATAGGCGGAGACACGCAGCAGCAGCTCCTGCGACGGTACCTCCTCGGAGAGCGTCGAGAAGCCCTCGAGATCGGAGAAGAAGATGGTGAGGAAGCGGCTGTGGCCGCCGAGCTCGAGCTTCTGCTCCGACTGCAGGAGCTGGGTCACCAGGCCGATCGGCACGAAGGCGGAGAACGACTTGACGGCGGCGTCGAGCGTGTCGATCGCCTTGGACAGCACCGAGATCTCGCTGATCGGCGAACTCACCGACGGCAGCTGGTCGGTGCCCAGCTCCTGGATCTTGCCGACCTTGAAGGCGAGCTTCTCGAGCGGCGAGGAGACCACGCCGGTGAGGAAGAAGATCACGACCACCTGCAGCGCCATCGCCATCAGGCCGAAGATGGCCAGCCGGATGTTGTTGGCCTGGAACGCGGCGGTGAAGTCGGCGAGCGGCGTGATGATGAAAAGCTGCCACTTCTTGCCGAAGTCGGCCGGCATGGTGGCCAGGCTCGCCACGTAGTCCTTGCCGTCGCGCGTGAAGGTGTAGAGGCCTTCGCTGCCGCGCGGGCGGGCACTGAAGGCGAAGGCCGGCAGGTCGTTTTCGAGCGAGGTGACGTGCAGCAGCTCGAGCTTGCCGTCCACGTTGGCATAGGTCTTCGACAGATCCGACGCCGCGATGACCCGGCCCTGATGATCGAGCATGTAGCTCACGGTGCCGGGGCTGACCTTGCGCTCGGCGAGATACTCGCCGAGCCCGGTCAGCGTCATGTCGACTGCCGCCACGCCGGCGAGCTTGCCGCTCGCATAGTAGGGCGCGGCCACCGTGAAGCCGATCAACCCGAGGGTCGCGAAGACGTCGGGATCGGAGATCACTTCCGCGCGCGCTTCGGCGGCGCTGCGGTACCACAGCCGGCTGCGCGGATCGTAGGTCGTGGGCTGGTCGCTCGAGCCCAGCTCCTTGAGGTCGCCATCGAGGTAGAGGAAATGGTCGAGCGTGCGCTGGCCCTCCCGCGGCACGATCCAGCGGTAGGCAAAGCGCGAGCCGGGCGGCGGCAGCTGGTCCTGCAGCTTCACTTCCGGGTCGATGCGGCGGGTCTGGCGGAAGCTGCCGTTCTCCAGGCCGACATAGACGCTGACGATCTTGGGGCTGTGCACCAGAATCGTCTGGAAGTACTTGAAGCAGCGGATCGAGGCGAAGCAGTCGGGAAACTCATCGCCGATCGCGGCGGCCGAGCGGACCAGCGACTTGATGGGGTTGAAATCGTCCTGGATGTTGTCGATCGCCTCGTTGCGGAAGCGCTCGACCAGCTCCTGGGCATTGGCCCGGGCAATGCGGTCGTTCGAGAGATAGGTGACAGCGATGATGGTGAAGAAGACGGGGACGGTAAGGACCACGAACGACGTCAGAATGCTGGGCTTGAGCCGCATATTCCGGAAGATGTTCATGGACCAGCCGTCATGGAACCCGATGTCAGCCACTTTTCAGGGGGACGGCTGATCGTACCTCATCGAGCTTTCATCGTCCATGCAACGGCCACTTCCTGGTCACAGCGCTGGGCGCCTCGTATGCCAATCGGTCACCTGCTGGAAGGCATGGCCGGCAGCCAAAATACCCGCTTCATCGAAGCTGCGGCCGACGATCTGGAAGCCGGCCGGCACGCCGTCGGCCGTCACGCCGCCCGGGAGGGTGAGCGTTGGGTGGCCGCTCATGTCGATCGGTGCGGTGTAGCGCAGCCGCGAGGCGATGGTTTGGGGCGTGCGCGCCTTCATGGCGGCCAGCGAGGGTGCCGCCACCGCCATCGCCGGCAGCAGCAACAGATCGATCGACGCCAGGAGCCGTTCGAGCTCGCCCGTCACGCGTGCACGCGTCCGCTGCATGCGGCTGAGCTCGAGGCCTGACAGGCCGCGGCCAAGGTCGAGCAGGGCCGCGAACTCGGCGCCGTATTCGGCGCGCCGCGATGGAAACGTCGCCTCATGCGCCAATGCCGCCTCGACGCCGCACTGGGCCAGCCATTGCACCGTCGCCTCATCGAGGTCGGGCAGCATGACGTCGATCAATTGCGCGCCCTGCCGTTGCAACACCGCCGACGCACCGTCGAGCGCGCGTTGGCAATCGGCATCGGCGCCGATCAGGTTTTTGGGCATGCCGATCCGCTTGCCCTTCACGCCGCCGCCGATCGCGCCGGCATAGTCCGGCACGGGTTGGGGCGCGGCGGTCGGGTCGGCGGGGTCGGCGCCGGCGATGACGCCAAGGACGATGGCGGAATCGAGCGCGCTGCGGCACATCGGCCCGACATGATCGAGCGATTCGGCAAGCGGAAAGACTCCCGCCCGGCTGACGCGGCCCCAGGTCGGCTTCAGCCCGCTCAGCCCGTTCATGGTCGAGGGGAAGCGGATCGAACCGCCAGTGTCGGAGCCCAGCGAGGCAAAACACAGGCCGGCCGCGGTCGCCACCCCCGAGCCGGAAGACGAGACACCGGTCCAGTAGGCGGTATTGAACGGATTTATGGGCGGATCGACCGACGGATGATGCAGGCCATAGGCGCCCTCGGTCATCTGCAGCTTGCCCAGGATCACCGCGCCCGCCTGCTTCAGGCGGGTCACCACCGTCGCATCCTTGGCCGGCACATGGTCGCGCCGGATCGCCATGCCCGCAGCCGTCGGCACGCCTTCAGTGTCGCAGAGATCCTTTACCGCGATCGGCACGCCGTGCAGCGGGCCGTGCGACTTGCCGGCAGCCGTTTCGGCATCGCAGCGCTTGGCATCAGCCAGCGCGCGCTCGGGCGTGACGGTGGCGTAGCTCTTGAGCTTGGGATCGAGCTTGGCGATGCGATCGAGCATCGCCTGCGTCGCCTCGACCGACGACAGCTTGCGCGCTTTAAGTCGCCGGGCGACTTCGTCGAGCGACAGGTAGTGAAAGTCGTCGGGCATCGCTTCCCTCTCTTGCTGGGAGCGCGGGCCTCTGGCCCGCATTCATGAGCGGGCCAGAGGCCCGCGCTCCCTTAAAGCGCCTTGTCCATCACCTGGATATGTTCGCCGCGATACTCGCGGCGCTCAAGCGCGCGCCAACCGAGGCCGGCGTAAAGCCGGGCGGCCGAGGTCGTGAAGAGGTACAGGATGGGATAGCCGAGCCGCCTCGCCGCATCCTCGATGGCGGCGACCAGCGCCGATGCGACGCCCTTGCCGCGTTGCTCCGCCGGCACGAACACGCTGGCGAGCCACGGGTTGCGCGGATCGCCTTCGAGATCGTCGAACAGAAGGGAAGCTGTGCCGACCAAGGCGCCGGCATCATCGAGGGCGACGAGCACAATCGGCGCGCGACCGTCGTTCATCGTCTCGCGAATCTGGGCCGTGCGCGATTGAAGCGTCTGGCCGGGATTGAGATGCCCCCACTCGGCGAAGCCCCAGGCCGCGACTTGGTCGACGAGCTCGGGACGTTCGACGAGGGGGACGATCTTCAAATGGTCAGTCGGCCGCCTTGAGGTTCACGGCCGCCGAACGGCCGCGCTCGGTGGCGATCTCGTAGCTGATCTTCTGGCCCTCGTTGAGGCCGTTCAGGCCCGAACGCTCGACCGCGCTGATGTGCACGAACACGTCCTTGCCGCCGTCGGCCGGCTGGATGAACCCGAAACCCTTGGTGGCGTTGAACCACTTGACCGTACCAGTAGCCATCACTCTCTCTCCTTGGCAAAGCTAGCCTAGACAAATACACGCGCAGCCGTGCTGCTCGTTGCAACGGTCCGCGACAACTCGAAGAATTTGGGAATTAGCGCGTGGGGGTAGTCCGTAGCCGCTGTGGGCTGGGCCGCCAAGGCAAGGCCAAGTTCGTAAGTCGTAGGGCCGCATATCGGCAAATAACGCCCCCAAGTCAAGTTGGTTGCCTAAACGCTGTTCACATTGTCGCGCCGATCTTCCACGGCTCGAATTCGTCATCGCCTATGCCCAGCGCCTCGGATTTGGTCTTCTGCCCCGACGCCGTGCGCAAAATCAGCTCGAAAATGCGCTTTCCGTTGTCCTGGATCGTCTCCTCGCCATCGACGATGGTACCGCAATTGATGTCCATGTCGTCAGTCATGCGTCGATAGAGGGAGCTATTCGTTGCAAGCTTGAGCGACGGGGTAGGCTTACAACCAAAGACGCTACCCCGGCCGGTGGTGAAGCAGAGCACGTTGGCGCCGCCGGCGACCTGCCCGGTGGCCGAGACCGGGTCGTAGCCCGGCGAATCCATGTAGACGAAGCCCTTGGCGGTGATCGGCTGGGCGTATTCGTAGACATCGACCAGATTGGTGGTCCCGCCCTTCGCAACCGCACCCAGGGATTTCTCCAGGATGGTGGTGAGCCCGCCCGCCTTGTTGCCGGGCGACGGATTGTTGTTCATCTCGCCGCCGGTGCGCGCGCAATGATCTTCCCACCACTTGATGCGGCGCACGATCTTCTCTCCGACCTCGCGACTCACCGCACGGCGCGTGAGCAGATGCTCGGCGCCATAGATTTCCGGCGTCTCCGACAGCACCGCCGTGCCGCCATGGCGCACCAGCAGGTCGACCGCCGCCCCCAGCGCCGGATTGGCCGAGATGCCGGAATATCCGTCCGACCCACCGCACTGCAACGCCAGGATCAATTCGCTGGCCGGGATGGGCTCGCGCCTGACGTTGTTGGCCTCGGGCAGCAATTCCTTCAGGAAGCCTACGGCACGCATGACCGTCTTGGAGACGCCGCCCTCGTCCTGGATGGCCATGGGAATGAGCTTTGGCCCTTCCTTCAAACCTTCGGCATTCATCAGGCCGGCGATCTGGTTGGTCTCGCAGCCCAGGCCCAGCACCACCACCGCCGCCATGTTGGGATGGCGCGTGTAGCCCGCGAGCGTGCGGCGCAGCACATCCATCTCGAGGCCGGAAGCCGCCATGCCACAGCCACCGCCATGGGTCAGCGGCACGACGCCGTCGATGTTGGGATACTGGGCGAGCAGCGGCTCGAGCTTGCTCGCGATCATGCGGCTGGTCGCGGCCGAGCAGTTCACCGTGGTGACGATGCCGATGTAGTTGCGCGTCGCCGTCCGGCCGTCGGCGCGGCGATAGCCCATGAAGGTCGCGGCCGGCGTCATGTAGTCGGTCGGCCGGGCATCGGCGCAGAAGGCATAGTCGCGCTCGAAATCGCCCATGACGCAGTTGTGCGTGTGGATGTGCGTGCCGGGCGTCATGTCCTCGGTGGCGAAGCCGATGATCTGGTTGTACTTGCGCAGCGGCTCGCCCTGCTTGACCGCGCGGGTCAGGATCTTGTGGCCCGGCGGCACGCGCGTGGCGGCGGCGACCTCTCCCTCGAGCTTGGTGCCGGGCAGGATGTCCATGCGCGCCACGACGACGTTGTCGGCCGGATGCAGCCGGATGGTGAGCGGTGCCGCCATTGTCATTTCCTCCTGGGAGGTCAAAGGGTAGCCGCTGGGGGCGCGCCACTCCAGTGGCGCGTCATGGTCTTCCGGACCGCGAGCTTCCAGCTCGCTCATGATTCATGAGCGCGCAGGATGCGCGCGGTCCGGAAGAGCATGAGATGACGCGCCACTGGAGTGGCGCGCCCCCAGCAAAGACTAAGCTGCGCGCTTGCTGCGTATGGCATCGATAGTGGCGCCGAGCTTGCGGACCTCGGCTTCGCTGAGCGACGCAAGCGGTGCACGCATCCGGCTCCAGGCGACAGCGTCGTTGCGGCGCAGGCCGACCAGGGCCTTCACCGCCGCGGTCACGGGATGGGCCAGCACGGCCTCGACCATGGCATTGACCCGCGGCTCCTCCATGCCGTCGAGCAAAGGCTGCATCAGGTCGGGGATCACGTTCAGCATGCCGCTGATCGCCCCCGAGGCGCCAAGCGTCATCGCCCGGGCTAGAAGCCGCTCGTCGCCGATCAGGATGTGCAGGTCGCCGTGGTGCTTCAGCAGGGCTTGCGCATTGTTCCAGTCGCCCGACGAATCCTTCACGCCCGCGACCTGCTGCGGGAAGGCCTTCTTCAGGCGGTCTACCAGCTCGATCGACAGGCCGACCGAGGTGACCTGAGGGATGTGATAGAGGATGACGTTGCTCGCACCGGGTCCCAGCACCCTGAGCACGGCGGCAAACCAGTCGAACAGGCCTTCGTCGCCTGCGCCCTTGAAGTAGAACGGCGGCGCCAGCAGGAAGCTCGGGCAGCCCAGCATCAGGCCCGCGCGACCTTGTGTGACCGCATCCTCGACCGACGAGGCGGCGATGCCGACCACGAGCTGGGTCTTGGGATCGATGCCGGCGCCGGCCAGGGCGCCCAGGGCGCGCTGGCGCTCGTTCAAGCCGAGCGAGGCGCCCTCGCCCGTCGTGCCGAAGGCGGTGACGCCGGTGCAGCCGTCGGCCAGCGACTGGCGGGCGTGCGCTACCAGGCGCGGCAGGTCGATGGCGCGGTCTTCGGTGAAGGGCGTGGAGAGGGCGACGGACAGGCCGAAACGGTTCTTGCGCATGGCCCATGATAGGCCGCCGCTCATCAAAGGAAAGTGCCGGCAAAGAAAAGCGGGCCCGCTTTCGCGAGCCCGCCCTTCCTACGCTACTCTACGCGTGATTACCGGCGACGGTTGTCCCAGGTATCGAAGGCATTGGGGATGCCGTCGCGATCGCGATCGCCCCACGCACCCTGACGGTTGTCGTAGCGATCGTACTTGTTGGGGATGCCGTCGTGGTCACGATCGCCATGGGGGCGCTGCGCCTGATAGCGGTCAGGCACGCCGTCGCCGTTACGGTCCCAGCGACTCGGCACGTAGCGCCACTGGTTGCCGACCTGCGACCAGGTGGGGGCGACGTAGCGGTAGCCCGGACGCTCGGTCAGCCACTGGCCCGGACGCCAGACGTACTGGTCGTGGATCAGCTCGTAGTGACCCGGCGCCCAGAGGTAGCCCACGCGCGGCGCCGGCACGACCTCGTAGCGCGGCGGCGGCGGTGGCGAGCCGAACGTGATGCTCACCTGGGCATCAGCCGGTGTGAACGGCGCCGTGACGACCGTCGCCGTCGAGAAGAATGCGGCGGCGGCAAGGGACGTGATCGCCATACGCTTCAACATGACTTGCCTCCTTCTGCGCGGTCCTCGGAAGAGGCACCTGCGCTCATGCCTGGTAATACGCGGCCGACCCCTGAGACGTTTCCGGGCAGACCGGAGGAATTCTCGCGCTCATTCGGCCGCTTTTTGGCCATGGTCAGGTTCCCCCGAGGGAACTGGTCTGCTAGAAGCGCCGGCTTCCGACCGAGGACTTGAGGCGAAATGGA
>JAKFVH010000197.1 GCA_021732285.1 Reyranella sp. | reverse complement strand
GAGGTCGAGACGACCGACGAGGCCCTGATGGCCGAATACCGCAAGCACACGCCGGGGCTGGTCGCCAAGTTCGGCGGCAAGTTCATCGTGCGCGGCGGCAAGACGCGCACGCTCGAAGGCGGCTGGACACCGCCGCGCGTCGTGGTGCTGGAGTTCCCGAGCTACGAGGCAGCGGAGAAGTTCTACGATTCGCCGGAGTACAAGCCCGTGCTCGAGATGCGTCTGAAGGCCGGCAAGTCCAAGGCGATCATCGTCGACGGCCACGGTGGCTGATTCTGGGGCTGACACGGCCGCGTATCGCGCGGTCGGCACTCTCTACAACGCGCTGATGACCGCCCTGATCCTGGGGCTGGTCACGCGGCGCGGCGAGGACACCGCGCGGGAGTACGTCTTCCGCCATTTCCGTCGCCAGCACCTGGAGAAGTTTCTACCCGGCCTGCAGAAGCTCGGCATCGCGGGCGAGCCCGACGCGCCGGCCTGTGCGCTCTATCACTATCACTCCAATGCGCTGGGCGGCGTGAAGACGGGTTACCTGCGCGAGAGCGACAGGAAGGCCTGGGTGCGCTATCCGCCGCCGCGCTGGATCTGGCGCGGCACGGCGATCGCCGCCGTGCCGCATGCGGTGTCGGCGGCGATGCTGCACGGCTGGCACGGCCACAACGGCGTGTCGCTCGGCAATCCCGGCCTGGGTTTCGTCTGCACCGGCATGACGGTCGACGGCATGCCGGGCCTGGAGGGCTACTATTTCGACTACGGCCGGCCCCTCAAGGAAGACGAGCGCGTGCGCGTCGCCTACGGCACGGAGGAGATGCCGCGCGTCGACTGGGCAGCGCAGCCCAAGCTCGAGACCGCGAACTGGCCCGAGGAGCGCCGCCAGCGCACCTTCCGCGCCTATGCGCTGGAATACCTGCGCACCATGCTGCCGACCCTGCAGGAGCTTTTGGGCCCGGGCGACGCGCAGACCGAACTCGGTCGCGTGGCGCGCCTGGTCGGCCTGCAGTTCCACGAGGAGACGGCGCGCGACATGGACCTGCCGACCGACGTCGAGCGCGGCGACCTGCAAAGCGCGCGCGACTTCGCGCGCTGGCTGTCGGCGGTGCTGAAGGCCGGGGGTGAAGACGTCGAGACCTCGGAAAGCGACGGCGCGGTCACGGTTCGGCAGTCCGGCTGGCGGGCGGTGCGCGAACTCGAGCTCAGCGACCCGCTAAAAGCTTTCGACGCCTGGAACGAGCTGTGGCTGGGCGCCGCTGCCGCACACGATCGTTTCCTCAAGGTTCAGACCGACCGCGCGCTCACCGAGCGCGGCTGGTCGATCGCCTGGCGGATTGCACCGAGATAGCCTGCGGGCAAAGGATGGCCTTGGATGCGTTCGCCGAGCTCGGCGAGCGGCAGCCAGCGCGTCTCCAGGTGCTCGTGGCTCAGCACGACGTCGCCGTTCCCGGTCAGCCGGCAAACGAACGGCAGGATGCGCACGAAGCGGCCGGGAAGGACCTCGAACAGGTGCTCGTCGAGCGGCGCATCGACCTCGACAACAAGGCCTGCCTCCTCCTGCACTTCGCGCTTGAGCGCCGCGCGATGATCCTCGCCGAGATCGGGCCGCCCGCCCGGCAGGTCCCATTCGCCGCGCTCGTTCAGCAGCAGCAGCACGCGATCCTCGGCGATCAGCACGCCCTTCACGGAGATCGGCGGCGCACTCATCGTCCGGCTGGCCGTGTGCCCTGAAGGAAGGTCAACCGCCAGGCACCCTCGTGCAGGGCCCAGATGGAGCTGCGCAGCACGGGCATTCGATCGCGCACGGCGCTGTAGGTCACCAGCACGATCGTCGGCGACAGCTGGCGAACGGCAAAGTCCCTGACCTCGACGGGTCCGTCGCTGTCGTCTGCCTTCAAGAGCTCGATGATCTCGCCCTTGTTGTAAATGCGACCGGACTGGCCGAATTCCACGAAGTCATCGGCCAGCAGGGCCGAAACCGCCTCCGGCGAATTGCGCACAGCGCGGCGATGGAGCGTTGTTTCGAGATCGAAGAACAGGGCGTGCTTGTCGGCGTCGTCGGTCATGCCGGCAGTGTAGCCCATCCACGAAAAAAGGGCCGGGGATCGCTTCCCAGCCCTTCCTTTTCGTTCGTCGTCGACTGGACTTAGAAGTCCATGTCGCCGCCCATGCCACCGCCCGGCGGCATCGCGGGGGCCTTCTTCTCAGGCTTCTCGGCGACCATGGCTTCGGTCGTCACCAGCAGGCCCGCCACCGAGGCGGCGTCCTGCAGGGCGGTACGCACGACCTTGACCGGATCGATGATGCCGGCCTTGACCATGTCGACATACTCGCCCTTCTGGGCGTCGAAGCCGAAGTTGGCGTCCTTCTGGTCGAGCATCTTGCCCGCGACCACCGCGCCGTCGAAGCCGGCGTTCTCGGCGATCTGGCGGACCGGCGACTGCAGCGCGCGGCGCACGATCTCGATGCCGACCTTCTGGTCGTCGTTGCCGGCGCGGAGCTTGTCCAGCGCACGGATGGCGTACAGCAGAGCCGCACCGCCGCCCGCGACCACGCCCTCTTCCACGGCCGCCTTGGTGGCGTGCATGGCGTCGTCAACGCGGTCCTTCTTCTCCTTGACCTCGACCTCGGTCGCGCCGCCCACCTTGATGATGGCGACACCGCCCGCGAGCTTGGCCAGGCGCTCCTGGAGCTTCTCACGGTCGTAGTCCGAGGTGGTCTCCTCGATCTGCGCCTTGATCTGGGCGATGCGACCCTCGAGGTCGACCTTCTTGCCCGAACCGTCGACGATCGTGGTGTTCTCCTTCTCGACGATGACCTTCTTGGCCTTGCCGAGCATGTCGAGCGTGACGTTCTCGAGCTTGATGCCGAGGTCCTCGGAGATCAGCTGACCGCCGGTCAGGACCGCCATGTCCTCGAGCATCGCCTTGCGGCGATCGCCGAAGCCCGGCGCCTTGACGGCAGCGATCTTGAGGCCACCGCGCAGCTTGTTGACGACCAGGGTGGCCAGAGCCTCGCCCTCGACGTCCTCGGCGACGATCAGCAGCGGCTTGCCTGACTGCACGACCGCCTCGAGCACCGGCAGCATCGCCTGCAGGCCCGAGAGCTTCTTCTCGAACAGCAGGATGTACGGGCTCTCGAGCTCGGCGATCATCTTGTCGGCGTTGGTGATGAAGTACGGCGACAGGTAACCACGGTCGAACTGCATGCCCTCGACGACGTCGAGCTCGGTGTCGAGGCTCTTGGCCTCCTCGACGGTGATCACGCCCTCGTTGCCGACCTTCTTCATCGCCTCGGCGATCATCTTGCCGATCGACTTGTCGCCGTTGGCCGAGATGGTGCCGACCTGGGCGACCTCGTCGGAGCCCGTGATCTTCTTGGCGCGGGCCTTGATGTCCTGGACGGCCGCTTCGACGGCGATGTCGATGCCGCGCTTGAGGTCCATCGGGTTCATGCCGGCCGCGACCGACTTCACGCCCTCGCGCACGATCGCCGCGGCGAGCACGGTCGCCGTCGTCGTGCCGTCGCCGGCGATGTCGTTGGTCTTCGAGGCCACTTCGCGCACCATCTGGGCGCCCATGTTCTCGAACTTGTCGGCGAGCTCGATCTCCTTGGCGACGGTGACGCCGTCCTTGGTGATGCGCGGCGCACCGAAGCTCTTGTCGAGCACGACGTTGCGGCCCTTCGGACCCAGCGTCACCTTGACCGCGTCGGCGAGAATGTCGACGCCGCGCAGCATGCGCTGACGGGCATCGCCGCTAAAGCGGACTTCCTTGGCTGCCATTGCTTAATCCCTCTTGGTTGATGTCTGTGATTGTCTGGATGGCGGAGCGATCAGGCGGCCTTCTTGGTCGCCACGGCGGAACCCTCGAGGATTCCCATGATGTCGCTCTCCTTCATGATCAGATACTCGACGCCGTCGAGCTTGACCTCGGTGCCGGACCACTTGCCGAACAGGATGCGATCACCTGCCTTGACGTCGGGAGCGACCAGCGCACCCTTCTCATCCCGGGCGCCCGGACCGACGGCGACGACTTCGCCTTCCATCGGCTTTTCCTTGGCCGTATCCGGAATGATGATGCCGCCCTTGGTCTTCTCTTCCTCCGCGACGCGCTTGACCACGACGCGATCGTGAAGCGGACGGAACTTCATGCTTCTTCCTCCAATATCCCTGGTTGAACCTGCGCGGCCGGACGGCCGCGACGGAAAGGATTGCTGTCAGCACTCTCCTGCGGTGAGTGCCAAAGCACTCGGGATTTAGGGGTGTGGAAGACTTGAGTCAAGGCGCGGGAACAAAGTCACTTCGCACTAGCAGCAATCACGATTGAGTGCTGCTAACTCCTTGATGTGGAACGAATTATCTTGGATTTTCGTTAAGGATGCGTGACTATTCCTTTGCGTGCGTTGAGTCAAGGAGTGCTCGATGGACCGTAGTTTTATTGCGCAACTCAACAACTATCGTCTGACGACCGCCGAAATCCTGTATTGGATGCCCGATCACCAGCACGTTCTGCAGAGCTTCGTCTGGCAGAACCTCGATCTGGCCCCGAAATTCCCCGCCCTCACCAAGTTCCTCGACTTCTGGGAACACAATCTCGACGGCAAGGTGCACCGCGTGCGGGTCGCCAATGCCCAGCTGATCAAGCCCGCCGAGTTCCGCTTTTCCAACGGGCTATACGCGCTGCACTGACTGGCGAGCGGCGGCGTATTCGTCGGCGGTCCGCCGGATCAGCTCGGCGACCGACGGCACGTCGGCAACACCCGACACCGAATGTCCGGCGCTCCAGATGTCTTTCCAACGCTTGGAATTCGGCTTGTCGCGTTCCGACGCGTTGATGTCCTTCGCGATGTCGATCGCGCCGCGCACCGGCAGATTGTCGGGATCGAGCCCGGCTGCCGCGATCGACGGGCGCAGCATGTTGGTCTCCAGACCCGTGAACGCCTTGGTCAGCAGGACGTCGTCGAGCCGGCTCTTCACCAGCATCTCCTTGTAGGCATCCTTGGCCAGGCTCTCGCGCGTGGCGATGAACTTGGTGCCCATGTAGGCGAGATCGCAGCCCAGCGTCTCGGCGGCAGCAATCGCCTGGCCGTCAGCCATGCCACCCGCCATCACCACGATGCCATCCCAGAACGTCCGCACGGCACGCACGAAGGCGAAGGGATTGACCCAGCCGGTCTGCCCGCCGGCGCCCGCCGTCAGCAGCACCAGGCCATCGACGCCAGCAGCAACAGCCTTTTCAGCGTGGCGCACGGAAGCGACGTCGGCCAGCACCAGGCAGCCCGCGTCTTTCAGAGGCTTCAGCACCGGCTCGGGCGAGCCGACGCTGGTGATGACGATCTCGGCCTTATGGCGCAACACGGCAGCGAGATCGTCCGGCACGCGCGTGTTGGACCGGTGCACGATCAGGTTGGGACAGAGGGGCGCCGGCACTCGGCCGGTCTCGTCGGCGGCCCGCTTCAGGTCGTCGACCATGTCGGCGAGCCAGCGGTCGAGCTCCTCGACGGTGCGGCAGTTGGCAGTGGGGAACGAGCCGATGACGCCGGAGCGGCACGCCGCCTTCACCAGCGCCGGCCCCGATACCAGGAACATCGGGGCGGCGATCAGCGGCAATGTCAGGCGACTTTTCAGCGAGACCGGCAATGACATGGCCAAGACTACCTCAGCGCGTGACGGCGAGAAGCGCGATCCCGACCGTCACCAGCAACGCAGCCGCGATGCGGCGTGGGCCAAAGCCTTCCTTCAGGACGACCGTGCCCAGGACAGTGCCAAAGATCACGCTGGTTTCGCGCAAGGCCGTGACCGGCCCGAGCGGCAGGTACCGGGCCGCGACGAGATAGGCGAGGAAGCCCGCCACTGAGATCACCCCTGTCAGCAAGCCCCGCGCACCCTGCCGGCGGGCGTAGGCCGCAAGGTCGGCGCGCCGAACGGCGACGCCGTAGCAAAGCATGCCGAGGCCCGTGACGATCTCCAGACACACCTGAAACCCCAGCACCGTGCCGGCGGTGCGCACGCCCAGCCCGGCGAAGAAGCTGTAGGTGGCGACCGAAACGCCGGTCGCCAGAGCAAAGCCCACGGCGCCAGCGCTGGCGCCGGCACCAAAGGAAAGGGCCATGATGCCGAGCGAGATCATCGCGACCGCCACGATCTGGCCCAGGCCCAGCGTCTCGCCGATCGCGAAGAAGGCAGCGATTGTGGTCAGCACCGGCGCCAGGCCGCGCGCCAGCGGGTAGACGACACTCATGTCGCCAACGCCGTAAGAACGGATCAGAAGAGCGTAATAGGCGAACATCACCGCGGCGGTGAGAGCCAGCCACTTCCAGCTCTCCGGCGCGGGCCAATCGACGAATGGCAAGGCAACGAGGCCCAGCATCAATCCCGTCGTCCGGATCGCCACCATCGTCAGGACGCGATCGCCGGCCGACTTCATCAGGGCATTCCAGACCGCGTTGGCGATCGCCGACAGAATGACCAAGCCGTAGAGCAGCGCCGCGGACATCGGCCGATTACCGGGCGCATGCTGCGGGCGGTCAACGGCCGAGACGCCGTCGAGCCGCCACGCAGACAGTTGTAAGGTCGCGAGCCGCGACGAGAAATCAGACCGCCGCGGCGAGCCCTTCCTGCTCGATCGTGCGCTTGACCGCGGGCCGGTTCTTCATGCGCTCGTAGTGGGCGGCGCAGTTCTTGGGCAGCGTCATCTTCATGCGCGCCGCCGCCCAGAACTCGACATAGAACAGGGCCGCGTCGGCGACGGAGAACTTGCCGGCGACGTACTCCTTGCCCTCGAGCGCCTTGTCCATGATGGCGAGGCCCTTCTCCATGATCTCCTTGCCACGCGCCTTGACCACGTCGTGGTCGGCTTCGGTCGGCGCGTAGTTGCCGGGACGGAACATGCGCGAGAAGCCCTGCATGTGCATGGTCGACACGACGTAGTCCATCGCCTCCAAGGCGCGCGCCTCGCCGTCGGGATCGGACGGCAGCAGGCCCTTGTCGGGATTCTTGCGCGCGAGCCATGTCGCGATCGCCGGGAACTCGGTGAGCACCGCGCCGTCGTCGCGTACCAGCGTCGGCACCTTGGACTTCGGATTGAGCTTCACGAAGTCGGGGCCGTACTGCTCCTGCTTGGCGCCGTCGATCTTCTGCAGGTCATACGGCTTGCCGATCTCTTCGAGGAGAACATGGATGCCGATCGAGCACGCGCCGGGCATGTAATAGAGCTTCATGGCTAACTCCCTTTGAGTTGGGTGGTCGTCTTGGACGGGCGACGCTAGCATCGGGAGCACAAGGGGGAAATGACAATGCCGGGAGCCAATCTCCGATCGCTTGTAGGGACTTCACAGACGAAGGTCGGCACGTTCCTCTTCGAGTTCGCCACGCCGGGCATCGGTCAGATCCTCAAGGCCGCCGGCGCGGATTTCGCGGTGCTCGACATGGAGCACACTGGTTTCGGATTCGATACCGTCCGCCAGGTAGTGCGTTACTGCCAGGCGGCCGGCCTACCGCTGGTGGTGCGCGTGCCGAGCCAGCAGCGCCATCACATATCGCGTGCACTCGATACCGGCGCCGACGGCGTGATGGTGCCGATCGTGTCGTCGGTCGAGCAGGCCAAGGCTGTGCTGGATGCCGCCAAGTACTGGCCCGACGGCACGCGCGGCGTGGCGCTGGGACTGGCGCACGAACGCTTCGCCATGCGCGCCGAGCCGCTGGTGCCGCGCTTCGCCGAGCAGAACGCGCGCACCGCCATCATCCTGCAGGTCGAGGATCCGCGCAGCGCCGCGACGGCCGACGAGATCGCAGCGATGCCTGGCGTCGACATGCTGTGGCTCGGCCACAACGATCTTTCGGTGGCGCTGGGCGAGCCGGGCGCTTTCGACCATTCCGATTTCATCAAGGCCGAGCAGGCGACCATTGCCGCCGCCAAGAAGCACGGCAAGTCGGCGGGCCGGCTGGCGGTCGACGCCAAGCAGGGCGCGCAGTTCGCCGCCATGGGTTACGACTTCGTTTCGATTGCGGGCGATGTGTGGCTGCTGCAGCAGGCGTTTGCTGCAGGGCTGGCGACGGTGAAGAAGGGCTAGCTAGCTGGGGGCGCGCCACTCCAGTGGCGCGTCATGGTCTTCTGGACCGCGAGCTTCCAGCTCGCTCATGATTCATGAGCGCGCAGGATGCGCGCGGTCCGGAAGAGAAGACGCGCCACTGGAGTGGCGCGCCCCCAGCTATGCCTTGATGACCACTCGCAGGGACCGGATTCCGCGGATGAAATTCGAGTAGAGGCGCACCGGCGGTCCGACGATCTCGACGTCGAGATCGCGTAAAAGCATCTCCTGCCACAGGATCCTGAGCTGCATTTCGGCCAGGCGGTCGCCGACGCAGCGATGGATGCCGGCGCCGAACGACAGGTGATGGCGCGGCCGCGGGCGGCCGACCAGGAAGCGTTCCGGCTCCTCGATCGCGGCCTCGTCACGGTTGCCGGAGACGTACCACATCACGACCTTGTCGCCCTGCCGGATGGTCCGGCCGGCGAGCTCACAATCGCGCATCGCGGTGCGGCGCATGTGGATCACCGGCGTCTGCCAGCGGATGATCTCGGACACCAGGCTGTCGATCAGTTTGGGATCGGCCTTGACCTTGGCAAGCTCGGCCGGGCTCTCGCACACCGCCATCAAGCCGCCGGTCATCGAGTTGCGCGTGGTGTCGTTGCCGCCCACGATCAGGAGCCCGAAGTTGCCGATGAACTCGCGCATCGGCATCGCCCTGGTGGCCTCGGCGTGGGCCATCATCGAGATCAGGTCGAACTTGGGCGGCTGGGCGGCGCGCTCCTTCCACAGCGCGGCCATGGTCTCGGCCATCGTCGTCAGCTCGGCCATGCGCTCGGCCTCACTCTTTACCACGGCGTCGGCCGATTCGATGTTGGCGATCGCGACGTCCGACCAATGCGTCAGCTTGCGCCGCTCGGCCTGCGGGAAGTCGAACAGCGTCGCCAGCATCAGCGCCGTGAGCTCGGTCGAGACGCGATCGACCCAATCGAAGGCCTCGTTGCGCGGCAGGCCGTCGAGCACCGCCGCGGTGCGCTCGCGGATCAGGCCTTCCATGTTGGCGAGGTTGGTCGGCGCCACGATCGGCGCCACCGTCTTGCGCTGCGCGGTGTGGCGCGGCGGGTCCATGCGGATGAAGTTGGGCAGCTCCTGGCCCTTGGGCTGGTCGGCGATCTGGATGCCGCCCATCTCGGAGGCCGAGGAATAGGTCGCGTGGTCGAGCTCGACCTTCATGATGTCGGCGTAGCGCGTCACCGACCAGTAGGGCCCGTAGGGACTGTCGGGATGGCGATGGACCGGATCGTCGCGGCGCATCGCGGCGAAAGGCTCGCGCCAGGCGTCGTCGCGATAGAGCGTCGGGCTGCTGACGTCGGCGAGGGCGAGAGGTGGTGCATTCATGAAAAGGCTCCGGCCTGATGGGCGGCGAGCGCGAACAGGGCGGCCGCGACGCCCAGCAGGAACCAGCGCGTCCCCACCGGGTTCTCGAGCGCGGCGTTGGACGGGTTGGCGGGATCGTAGTGCACGTTGATGGCGGCCCCCTTGGGATAGCGCGACGCGACGCCGGCGGCGTAGGACTGGCTGGCCGACATGGTCACGCCGAGCTTGACCTGGCGACTGACGTAATCGACGTCGTTCACGCGGTAAGCGTACTCGATCGCCGGCGCAAAGGTGACCGACCTGCGCCCATCCGAGTGCTTTTCGACCTTCTCCGTTCCGCTGCTCAGCACCGTGCCCTGCACCAGCGGCCAATCGGCCACCCGGCGCGACAGCATCCAACTCGCGATGAAGAACAGCAGCATCAGCACGCCCATGCTGGCGGCAATGATCACGACCGGGACATTGGCGTGGGGATAGTGGTGCTCGACGAGACGTGGTGCGCCGGTGGCCAGCCAGTACACGACGCCAACCAATGCGATGACGAAGCCCACGATGATCGCCAGTCCCTTGCCGATGCCTTCGGGCACGCCACGTTCGAGCACGCAGTTCTTCGGGTTGGCCGGGTCGTAGTAGACGGTCACGGCGGCGCCAACCGTATAGCGCCGCAGGGTCGCTTCGGTGTCTGCGCCACCCGAATCCCCGCCGATGCCGATGCGGTTGCCCTTGATCTTGTGGCCGCCGACCGAGAACTCGTACTCGGCGGCCGGCATGGTCTTCACCGCCGTGGCCTCGCCTGCGGAGCGGCGGTGCGCGGCTGCCGTGTGAGACTTCACGATCCGTCCGACGGCGGTCGACCAGCCCGCGGCCCGCTTCACCTCCAGCAGCTTGGCGATCACGGCGACCACGAACAGCACCGCCATCGGCAGGAAGATCAGGCCGACGTAGAAGAAGTCGGAATCGCCAAGCGATATGTCGGTGGCCGAAAGCACGTACCCGGTGATGACGACCAGCGTGAACGAGGCGATCACGATCGCCACCGCCCAGGTCGGCGGCTCGGACGAGCGCTTCGCGGCGGGCAGCGAATTTTCCTCTTTCTCGTCCTCCTCGTCGTCGCTTTCCCAGGTGAAGGCCTCGCGCCAGCCGGGCTCGCTCGCGCGGTACTTCAGCAGGGCCGCCTTCGCCTGGTCGGCGGTGAACGGCCGGGCGGGATGGCCCTCGCGATGCCCGTCGTCGGCCGTCACGTGGTAGGTGCCCTCGGGACGGGCCGTTACCTCGATGTTGGAGCCGTCGTCCTCGTTGTCGAGAACGAGATACCAGCCCTTGGGGTCAGGAGCGCCGTCGAACGCCCGGCCGAAATCCTCGGCCGACGGATCGGTCGTGAACTTGCCCTTGATGCAGAGTTCCAACGCCATGGCCTGTCCCGCCTCCGACGCCACCCCGAAACGCTCGGCACGGTCCCGGCAAAGGTCAAGCGTTTTTGCCGCAACGGCCCTGTATTTGGCGCGTTGACAGGCGAAAGGCGGGGGCGCAAACCGTCGCGCCGCCGCCACCTTGGCGGCGTTCGACCTTTATGGCCCCTGACAGTACCAGCCCGTCGACCGTCACCGACGCCGCCCACCCATCCCACGACAACGGCAAGGTGAGCGCTGCCCTGATCGTGGGCGCGCTGGGTGTGGTGTTCGGCGACATCGGCACCAGCCCGCTCTATGCGCTGCGTGAGACGTTCCTGCACGACACCAGCCTGGCGCCTACGCCGGACCACGTGCTGGGTGTGCTGTCGACGCTGTTCTGGGCGGTGACGCTCACCGTCACCATCAAGTACGTCACCCTGATCATGCGCGCCGACAACAAGGGCGAGGGCGGCGTGCTGGCGCTGGCGACGCTGGGCACCCACGGGCTGAACGGCAAGGGCCGGCGGATCCGGGTCGGCATCACCATACTGGCGGTGATCGGGCTCGCCCTGTTCTACGGCGACGCCATCATCACGCCGGCGATCTCAGTGATGAGCGCCGTCGAGGGCTTGTCGGCCGTGACGCCGGGTTTCGAGCCCCTCGTCGTGCCGCTGGCGTTGGCCATCCTGGTGGCGCTGTTCCTGCTGCAGGCGCGCGGCACCGCCGACGTCGGCCGCCTGTTCGGCCCGGTCATGCTGATCTGGTTCGTGGTGCTGGGTGTTCTGGGCGCCTGGCAGATCGCCAAGCACCCGTCCGTGCTGCTGGCGATCAATCCGCTCTATGCGGCGCACCTGATCGCCGACCAGGGGCTCGGCATCTTCTGGGCTTTCGGCTCGATCGTGCTGGCCGTTACCGGCGCCGAGGCGCTCTACGCTGACATGGGCCATTTCGGCCGCCGGCCGATTCGCACGGGATGGCTCGCGCTGGTCATGCCAGGCCTGCTGCTCAATTACTTCGGCCAGGGTGCGCTGATCATCGAAGATCCCACGCGCGTGCGTCAGGTCTTCTTCGAACTGGTGCCGCAAGACTACATCATCTTCCTGGTGGCGCTCGCGACCTTCGCTACGGTGATCGCCTCGCAGGCCGTCATCACCGGCGTGTTCTCGCTAACGCGCCAGGCGATCCAGCTCGGCTACCTGCCGCGCATGGCGATCCAGCACACGTCGGAGACGACGATCGGGCAGATCTACATCCCGCGGGTCAACTGGATCCTGATGGTGGGTGTCGTGGCCCTGGTCGTGGGCTTCGGCTCGTCGGGCGCCTTGGCCGGTGCCTACGGCCTTGCCGTCACCGGCGCCATGCTGGTCGACGCCGCCCTCGCCATGGCGGTAGCGATCCTGGTGTGGAAGTGGCGCTGGCCCGTCGCCGCCCTGGTGTTCGGCCTGCTGGCGGTGCCCGACCTCGCCTTCTTCATCGCCAACGCGCTGAAAATTCCCGACGGCGGCTGGCTGCCGCTGGTGGTGGCGTCGTTCATCTACTTCACCATCATGACCTGGCGGCTCGGCCGACGGCTGGTCGCCACTGAGATGAGCGAAGGCACTTTGCCCTTGCGCTTGTTCCTCGAGCGCATGGAGCGCGCGCCCGACCGCGTCGCCGGCACCGCGGTGTTCCTGACCGCCGATGCCAGCCACACGCCGGCGGCCTTCCTGCACAACCTCAAGCACAACAAGGTGCTGCACGAGCGCATCATCATGCTGCAGGTCGAGACCATGGACGTGCCGCGCGTGCCCGAGTCGCACCGGGTCGAGGTCGAGCGGCTGGGCAAGGGCTTCCACACGGTGATCGCCCGCTACGGCTTCACCGAGCAGCCCGACGTGCCCGATGCGCTGCGCGCCTGCCGGCCGCACGGCATCGCCTACGACGAGATGGAGACCAGCTTCTTCCTCGGCCGCGAGACCCTGGTGCCCAGCCAGCATTCCAAGCTCGGCAAATGGCGCCGCGACTGGTTCATCTCGCTCTCCCATTCGGCCTCGGCCACCAAGACCTTCTTCCGCATCCCGCCGAACCGCGCTATCGAACTGGGTAACCAGATTCAGATCTAGCCCTCGGCCCCCTTCATGCCTCGCACGACGCTCGTTCTGCTCCCCGGCCTGCTCAACACCCGCCGGGTCTTCGAGCAGCAGATCGAGGCCCTGTCAGACATAGCCGACTGCATCGTTCCCGAGCTGTGGCACCACGACACGATGGGCGCGATGGCCGAGGCGACATTGGCGATGGCACCGCCGACCTTCGCGCTCGTCGGCTTTTCCATGGGCGGCTATGTCGCCTTCGAGATCCTGCGCCGGGCCGCCACGAGGGTCGAGCGGCTGGCCCTGATGGACACCCAGGCCGCACCTGACTCAGCCGAATCGACCAAGCGCCGCCGCGCCCTGCTCGACCAGACCAAGATCGGCCGCTTCCACGGCGTGCAGCGCACGCTGCTGCCGCAGCTCGTGCATCCCCGCCACATCGACGATGCCACGATCAGTCAGCCGATCTTCGACATGGCCCAGGAGATCGGCGCCGAGGGCTTCGTGTCCGAGCAGCGCGCCATCATCGACCGCATCGACAGCCGGCACATGCTGGTCGACATCGACGTCCCGACCGTGGTGATCGTCGGCCGCCAGGACCAGGTGACGCCGCTGCCGCGCTCGGAGGAGATGGCGGCCGATATCGCCCAATCGCGGCTGATCGTGCTGGAGGAATGCGGACACATGAGCCCGCTGGAGAAGCCCGCGGAAGTCACCACGGCCTTGAGGAGATGGTTGAGCCAATGAACACCGTGTATGCCCGCGAGGATTATCTCGGCGCCGACGAATACATTGACGTCGTGCGTAAATCCGGCCTCAACCGGCCGATCGAGGATCGCGGCCGCGTCGAGCGCATGCTGGCCCACGCCAACCTGATCCTGACCGCGCGCCAGGACGGCCGGCTGGTAGGCTTCGCCCGCTCGCTGACCGACTTCTGCTTCTGCTGCTATCTCTCCGACCTCGCCGTCGACAAGGCCTGCCAGGGCCAAGGCATCGGCAAGCGCCTGATCGAGGAGACGCGGGTCCAGGCCGGCGGTGAGCTCACCACGACGCTGCTCTTGTCGGCGCCGACGGCGATGACCTTCTATCAGGGCATCAAGATGCCTAACGCCGACAACTGCTTCCTCTACCGAAGGAAGCGGTAAGCGCACCGCCTCACCCTGAGGAGGACGCGCAGCGTCCGTCTCGAAGGGTGAGGCAGCTTTGTAGCGGTGACGTGCGAGTCTACTTCGTGACCTGGCCGCGGATCTCGCCCGGCGGGTTGGCCGCGGTGTGGATGTTGAAGTACAAGCGGCCGGCGGCGAGATCGGCGGCCTGGGCGTCGGTCAGCGTGGCCTCGCCCTTGATCGGGCTGGTGAGCGGGGCGGCGGCCGGCACGGCCACGCCGGCATTGGCGCCGGCGGCGGCAGGCCCATGGAAATGGGCCGCCGTGACGGGACCACTCAGGTCCTTGTAGTTCACCGTGTAGCTCAGCTTCTTGCTGGCAGGATCGTAGGTCGCCTGGAGCGTGCCTGTGCCTTTGGCGGCGTTGGGCGGCACCTGGGCCGCGCCCGTGAGATCGGCCTTGTAGTTCACCGCCTGGGCGAATGCAGCTGGCGCCAGGGACAACAGAGCAGCCGTCGCCAGCCCGGCAACAGCGGTACGGATCAGCAGCTTGTGCATGGTGGTGCCTCCCTCGTGAACAGAGCGATAGCACCGCCGATTATGCACCGGCCTGCCGGGCCACGGCATCATCACAAAGCGTTGAAGCTGAGCTCGGCTCCATCCACGACGTAGCGCGCATAGCGGAAATCTCGGACGTTCAGCAGATGGCCGTCCCGCCAGTCGACCAGCATGAAGTAGAGCGGCGGGTCCACCGGCTGGTCGGGATCGAGCACCACCGCCGCCGGCCGGCCTTCGACCAGTCCCGGCACGAGATGCCAGTCGGTCGTCTGGCTATAGTTGCCGAAGTAGCGGCGGACCTCGCCACGGCCGTTGAGGCGCGTGCGGTTCACGACCTCGACCTTCACTTCATCTGTGAGCTGGGCGCGCAGCGCATCGAAATCGCGGGCGTTGAAGCGCTCGACATAGGCCGCAAGCCGCTGGCGGTCGGCCTTGGCCAGTACCGGAGGCGGCCGGTCGTCGGGTTCGGCGGCGAGCTCGCTGAGCCGCTGGCGGCCGCGATGCAGGTTGGCTTTTACCGCGGGCACCGTGCTTTCGAGCACCTCCGAGATCTCCTCGAGGGAATGGCCCAGCACATCCATCAGGATGACACTGCTGCGCTGGGCTACCGGCAGGCGCATCAGGGTGCGCAGGCTGGCGGCGGCCGCCTGGCGGCGGTCGATCTCGCTGTCGGGGTCGGCGATCGCCTCCAGCGCCTCGTCGCCGTCCTGGACGCCCTCGCGGCGGCTGCGGCGGCGCAGGAAATCCAGCGCCGCGTTGTGAGCGATGCGGAACAACCAGCCCTCGACGTTGGCGAGCGGGCCGGTATGCGGGAAGGCCTCGATCGCCTTGACCAGCGTCTCCTGCAGCACGTCTTCTCCGTCGATCACCGAGCCCGTCATGCGGGCGCAATAGCGGTGCAACCTCGGCCGCAGCTCGGCCAGCAGCCGCTCGAACTCTGCCTTGGGGTCGGTCATGCTTGCCTCTTATGCCGTGACGACGTTTTAGCGGGGCCAAAGGATTCGCAAGAAGGCGACATTTTTCACGAATCCTTTGCCGCCGGCCAATCGTCTTCCAGGACAGCAACTCCTGAGGAGACACACGCCATGAAATGGACCCTCGTACGCTATCGCGCCAAGCCCGAACGAGCCGACGAAAACCAGCGCCTGAGCGCGGCGGTATTCGACGAGCTTTTAGCCAAGGCGCCGGCCGGGCTGCGCTACGCGGCGTTCCGGCTGCCCGACGACACGTTCGTCCATATCGCAATGTCCGACGACGGCGGGCCGGCGCTGACGAGCTTCGAGAGCTTCCGCGCCTTCCAGAAGGACATCCGCGAGCGCTGTGCCGAGCCGCCGCAGCCGGCCCAGCCCGTCATCGTCGGCAACTACGGCATGCTCGCCTGAACGGGAAAACGGCCATGCAGCACGACATCGTTTCCAGTGCGGAGTGGCTTGCGGCCCGCCAGGCGCTGTTGGCCGAGGAGGAGAAGCTCGCCGAGCTGCGCGCGCGGATCGTCGAGCAGCGCCGTGCGCTGCCCTGGACGGCGGTCGACAAGGCCTATGCCTTCGACACGCCGGCCGGCCGGCAGACGCTCGGCGAGCTGTTCGAGGGCCGCGGGCGGCTGATCGTCTATCACTTCATGTTCGCGCCGGACTGGCAGGATGGCTGCCCGGGTTGCTCGCAGCTCGGCAACCATCTCGACGGGCTCGGCGAGCAGCTCGCCCGCCATGACGCGACCTTCACCGCGGTCTCGCGCGCGCCGATCGACCGGATCGAGGACTATCGCCGGCGTCGCGGCTGGCGCTTCCGCTGGGTGTCCTCGCAGCCGTCGGACTTCAGCTACGACTTCCAGGCGGCCTACCGGCCCGAGCAGGTCGGCCAGGAGGTCGTCTACGGCTTCGAGCGCACCAGGATGGACCGCGAGGACGTGCCGGGCACCAGCGTGTTTGCGCGCAGTGCCACGGGCGAGGTGTTCCACACCTACTCGGCCTACACCAACGGCGGCGACATGCCGCTCAGCCTCACCTATCTCAGCTTGCTGGGCTGAGTCCGCGCGATCAGCGGCCCTGCTGGGCCCGGACGGCCCGCTCGTACTGGGCGGCGAAGCCCTGCAGCGTGTTGGTGAGCGGGCCGGCCATGCCATCGGCCTGGGTCGAGAGCTGGACGGTGATCGACGAGCCCTTGAGCATGGTTTGTAAAAGCTCGGCCGACTTGCCTTGGTCGTAGGAGCAGGCGCCGCCGGTGCAGATGCTGGTGGAGACGAAGGGCCAGTTGTCGACCTGCATGCTGGCCCGCGAGCCGATGCCGTCGGCCACCACGGTGAGCGTGGTGTAGGCCACCGAGTAGCTCACGATCAGGAACGTGCCCAGAAGGTTGTTGGGGCCGCCGTCGATCATCGCCGACACGGTGCAGTCCTTGCCCTTCTCGTAGTTGCAGTTCGACACCCACTGATTGGGTGGCTGGTTCTGGCCCATGGGCTGGGCGGAGGCGGAGGTGGCAAGCAGACAAAGGCCGAGGCCAACAACAGCGAATTGCTTCATTTCTCTCTCTCGTTCACCGTGAGCCAACGTATCAGGTCGTTGCCTCATGTCCGAGAGAGATCTGACGAGGCTAGTGAAACAATAGCGAAAGGTACGTTCCCACGGACAAGGCGATCAATATCGTCTTCGCTGTCGGCCGCTTTCGAGGCAGATAAAGAAGAGGACCGACAACGAACGAGAAGAAGAAAACCCAACCCCCAAGCCCAGAGGCTCCAATATCGCCAGGCCTGCAGCATCGCCACCATGAGAACGAGGCCCGGCAGGATGCCCAGTATCCAGGCGCGCGCCGTTCGGGATCCGAGCTTGGCCGCGGCGGGTCCGACGGTGTCACGCTCCCTTCCTAGTCTACGCAACCACGGCCCTCGACATGATCAGGCCCACAAACTGTGTCAGCGATCCCGATGACATGTCATCGGCCTCCCACGATGCCATACCCGAAACATCGAGCGGATTTATGGCCATTGATTGTCGAAAGATAAAGCAATCTCAAGTTGTAGGGTGAGCAACAAAGAAATGGCGGCTCGAAATCGAATGCGCTATTGTCTGTGCAGGGCATGATTTGATCTCAGCTTGTGCGCCCGGGCGTCCCGCCCAAAGCACTAAAACGAGGGTGGCGATATGCCAGGCAAGCATCCAAGAAAGGCCCGCGTCCTCGACATCGATCCCGACGGCAAGGCCGCCGAGATCGAGTTCGCCGAGGAGTACGACGAATTGGTCATCGCGGACTATGGGCTGATCGGCCTGGGCGAAGCGACGGCGTCCGAGGCAGCCGGGGCCGAAGTTGACCCAACTCCCGGTCGCCATCCACCACTGCCCGAAGGACCCGAGACGATTGAGCTGCCACACAGAAACCCAAGAAACGCTCGAGTCCTGAGGATCGATCCGGATGGCAAGAATGCCAAGATCGAATTCGTCGACCAGCACGGCAAGCGAGTCGTCGGAGTGTATGCGCGTTCTGGCTGGAACTGGCCGCCGGCAGCCGAACGAGCGAGAGTCCAGGAGATTCTGGATCGGCCGCCAAGGTGGATCTACGGCCGCCATCCAAAAGACCCGCGGTGGCGGCAGTAGGTGTCGATATGGCAGGCAAGCATCCGAGAAAGGCCCGCGTCCTCGACATCGATCCCGACGGCAAGACCGCCGAGATCGAATTCGTCGAGCAGCACGGTGAATTGGTCATCGCGGAATACATGCTGACCGGCCCGTGCGAGGCGACGGCGTCCGAAGCAGCCGGGGCCGAGATCGACCCAACCCCCGGTCGCCATCCACCACTGCCCGAAGGACCCGGGGCGATTGACCTGACGCACAGGAATCCAAGGAACGCTCGTGTCCTCATGATCGATCCCGATGGCAAGAATGCCAGGATCGAATTCGTCGGCAGGCACGGCGACCGGACGATCGGGACTTACGTTCTGGCTGTCTGGGGCTGGGCGCCAGCCGCAATACGGGCCGAGACCCAAGAGATATTGAATCGGCCGCCGCTCGTGATTTACGGCCGACGCCCGAGCGACCGGATATACCGTCAGTAGACGTCTGCCTGCTTGCCGTCGTCGACCAACGCCGGCACCAAAGCGGCGAGGCCGAGACTTGGCAACAGTTGCTTGTTGTCCCGCATGGCCGCTTTCAGCCCATCGATCCCGTCTTGCGACATGATGCGAAGAAGATTCATCAGGTCAGGACGCACCGTCTGTCCCATCTGGGCGTGGCTGTCATAGATCGTATGCAGCTTGCCCGCGGCCTAGCGCAATTCCGCATTGTCCATCGTGCCGAGCCCGCCGGGTGTGACGCTGTTCAGCCGCTCGATCTCGTCGAGCATGCGTCGCGTGACGTCTCGTGAACCGGGAGGTTTCAGCCATTCGGTGCTGAGATCGACGTAATTCATCGTCGGGTCGGATGCTTCTCGACTCCGGCGAGCAATCGCACCTGAATCACCTGATAGCCGATAGGCTATGTCCGATGCCTCGTCCGTTGTGAGGCGTTTCCCGGAATTCAGCACGCTGACAGCGGAGCCAGTATCGGCCGGGATCAACCGATCCGTTCCATATCGATTGACGAAGTCCAACATGCGCTCCGGCGACACCTTGCTGTCGAGCGGCACCACCAGATTATTGCCGGTCGATAGCAGCATCTGCGCGTTGTACGGATTGCCGAGCTGGGCGGTCATGGCGCCGCGCATCGTCGCCGTCGTCCGCAGCGCCTGCTCCGAAGCAGGATCGATGGCGAGCGCACCACCCTTGCCGACCAGCGGTACCTTGGCGCCCATGGCAAAGCCCGGATTGATCTCCACCGGCGAGGTCGGCGTCGCTCGGAAGGCGCCCGTCGTCGGCTGCGTCGGCAAGGCGTGGAGGCCTGCTGCCTTGTTCAGGACGTCAACACCGTTCGGGTCATTGAGTGCGCCGGAGACGCGGTTCGTGAAGTCCTCGCGGACGGCGGGTGGCGCTTCGATCAGGTTCTCCAGGTGGCCGGTGCCCCGTCCGGGAATCGCCTCGGCTGTCTGGTGAGCGATGACCTTCTTGCCGGCTTGAGTGATGGCCCGGTTCATCGGGATGACGCCGGCCGCCGCTGTCAGCATCCCGAGGCCACTTCGCGCCGCATCCCAGCCCCGTCCGGACCATGCGGCACGGTTCATGTCGGTGTAGGCATTCACCGCATCCCGGATCGCCGCACCCGTCGACAGCTCATTGATGCCCTCGGCGATCGCATTGGGTATCGAGGCGTAGCTTTTCCTGGCCTCGGGCGGCAGCATGCGCCAAGCGAACTCCAGCGGATTGTAGCTCTGCAGCGTGCGCGTCGGCGGGCTGGCGCGGCTGGCCACGGAATTATCGATCGAACCGTCGGGGTTCATGCGAAAGCCCGGCACCTCCGGCTCCTTCGGCGGTTGGACGCGAAAGCCAGGCAAAAACGAATCAGGTCGGATGTTGAAGAACATCGTGCGCTCCTGCGGATCCTGAGGCGATTGCCGTCCTTCGGAGCGCTGCGGCGCGGCAAAGGAAGGCTCATCTCAATGTACGAGAAGCGTTCCAACCTGTCAATAACTAAAGTTCTTTAATATGACGAAAGTCATTAATGCCGCGACTGCACTGCCAGCAATCGTCAGCTCGCCGCCACGTCGCCCACCACACGCACACGCACACGCACCGAGTTCCCGGGAAGGTAGGCGAGCGGCATGTCCTCGCTTTCGATGGTGCTGAGGGTCTTGCGGTCCGCGCCCGCGGCAACGGCGCGGTCGTTCGCGATCCCCTGGGCCGAAGCGATGGCGTCTGTCCGGGCCATGTCCTTGAAGATCTGGTCGCACTCGCCCGAGACCTGGGCGATGGCTGCACCCACGGCGTTGGCGCAGTCGCCGTGCTCGACATGGATCACCTGGGAGACGCCAGGCAGCTTGTCGGGGATCAGGAAGGCGCCACCGCCGACGGCGATCAGCGGCACGTCGCCCGCCTCGGTCTTCATGCGGTCGATCGCCTCCTCGGCCAGGCGCGCGGCCTCGGCGAAGACTTTTTGGCAAGCGGCGGTGTCGAGATGGGCGACCTTGCCCTTGTCGCCGAGCGTCAGGACGCCGCTGGCGACGGCGATGTCGGTGGTCGTGAGCTGCTTGCCGCCGAAGGCTATGCCGTCCCTCAGCAGCCGGTAGCCTACCGACACCGGGCCGACCTTGATCGGGTCGAGGGAGACGTGGCTGCCGCCGCCCAGGCCGATCGACAGGAGATCGGGCATACGGAACAGCGTGCGCACGCCGCCGACCTTGACCACCGAGTTGGCCTCGCGCGGGAAGCCGTGCTTCAGCTGGCCCACGTCCGTCGTGGTGCCGCCGACATCGACCACCATGGCGTCGCTGAGGCCGGACAGGTACGCCGCACCACGCATGGAATTGGTGGCGCCGGAGGCGAAGGAATAGACCGGCAGGCGCCGCGCCTGGTGCGCCTCGGCCACCGTGCCGTCGTTCTGGGTGATGAACAGCGGCGCATTGATGCCGGAATCGGCGATCGCCTTCTCGAAGGCAGCGATGGTGTCGCGCGACAGGTCGGCGAGGGCCGCGTTCAGCAGGCCGGCATTCTCGCGCTCCAGAAGGCCGATGCGGCCGAGGTCGGACGAGCAGGTGATGACGGCGTCGGGCAGGACTGCGGCGACCAGTTCGGCCGCGCGCCTCTCGTGGCTGGGGTCGAGCGGCGAGAAGATCGAGGAGATGGCGACCGATTTCAGGCCCTTGGCCTTCATCTCGCCCGCGGCCCGGATGACGGCGGCCTCGTCGAGGGGCATGAACGGCCGGCCGTCATATTCGTGGCCGCCTTCCACCATCCACACGCCGCCGCGCACCAGCTCGGCCAGGTCCTCCGGCCAGTCGCAGAACGGCGGCAGCGAGGCCGAGGCCGGCATGCCGAGCCGGAGCGCCGCGACCTTGCTAAGGTGCCGGCGCTGGACCACGGCATTGATGAAATGCGTGGTGCCGATCATCACGCCGTCGATGCGCTTGCCTGAAAGCACGCCGGTCGAGCCGAGGCTTTTCAGCGAATCGAGGATGCCCGTAGTCACGTCCTCGCTGGTCGGCGCCTTCACGGCGCGCACCACCTTGCCTTCCTCGATCAGGACGGCGTCGGTGTTGGTGCCGCCCACGTCAATGCCAATGCGTCTCATGCGTCGAACACGCTCCTGAAGTCGATGTCATAGCCGAAAGCGCGCGGACCGACATGGTCCAGGCCGCGCGGCGAAAGGAAGACCGGCGGCGGCGGCAGGGCGATCACCGTGACGCGCTGGCCGTAACGCACCGTCTCGCTGCCGACCGCCTCGCCCGAGACGGAGTCGAGCACGCAGATCAGGTCGGGCGTCATGGCGAGCGGCTTGTCGTCCCTGTAGGCCACAATCCACTCGTTCTGGAAGTTGATGGTCATGGCCGAGCCGCGCCAGTCGTCGAGGCCGTCCAACCGCAGCACGCCGCGCAAAAACCCCTCGGTGGCACGGCGCGCGACGTCCAAGACCTTGCCTTTGTACAAAAGCTTGCCCGGTTCGACCGACAGGATGGCGGCAATCGGGTCGTCATGCTTGCGCTGGGCCTCGCACACGGCCTGGCCGATGGCGATGGCCTTGGTCGTGGTGCCGTGGATACCCCATTTCTTGACTTCGGCACCGGTGCGCGGCGGCTGGCAGGTGGCGGCGACCGAACCGTATTCGACGCAGATCTTGCGCGCCACGCGCTCGGTCCATTTCCAGGTCGGCACCTTGTGCACGATGCTCTCGAAGCCGCGCACGTCGACCGCTGTCAGGGGATAGGGCGCCAGCCCGCCGACCGCGACCGACGTCATCTGCGCCTCAGGATAGGCGCGGCCCATCGTGTCGGAATCGACCACGGGAAGGTCGAGGTGCGCCGCCGCCATGAACGGCCGCACGCCGTTGGCACCGCCGATCTCCATGCTCATCAGGGCGCGGAAGCGCCGGCCGATGTGGCGCTCCATCGCCGACACGGCGCGTGCGAGCGTCAGGCTGTCGGTCAGCCGTTCCTGGCCGACCAATGGCGCGCCCATGTTGGCGACGATACCGACCCAGTCGTTGTCGGCGAGATCGGCCGCATCCATCAGCTGCACGCGATGGCCGTCGCGATAGAGCGCGCGCATGTTCAGGAGTGGCAGATAGGGATTGCCGCCGCCACCCGTGCCCAGCACCCAGGCGCCGACCGCCAGCGCTTCGATGTCGTCGAGCGAGAGTTCGCGCAGCTTCACGCGAACACGCTCTTGAAATCGATGTCGTAGCCGAAGGCGCGCGGGCCGACGTGGGCGAGGCCCTTCTCGGAGAGGAAGACTTTCGGCGGCGGCAAGGCGATCACGGTGACGCGCTGGCCGTAGCGGATGGTCTCGGTGCCGACCGCCTCGCCCGACACCGAATCGAGCACGCAAATCAGGTCGGGCGACATGGCGATCGGCTTGCCGTCGAGCCAGGCCACGATCCATTCGTTCTGGAAGTTGATCTCCAGCGTGGCGCCCTTGTGATCGTCCATGCCGTCCAAGCGGGTTCTGCCACGCAAAAAACCCTCGGTGGCGCGGCGTTCGACGTCGGCGACCTTGCCCCGATAGAGCACCTTGCCCGGCTCGACGCCGAGGATGGCCGCGATCGGGTCCTCGTGCCTGCGCTGGGCCTCGCGCACGGCGTGGCCGATGGCGATCGCCTTGGTCGTGGTGCCGTGGATGCCCCACTTCTTGACCTCGGCGCCGGTGCGCGGCGCCTTGCAGGTCGAGGCGATCGAGCCGTACTCGACGCAGATCTTGCGGCTGACGCGCTCCATCCACTTCCAGGTCGGCACCGAATCGACCACCGATTCCAGACCGCGCACGTCGACGGAGGTGAGCGGACAGGGCTTCAGGTCACCGACCGCAACGGAAGTCATCTGCGCTTCGGGATAGGCCCGCCCCATCATGTCGGAATCGATCACCGGGCGCTTGAGGTGCGCCGCCGCCATCAGCGGCTGAATGGAATTCCCGCCGCCGATCTCGAGCGACATGATCCCGCGGAACTTGGCGCCCGTGTGCTCCTCCATCAGCGCCACGGCGCGGGCGATGGTGCGGCTGTCGGTCAGGCGCTCCTGGCCGACCAGCGGCGCGCCCATGTTCGACACGGCGGCGATCCAGTCATCATCGGCAAGCTCGTCCGACGACATGAGCTGCACGCGAAGACCCTCCTTGTAGAGGGCGCGCATGTTCAGGAGGCCGAGATAGGGGCTGCCGCCGCCGCCTGTCCCCAGGACCCAGGCGCCGACGGCCAGGGATTCGATGTCATCCAATGTGATGTCGCGTAGCGGCATTGCGTTGCCAAATCTCCCAACGGCTTCTATGTAGCGGCCTGCCTCAGTGCTGACAAAGCAGTAACCAAGGAGATACCGAGCAATGTCCGAGCCAATCAAACTCGTCGCCTTCTGCGGCAGCCTGCGCAAGGCGTCGTTCAACCGCCTGGCGCTCAGTGCCTTCGTCGAAAGGCTGCCGGCCGGCGTGACGGCGCAGACGATCGAGATCGATTGGCCGCTCTACAACGCCGACATCCAGGCGCAGGGCTTTCCGGCGCCGGTGCAGGCGGCCCAGCAGGCGATGCTCGCGGCGGATGGCATCGTCCTGGCCTCGCCGGAATACAACTACGGCCCGTCGGGCGTGCTGAAGAACGCTATCGACTGGCTGTCGCGCATGACGCCGCAGCCCTTCGCCGCCAAGCCGATCGCGATCTTCGGCGCCGCGGGCGGCGCGCTGGGCTCGGCGCGCGCGCAGTACCAGCTTCGCCAGATCCTGGTGTTCGTCGACGGTCGCCCGGTCAACAAGCCCGAGGTCATGATTGCCCAGGCACAGAACCGCTTCGCCGACGGCAAGCTGACCGACGAGGTCGCGGGCAAGCTTCTGGCCGATCTCGGCGCCTCGCTGGCGCTCGCCATCCGCCAGGCGAAGGCCGCCGCCAGCGTCAAGTAACGCCGGGGGCGCGCCACTCCAATGGCGCGTCTTCTCATGCTCTTCCGGACCGCGCGCATCCTGCGCGCTCATGATTCATGAGCGAGCCGGAGGCTCGCGGTCCGGAAGACCATGACGCGCCACTTACGACGGAGCTCCGCTCCGTCTCTAGTGGCGCGCCCCCAGTATTAAGCAGCCTTCGTCTTCACGTGCTCGGGCTGTACGCCCATGCCCATCACGCGGGCGGGGATGCGGCGCAGGAACGGCAGGGCGTTGAAGAGACGCACCGGCCAGGGCGGCCGCAAGGGTCCCGTGTTGGCAAGCGCCGGCGCGATGATGCGATCCTGAAGGAACACCTGGATGGCCTGGGTGGCGCGCACCGGCCACCGACGGCGCTCCTGCACGGCCTGCAGGTCGGAGTCTTTTAGCCGACCCTCCTTGAGCGGGCCGGCCAGGATGTTGGCGGCCGCGACGGCGTCCTGCACCGCGATGTTGATGCCGACGCCGCCCAGCGGCGACATGGTGTGGGCGGCATCGCCGATGCAGAGCAAGCCGGGCTTCCACCATTTCTCCAGCCGGTCGACGCCCACGGTCAGAAGTTTTAGATCGTCGACGGTCGCGAGCTCGCCCATGCGGTCGGCCAGGAACGGCATCAGCTGCACGATGCGCTCGCGGAGTTTCTCGATGCCGGCCGCCTTCACGGTTTCGGCCGAGCCTTTGGGAATGACATAGGCGCATTGCCAGTAGTCGCCACGGTCGAGCATCACCAGGATGCTGCCGCTATCGAAGCGGCCCATGGTCTCGGCCGAATCGGCGGGCTTGCGGCTGAGGCGAAACCACAGCACGTCCATCGGCGCGCCGATCACGATGGGATGCAGACCCGCCGCTTCGCGCACCGTCGAATGACGGCCATCCGCGCCGACGACCAGGTCGGCGCGGATCTCCTCGGCCTTGCCTTCGATGGTGGCGCGCACGCCGACGACACGGCCGCCCTCCTCGAGCAGGCCGGTCGCCTCGGCTTTCATCAAGGCGGTGAAGCCCGCGAACCGCTTGCCTTGCGCTGCGAGGAAATCGAGGAAGTCCCATTGCGGCATCATGGCGATGTAGGGCGTGCGCACCGGCAGATGCGAGAAGTCGGCCATCAGCACGCGCTCCTCGCCGAACAGGCCGTTGATACGCGAGACCTTCTGGTGCGGCAGCTTCAGGAACTCGTCGAGCAGGCCAAGCTCGTCCATCACGTTGAGCGTCGAGGGATGGACGGTGTCGCCACGGAAATCGCGCAGGAAGTCGCCGTGCTTCTCCAGCACCACAGCCTTGACGCCGGCGCGCGCCAACAGGAAGCCCAGCATCATGCCCGCCGGGCCGCCGCCCACGATGCAGCACTGGGTCGTGATCAGTCGAGCATCTCCCGCAGCACGCGGCCCGTCGCGGTGATCGCCAACAACGCCGGCACGCCGAGCGGGCCTTTGATCCAGTCCTTGGTGGTCGGAGTGTAGCTCATGCAGTCCATGGCCACGAGGTCGGGCTTTTTGGCGGCCAGCCGCTCGGCGGCGGCCGCGGCCTCGCCCTGCCCAGCGCTGGGCGCCAGCGCCTCGGCCACGACTTCTAGCCCCGGCCGCGCCCATTTCGAGGCGAGCTTCTCGCCCTGCTCGGCGAGCGGGATCAGCAGGCCCAGCCGGCCGCGCGGCAGCAGCCCCGTGGCCAGGCCATTGAGCACGCGCGAGGGGAACAGGACGTTCTCGTCGCCCGGCATGGGCGGGAACTCGCCGGTGCAGGCATAGACCAGCACGTCGCAGCCGTCGCCGCGCAGCCTGTCGAGGGCGGCCGGCGAACGGGCGATGACGGCCTTCTTGGAGATTTTTACGTCACGAACGCCGCGCAGGCGGGTGTAGAGCGTGTCGCCGCCGTTCTCGGGCTGCAGCCGATCGACCTCGGCGTCCGAAAGCCCATCGAGCGCACCGCGCAGGATCACCTTGGTGCCGACGGGCGCATGGGCGGCGAACAGGGTCGCGATGTCGTCGCGCGGCGCCTGGCCGACGGTGATGATTCCGAGAGTGCGAGGCATGATACTCTCCCGACCGCCGCGACAGGACCCGGCGCAACGCCCTGAGAAGAGTTCCATGACCCGTGACGAAACGCGAGCCCTCATCGTGCGACTTCACGAGATATGGAGCGATGGCAACGTCGCCGCAATTCCGGAAATATACGCCGACGACTTCGTCGCCCATATGCCCAAGGGTTGGGGTGAACGCGACAGCCGCAACGGCCATGACGGAATCCGGAGCGCCATCGAGCGCCTGCGCACGGGCTTTCCCGACTGGCGCGAGCACGTCCAGGACATCCTTATCGACGGCGACAAGGTGGCGGTACGCTATTACTCCACCGGGACCAACCGCGGCAGCTTCGACGGCCACGTCGCGACCGGCCGAAGGGTCGAGGTAGACGAACTGTCGATATTCCGCATCGCCGACGGCCGGGTCGTCGAGCAATGGTGCCTGAACGACGATCTCGCTTTCGGCAAGCAGATGCGCGGCGAGAGCCTCGCTTAGGCTTCCAGAGCGACGGCGTCCGAGTCGCTCCAGGCAAGGCCAACCGGATCACCCGGCGCGCGCGGGCTGCGCTCGCCGGCATGGGTCTCGCGTGTCAGCAGAGTACGACCATCGGCAGCACGGATGCGGTAGAGGGTCGAGCCGCCCAGGAAGTTGGCGGTTTCGATCGTACCGGCCACACGCGCCTCGGCGGGAGGCACCAGGCGGATCTTCTCGGGCCTGAGCGCGCGGGCGCGGCCCGCCTCCTCCAAAATGTTGATCTCGCCGATGAAGTCGGCGACGAAGCGCGTGCGCGGGCGCTCGTAGATCTCGGTCGGGGCGCCGACCTGCTCGACCTTGCCGTGGTTCATCACGGCGATGCGGTCGCTCATGGCCAGCGCCTCTTCCTGGTCGTGGGTGACGAAGACCAGGGTGACACCCAGCCGCTTCTGCAGTTCCTTGAGCTCGAACTGCATCTGCTGGCGGAGCTTGCGGTCGAGTGCACCCAGCGGCTCGTCGCACAGCAGCACCGGCGGCTCGACGACCAGCGCGCGAGCGAGCGCCACGCGCTGCTGCTGGCCGCCCGAGAGCTGGCCGGGCTTGCGCTCCTCCAGGCCGGTCAGCGCCACCTGGGCCAACGCCGCCTTCACACGCCGCTCGATGTCGGGCTTGGGCACCTCGCGCATGCGCAGGCCGAAAGCCACGTTCTCGGCCACGGTGCGATGCGGGAACAGCGCATAGGACTGGAACACCATGCCCATGTCGCGCTTGTGCACGGGCAGGTCGGTGATGTCGCGGCCGGCGACGTGGACGCGGCCCGAATCCGGAAGCTCGAAGCCCGCGATCATGCGCAGCGACGTGGTCTTGCCGCAGCCCGACGGGCCCAGCAGGGAGAAGAACTCGCCGGCGGCGATGTCGAGCGTGACTCCGTCGACGGCCAGCACGCGGCCGTCGAAGGTTTTGGTCACATCGTCGAGTCTGATGGTGGCTGAGGTCATACGCGCACAATGTCATCCCGAGCGCAGCGAGGGACCTTTCTGGATCAGCAAAGGTCCCTCGGCCTTCGGCCTCGGGATGACAGTTCTATCCTTTCAAGATCTTCGTGACCCGCGCGTCGATGTCTTCCTTGCGCGCGTTGTACCACTTCCAGTCGGGCTGGATCAGCGTCGCCACCTTGGCCTCGGTGGTTAAAAGCTTGGCGTCGTACTTGGCGTCGAGCTTCACCTTCTTGTTGGCCGGCGAATACCAGACGCCTTCGGCCAAAAGCTTCTGCGTGTCGGGCCGCAGCATGTAGTCGATGTAGCCGAAGGCCAGCTCCTTCACCTTCGAGCCCGGAGTCACGTTCAGCACCTGCTCCAGCGCCATCACGCCCTCGGACGGGCTGGCGAAATCGACGGGCTGGTTCTGGCCGTCATAGCGATAGACGCCGGAATCGTGGATGACGCCCATCGAGACCTCGCCCGACAGCAGCATCTTTTCCATCTGGCCGGTGAAGTCGACCAGCTTGATGGGCTTCAGCTGCTCGAGCGCCTTGTAGGCCGCGTCGAGGTCCTGCAGACCCTTGCCGTAGATCTTGCCCAGCATCATGAGATGGCACTGGCCGAGGCTGTTCACCGGGATGATGTAGCTGCCGCGGGCGCCGGCGAGCTTGGGATCGGCGAGGTCCTTCCACGAGGTCGGCTTGGCCAGGCCCTTGTCGGTGCGGAAGCCGAGGCCGATCGCACTGGTGAAGATCGCCACGCCGACGATCTTGTCGCTCACCGCCCAGGGATAGACGTCGGCGACGTTGGGCGCTTCCTTGGCGGTGATCTTCTGCATCACCAGCCCCTCGGTGAAGCAGTTCCACTGCTCGTTGGAATTGGTGTGCAGCACGTCGTAGAGCGGATCGTTCTTCGGGCTGGCCTGCAGCTTGGGCACGTAGGGGAAGGCCTGGTCGGCCGAGACGGTGCACTTGAACTCCTTCTCGAAGGCCGGCAGGACCGTGGCCTTCATGATCTCGCCCCACTTGCCGCCCCAGGTCGTGATCTTGAGCGTCTTGGCCTGGGCGTGAAGGATCGACGGCGCGGCGAGCGTTGCCGCCGCCACAGCGCTGGTTCCGAGCAATGTCCGACGTGAAATCATGGTGACCCCTCTGTTCCCTTCTTAGTTCCCACCGACCCTCCTTCGCTCCTTCGGAGCTTCGGAGGGTTACAGCTTAACGTATGCCTTGAGCCCGATCAGCCTTTCCAGCACCAGCACGACCGACAAAGCCAGCAAAATCGAGACCATCGAGGCGGCGGCAATGGCGCCGTCGAGGTCGAATTTCATGTAGTTGAACAGCACCACCGGCAGGGTCTCGCCCTTGGGGACGACCAGGAACAGCGACACCGGGAACTGGTCGAACGACACGATGAAGGCGAAGACGCCGCCGGCGAACACGCCCGGTCGGATCAGCGGCAGGGTGACCTCGAAGAAGACGCGAGTCGGGCTGGCGCCCAAAACCGCCGCCGCCTCCTCGATGCGACGGTCGAAATTGTGCAGCACGGCCAAGGTCGTGCGGATGACATAAGGCACGGCCACCAGCGTGTGGGCGAGGATCAGGCCCCACACCGGCCGCCCGATGCCAACCAGCAGGTAGGACTGGAACAGCGCCAGGCCGGTCAGGATGGCAGGCAGCATCAGCGGCGACATGAAGAAGGCCGTCAGGAACGACCGTCCCGGCAGGTTGCCGCGCGCCAGCGCCAATGCACAGGCGCCGCCGATCACGATCGACAGGACCAGCACGCAGCCCGCAATCCACAGCGACAGCAGCAGGGCATTCGTGAACTCAGGCGTGCGGAAGAACTTCTCGAACCAGCGCAGGCTGACGCCGACCGGCGGGAAGGAGATGTAGGGCGTCGGGTTCAGCGCGAACGCCAGCACGATGGCGATGGGCGCCAGCAGGAACGCCAGCAGCAACCCGTTGAGCGTGAGATAAGCCGCACGCCCGGCGTCGAACGGCTGCTTGTTGCGTATGGTTTGCAAGGGGGCGCTCATGCCAGCCCCTGCTCGCCCGACAGGCGGGCCAGGATCCTGTTGTAGGCCACGACGATGGCAAGCGAGACCAGCAGCAGCACGACGCCCAACGCACCGGCAAAGTTGGGATTGAAGCTGGTGCCGACCTGCTGGGCGATCAGCATGGGCAAGGTCAGCACGTCGGTGCCGCCCATCAGCGAGGGCGTGACATAGGCGCTGATGGAGAGCGCAAAGACCAGCAGCGAGCCCGCCAGAATGCCGGGCAGGCTGAGCGGCAGGGTGACCTCGACGAAGGCACGCAGCCGGCCGGCGCCCAGGCTGCGCGCCGCCTGCTCCAGCCGCTCGTCGATGCGGCCGATCACGCCGGTCAAGGTCAGCACCATGAACGGCACGTAGATATGGACCAGCGCCACCACCGTGCCGAACTCGTTGTACATCAGCGGCAAGGGCTTGGAGACGATCCCCCAGTCGATCAGCAGCGTGTTGATGACACCCTTGTCCTGCAGGATCGTCATCCAGGCGAAGGTGCGCACGACGATGCCGGTCAGCATGGGCGCGATCACCGCCATCAGCACCAGCGCGTGCCCCAGCCGAGACTGCATGCGCGCCATCCAATGCGCCAGCGGATAGCCGATCAGCAGCGACACGACCGTGGTGATGAGGCCGATGCGCAAGGTCGACCACAGCGCATCGTGGAAGATACCGGCGGTGTCGAAGATGAAGCGCTCGTAATGGCGCGTCGTCAGGAAAGCGTTGGGGTTGGTGACCGGGTTGCCCGAGTAGAACGACATCATCGCCATGACGCCGAACGGCAGGACGAAGAACAGCACGAACAACAGCAGCGCGGGCGCCAGCAGCCAGGCGATCGGCGAAGGTCGGGAAGCAACAGCCATGCGTTCCGTATCGTGGCCGAAGCCAATGCTTCGGTCCACGCCGAAGGACAGCGGCTATTGGCCCGTGCTACGGGAGCCGCGCCATGGCATCAAAGTTGCCGCTTCTTCTGCTGCTGATCGCGATCACCTGCCTCAGCCAGTTCTACCGCGTCTCCAACAGCGTCATCGCGCCCGAGCTGACGCGCGACCTCGGCCTCAGCGCACGCCAGCTCGGTTGGGCGGGCAGCGCTTTCTTTTTTGCGCTTTTCGCAGTGCAGGTTCCGGTCGGCATGTGGTTCGATCGCTACGGCGCGCGCCGCACGGTGGCGGCGCTGTCGGTGCTGGCCATGCTGGGCGCGCTGTGGATCGCCTCTGCGTCGGACGCCGCCGACCTGATCGGCGGCCGCGCCGTGGTCGGCGTGGGATGTGCGGCCTCCTTCATGTCGGCGGTGTTCCTGTGCGCGCGCTGGTTCCCGCCGGCCAAGCTCGCGACGGCGATGTCCTGGGTGTTCGCCGCCTCCAACATCGGCACGCTTGCCGCGGCCACGCCGCTTGCCTGGATTGCGGCGACCGTCGGCTGGCGCAATGGCTTCCTTGGCCTCGCCGCGGTGACGGTGCTGGTGGCCGTGGCCTTTTACGTTGTCGTGCGCGACCGGCCGCCCGACCAGCCGGCGCCGCCCATCAAACGCGAAAGCTTCGGCGAGATCGTCAGGGGACTGCTGGAAGTGTGGACCACGCCGGGGCTGATGCCGGTGCTCGCCATGCACTTCTTCGCCTATGCCACCATGCTCACGGTGCTGGGCGTATGGGGCGGGCCCTATCTCTACGATGTGTACAAGCTCGACGCCGTACAGCGCGGCAACGTGCTGCTGGTCATGGGCGTCGCGCAGATCCTGGGCATCCTGGCCTACGGGCCGATGGATCGCCTGCTGCGCTCGCGCAAGAAGGTCGTCGTGGGCGGCGCCGCAATCTCGGTGGCGCTGCTGGCAGTCCTCGCCCTGCTGCCCAAGCCATCGCTTGCGCTCGCCGTCGTGCTGCTCACCGCCTTCTGCTTCTTCTGCGCCTTCGGCACGGTGATCGTGGCGCAGGGCCGTGCGCTCTTTCCCGACCGGCTGGCCGGCCGCGGCGTCACCACCGTCAACATGGCGCAGTGCCTGGGCCTCACCGTGCTGCCGGCGCTGGTCGGCTACATCGTCGAGGCCTTCGGCAACTCCGATCTCGCCTATCGCGTGGCCTTCGGCGTGCTCAGTCTCGGGCTGGTGCTGGGCGCCGGCGTCTATGTCAGATCTCGGGACAGCGCCACCGCCAACGTCTAAAATGCGGATCGATGCTTCGTCGGTTCCTGGGCATTGCCGCCGCTGGAATGGCGGTTCTCCTCGCGCTTGCAGCAATGGCGCAGCCCGCCCGCGCGCCGGCGCCTGAACGCAACGCCGAGACCGGCCTCGCCTTTCCCGACACGATCGGGCCGGCTCGCAAAGTCGGCTCCATCGACTACAGCCAGTCAAACGCCGCGCCTGAACTCGGCTACGCCTGGAACTACGAAACGCAGGCGATAACGACCACCTTCTACATCTACAATTTCGGCATCGCGAAGATCCCGCCGGGCGCCCGCAGCAGTGTCGTGCTGACGCAATTCCAACAGGCCATCGCCGATGTCGAGACCGGTGCCAAAGCCGGCCGCTACGAGCAACTCAAGCCGTCACAAGGGCCAGGAGACTGCACCGTTGGAGCGATGGTCTTCCGTTGCATCACGTTCACGGCCATCCTGCCCCGCGACAAGCGGCCGGTCTTCACCCGCCTGTTCGTGACGGGCTATCGCAACTATGTCCTGAAGATCAGGCAGGACTGGCCGCAGAACGCGCCGGCGGCGGCCCGCGAGGTCGACGTGGTCATCCAGGCCTTCGCAAGTTCTGCCGAACCCTGACGATCCTACTGAGTTGCCTGCTTGAGATAGACCACGAGGTCGTCGAGCTGGCCCTGCTGCTTGACGCCGTTGAACACCATCTTGGTGCCGGGCACCTTGCCCTTGGGATCGCGGTTGTAGTCGGCCATGGTCTTGTCATCCCAGACGATGCCGGATTTCACCATGGCCTCGGAGAAGGCAAAGCCTTCGGCCGTCCCGGCCTTCCGGCCGAACACGCCGTGCAAATTGGGACCGGTGGTCTGGGCGCCGCCCTTCTCCAGGGTGTGGCAGGCCCGACATTGCTGGTTGAAGACGCGCTGCCCCTTGGCGGCGTCGCCGGATTGGGCAGATGCCTGTGTTGCAAAACCGACGATCACGGCACCTGCCCAAATCTTCATCACGCGTCTCCAAATGGCTAGCTGGCTGTCATTCCATGTATGGGGACGACGGCCGGCTGCAAGAGCCGGGCGCTGTGTTCTCGCTCCAGCAGCTTGCCCTTGCGCCGCACGCCCCAGCGATAGCCGGAGATCGAGCCGTCCTTCTTGACGACCCGGTGGCACGGCACGACGACGGCGAGCTTGTTGGCGGCACAGGCTTCGCCGACTTCACGCGCCTGTCGCGGCACACCGAGGCGGGCCGCGATCTCGCCGTAAGTGGTGGTCGTGCCTGCCGGGATCTCGCGCAGCGCGTTCCACACGCGACACTCGAAATCCGACCCCTGCAGGTCGAGCGTGAGATCGGCGTCATTTTCCGGGTGGTCGATCTTGGCGGCGAGCTTGCCGATCGTTTCGCCCAGCGCGGTCTGATCCTCGACGAGGTCGGCGTCCGGAAAGCGTCCTTCGATCTCGGCGAGGCCCGCATCGAACGCTACGATGGCCAGACCGCGCACGGACAGGGCGGCAACAAATGGGCCGAGCAAGCTGTCGCCAAAGGCATAGCGGATCGTATTCATGGTCTTCTCCATCGCTCATTCTTCGATGAGCCGAAGATAGGGAAGCCGCCCCGAAATGACGCTCCGCTGGCGGATTGGAATTCGGAATCTTGCCGCCATATTGATGCCCTGATGTCCGACCTGTTCGCCCTCGATGGCCGGAAGACGCTCCGCGACGGTGCAGTGCTGCTGCGCGGGCGCGCACTGGCAGTCGACCGGGCCCTGCTCGACGCCATCGAGGGGGTTGTCGCGCAGTCGCCCTTCCGGCGGATGGTCACGCCTGGTGGCTTCCAGATGTCGGTGGCAATGACCAATTGCGGACGGGTCGGCTGGGTCACTGACCGCACCGGCTATCGCTACGATCCGCGCGACCCCGAAACTGGCGCGGCCTGGCCCGCGATGCCGGACATCTTCCGAACCCTCGCGCGCGAGGCGGCAAGCGACGCGGGCTTCGACGGCTTCGCGCCCGAGGCCTGCCTGATCAATTGCTACGAACCCGGCACGCGCCTGTCGCTGCACCAGGACAAGGATGAGCAGAACTACGCTCATCCGGTCGTCTCGGTATCGCTCGGCCTGCCTGCCACGTTCCAGTTCGGCGGCCTGAAGCGCTCGGACCGGCCGATGAAGGTGCCATTACAGCACGGCGACATCGTCGTCTGGGGCGGCCCCTCACGCCTCGTCTATCACGGCGTGCTGGCCCTGAAGGACGGCGAGCATCCGCTGACCGGGGGGCGGCGGTTCAATCTGACGTTCCGGAAGGCGCTGTGATGCTGGGGGCGCGCCACTCCAGTGGCGCGTCATGGTCTTCCGGACCGCGAGCGTCTCGCTCGCTCATGCTCATGAGCGCGCCAGGAGGCGCGCGGTCCGGAAGAGCATGAGAAGACGCGCCCCCAGCACTACTCCGGCTTGATGCCCTGCTCCTTGATCAGGGTCACCCAGCGCTTCTCTTCCTTGTTGAGATGCGCCCTGAACTCCTCCGGCGTCGAGCTGCGGAGATCGACACCCTGCACCTTGAAGCGCTCGATCATCTCGGGGTCGGCGGCGATCTTGGCGATCACCTTCTGCAGGCGGTCAATGATCGGCTTGGGCGTGCCAGCCGGCACCACCAGGCCCTGCCAGAACACCGCCTCGAAGTCGGGCAGGTTGGCCGATTCGGCCACTGTCGGGATGTTGGGGAACGCCGGTGAGCGCTTCAGGCTGGAAATGGCGATGGCGCGGGTCTTGCCGGAATCGAGGAACGGCTTGGCCTCGAGCGAAGCGGAGAACATCAGCTGCGCATTGCCGGCGGCGAGATCCTGGCCGGCCTGGGCGCCGCCGCGATAGGGCACGTGCGTGAGCTTCAGCCCGGTCTGTGCCTTGAACAGCTCGGCGGCGAGATGGTTGGTGGCGCCGATGCCCGAGCTCGCGATGTTGTACTTGCCGGGATTGGCTTTCACGACCGCGATCAGCTCGGCCATGGTCTTGGCCGGGAACTCGGCGTTGACCTGCAGGATGAAGGGCGTGAACGACATCAGCGACACGTAATCGAAGCTCTTGTGCGGATCGTACTGCACGTTGCCGGTGAGCGTGGGATTGATCACCAGCGACGTGCCGCCGCCGTAGATCGTGTAGCCGTCGGGAGCCGCCTTGGCGACGAAGTTGGAGGCAACGGTGGTTGCAGCCCCCGCCTTGTTGTCGACAAGCACCTGTTTGCCAAGCTCGCTGGTCATGCGGTCGGCGAAGACACGCGCCACCGCGTCGTTCAGGCCGCCCGGCGGATAGGGCACGATGAAAGTGACGGGCCGGTTCGGCCAGTCGGATTGCGCGACAGTGGCAAAGGGCAGCAACACGGCAGCCAGGAGAGCCGTGACGAACGCCGACCGTTTCATTGTTTTTCCTCCCTGAAGTCTCTTTCTCCCCTCCTCACGCACGCCACTCAACTCATTCGGCAACGAAGAACGGCAAGGTGATTTCCTTGGTCACCGGCTCGAAGCCCAACTTCACGCGTTGGCCGATCTTGATGTCGGCTTCGGCGACACCGCGCAGCGGCGCGTTCACGCGCACGCCGGCGTCCATGTCGACCAGCGCCACGACGTAGGGCGCCGATGCCTTGAAGAAGAAGTTGAAGGGATGGTGGCACACCGTCCAAGTATGGACGCCGCCGCCGCTCGGCATCTCCTTGAAGCTGCTCTCCATCGAGAAGCAGTGCGGGCAGACCGGCCGCGGATAGTGCCGCGCCTTGCCGCATGCGGAGCAGTGCTGGACCATGAACCGGCCTTCGCGCATGCCGTCCCAGAAAGGCTGGCTTTCGCGCGTCGGCGTCGGCAGCGGACGCTCGGGCACGGGCGCGTTCATGCCGCCCTCCGCAGGATCGCGACCGAGCCGTCGCCCATGTCGCCATAGCCCGTGACCAAACCGACCTCGGCATCCTTGACCTGCGCCTTGCCGGCCTCGCGGCGCAACTGTCGCGTCAATTCGACGACATGGTTGAGGCCCACGACGTGGCCCTGGCTCAGGAGCCCGCCATGGGTGTTGATCGGCAGTTCGCCGCCCACGCCGATGCGGCCATCCATGATGAACGGCCCGCCCTCGCCTCTCTTGCAGAAGCCCAACATCTCGAGCTGGTTGATCACCGTGAAGGTGAAGCAGTCGTAGATCTCGGCGACGTCGATGTCCTTGGGCCCGACGCCCGCCATGTCGTAGGCGCGCGGAGCCGCCTTGGCCAGGCCGAACTCCAGCAGGTCGGGTCGCTGGGCGATCGAGGCCGGCGATTCGGGATGGCCTTCGGCCACGCCCATCACCGTGACCAGCGGCTTCCTGAGGTCGCGCGCGCGGTCGGCAGCGCTGACGATGATCGCGGCACCGCCGTCGCTCTCCAGGCTGCAGTCGAACAGCCGGAAGGGATCGGAGATCATGCGCGAGGCGTGATGCTCCTCGACCGTCAGCGGTTTGTTCATCACCACGTTGCCGTTCAGGATGGCGTGCTGGCGCGTCACCACGGCGATCTCGGCGAAGTGCCGCG
>JAKFVH010000201.1 GCA_021732285.1 Reyranella sp. | reverse complement strand
GCGCCCGTCGTCAGGATGCGGTCGTTGAAGTCGTAGAGCGGCGAATGGACGTTGTGGCAGCCGCCTTCGTCCGGGCCGCCATTGCCGATCATGATGTAGGCGCCGGGCTTCTTCTCCAGCATGAAGGCGAAGTCCTCCGCGCCCGAGATGCGCGGCGTGTTGGGATCGACCTTGTCGCGACCCACTGTCATCGCCGCAGCCTCGACCGCCAGTGACGTCTGCTCGACGCTGTTGACCAGCGCCGGATAGCGCCGCAGGTACTTGCTCTCCGCCGTGCAGCCGCCGGCCTGGGCGATGCCCGCGGCCACTTCGGCCAGGCGCCGCTCTAAAAGATCGCGCACGTCGGCCGAGAAGCTGCGCGCCGTGCCGCTCACCAGCACCTCGGACGGAATGACGTTGGGCGAGCCCGCGCTGCCCGCCGCGATATGGCCGACGCTCAGGACGGCGGACTGGCTGGCCGACACATTGCGGCCGATGATGCCCTGCACCGCCACGATGAACTGGGCGGCAACGAAGGTCGGATCGGTGCCGCGCTCAGGCATGGCGCCGTGGCCGCCGGTGCCCTTGAAGGTGACCTGCCAGCTGTCGGACGAGGCCAGCATGGCGCCGGCGCGGATGGCGAAGTGGCCGGAGGGGAAGCCCGGCATGTTGTGCATGCCGTAGACGGCATCGCAGTTGAACTTCTCGAACAGGCCTTCCTCGATCATCACCCGCGCGCCGCCCAGCCCCTCTTCGGCCGGCTGGAAGATGAAGTGCACCGTGCCGGCGAAATCGGGCGCCTTCGCCAGATGCTTCGCCGCGCCCAAAAGCATGGTGGTGTGCCCGTCGTGGCCGCAGGCATGCATCTTGTTGGCGTGCACCGAGGCGTAGTCGAAGTCGTTCTTCTCCTGCAGGTGCAGCGCATCCATGTCGGCACGCAGGCCGATCGTCTTCTGGCCCGGCCGCTTGCCCTTCAGCGTGCCGACCACCCCGGTGGTGGCGAGCCCGCGATGGACCTCGATGCCCCACGACTGCAGCTTTTCGGCGACGATCTGCGCGGTCCGTTGCTCCTCGAAGGCGGTCTCGGGATGGCGATGGATGTCGCGGCGGATGGCGGTGAGCTCGGCCGCGGAGCCGGCAAAGAGATCGGGCGTGAAACGGGTCATGGTGGTCCTTGTGTTCGGGGGGCAGATTAGCCGCCACTTTGCCGCTTCGCCATGCGACTCCGACAACGCTATACCGGCCTGTGATCGGCACCGCGTTTGGACTAGATTGACCGCCGGTCCGTCGTGGGTCGCAGAGAAGGGAACTTCGCATGACCTACAGGCTTTGGTGGACCGTCGGCTACACCTGCACCACCGAACGCGAATTCCTCGCCACCAAGCACCGCCTGCTGCCGGCAACCTACGAAATGCTCGATGACGCCCTGCGCCGGGCCGGCCAGGTCGCCCGCGCCGGCGGCGTCGCCTGGCTGATCGAAGGCGACGACAAGACGCGCCTGGGGCGCGGCATGATCGAGCAGACGCTGCGCAAGCGCGGCCCTGAGCTCGAAATGGAGGCCCAGCCGGCCGACCGCCGCAGCCGGCCGCCGCGCCGGGAGTATTAGCCAACGCGACGCACCGGAGGGTGGCGCGGCGCGGCCCGACACGCTAAATCCGCGCCGCCATGCTCCTGTTTCCCGCCATCGATCTCAAGGACGGCAAGTGCGTGCGCCTGCTGCGCGGCGACATGGCCAAGGCCACGGTGTTCAACGACAGCCCGGCGGCCCAGGCCAAGGCCTTCGCCAATGCCGGCTGCGAATGGCTGCACCTGGTCGATCTCAACGGCGCGGTCGAGGGCCATCCGGTCAACCGCGCCGCCGTCCAGAGCATCCTCAAGGAAGTGAAGGTCCCGGCCCAGCTCGGCGGCGGCATCCGCACCATCGAGAGCATCGCCCAGTGGATCGAGGCAGGGGTGCAACGCGTCATCCTGGGTACCGTGGCGGTCAAGGAGCCGGGCCTGGTGAAGGCCGCCTGCAAGCAGTGGCCCGGCCAGATCGCCGTCGGCATCGATGCGCGCGACGGGCTCGTGGCCGTCGACGGCTGGACCAAGCAGAGCACGGTGCGTGCGCTCGACCTTGCGCTGCGCTTCGAGGACGCCGGCATCGCCGCCATCATCTACACCGACATCGACCGCGACGGCGCCATGGGCGGCGTCAATGTCGACGCCACGGTGACGCTTGCCCAGCATCTCACCACGCCGGTCATTGCGTCCGGCGGCGTCAGCTCGCTCGACGACCTGCGAGAGCTGCGGCCCGCCGAGGAGTTCGGCATCATCGGCGCCATCGTCGGCCGTGCGCTTTACGATGGGCGGGTCACGGTGCCCGACGCCATCCGCGTGCTGAAGGGCGAATAGCGATGCTAAAAGTCCGCATCATCCCCTGCCTCGACGTCAAGGACGGCCGCGTCGTCAAAGGCGTGCAGTTCGTCGGGCTGCGCGATGCCGGCGATCCGGTCGAGCAGGCGCGCGTCTACGATGCCGCCGGCGCCGACGAGCTCACCTTCCTCGACATCACGGCGAGCCACGAGAACCGCGACACCATCCTCGACGTCGTGGCGCGCACGGCCGAGCAGTGCTTCATGCCGCTGACCGTGGGCGGCGGCGTGCGCCAGGTCGAGGACATCCGCCGCCTGCTGCTGGCCGGCGCCGACAAGGTCTCGATCAACTCGGCCGCCGTGGCGCGGCCGGAGTTCGTGCGCGAGGCGGCCGAGAAGTACGGCGACCAGTGCATCGTGGTGGCGATCGACGCCCGCCAGACCACGCCCGGCCGCTGGGAGGTTTTTACCCATGGCGGCCGCAAGGCCACGGGCCTCGACGCCGTCGGCTGGGCCAAGCAGATGACCGATTCGGGCGCAGGCGAGATTCTGCTGACCTCGATGGACCGCGACGGCACCAAGTCGGGCTTCGACCTCGAGCTCACCCGCGCGGTGTCGGACGCCGTGCCGGTGCCGGTCGTCGCCTCGGGCGGCGTCGGCACGCTCGATCACCTGGTCGAGGGGGTCGTGCAGGGCGGCGCCTCGGCGGTGCTCGCCGCCTCGATCTTCCATTTCGGCGAGTTCACCATCGCCCAGGCCAAGGAGCGACTCGCCCAGGCCGGCGTTCCCATCCGACAAATCTCGCGCAACGCGTGATTTTGAAGTAGAATTGCCGTAGCGCTCCAGTAAGAGGCGCACGCAATCGCCCGTCCCCTCGGGCGTGGAGTACTTCCCCGGATGGCCAAGAACAAGAAAGCCAAGAAAGCGCACAAGAAGAAGCGCGGCAACGGCGCTGCCAGCGGCGTCGACGAGCACGTGCTCGACCGCCTCTATCTCGTGATCGACAGCCGCAAGGGCGCCGACCCCGACACCTCCTACACCGCCCGCCTGTTCAGCCGCGGCCGCCAGCAGATCGCCAAGAAGCTGGGCGAGGAAGCCGTCGAGGCGCTGATCGAGGGCATCCGCGGCGACCGGCCCAAGCTCGTGGGCGAGAGCGCCGACATGCTCTACCACCTGCTCACCCTGTGGGCGGCGATCGGCGTAAAACCCCAATCCGTGTGGAACGAGCTCGCCCGCCGCGAGGGCCTGTCGGGCATCGCCGAGAAGGCGTCACGCAAGCAGAAGTGACGGGCCCACGGTGACGGGCCGCCGGCCTCGCGCTAAACCGGGGCCATGGCCGACTACGATCGCAACAACATCTTCGCCCGCATCCTGCGCGGTGAGCTGCCATGCAAGAAGGTCTACGAAGACGACCATGCGCTTGCCTTCCATGACATCAACCCACAGGCGCCGGTCCACGTGCTGGTGATCCCCAAGGGCGAGTACGTCTCCAACATGGACTTCAGCGCCAAGGCGCCGACCGAGACCGTCGCCGGCTTCTGGCGCGCCGTCGGCACCGTGGCGCGCCAGCTCGGCCTGGAGCAGGACGGCTATCGCCTGGTCGCCAACAACGGCGCCAATGGCGGCCAGATCGTGTTCCATTTCCACGTCCATATCGTGAGCGGCAAGCAGCGGCCGCGCTGGGGTCGCGTCCACGAATGATCGCGCGTCGCGCACTGCTGGCGCTGGCCGCCCTTGCGCCAACGGCGGCAGACGCGCAGCAACCGCGGCCGCGCTTCTATGCCAAGGGCACCAAGCAGCGCGCCGTGCGCTTTGCCGGCAGCGACGGCGCCACGCTCGCCGGCACCTTGCTGCTGCCGATCTGGAGCGAGCTCGAGAAGGTGCCGGGCGTCGTGCTGGTCTCGGGCAGCGGCCCGACCGACCGCGACGGCAACAACACGCTGGTCCCCGACCGCATCGATCTTCTAAAGCAGATCGCCGAGCTTCTGGCCGAGGCCGGCATCGCCAGCCTGCGCTACGACAAGCGCGGCATCGGCGCCTCGACGTCCAAGCCCAACGGCTCGGTCGCCGAGCTGGAGCGCTTCTTCTCGTGGGACAATTTCGTCGCCGACGTCGCCGCCGCCCACGGCGAGCTGGTGAAGCACGACGAGATCAAGGCCTATGCCACGGCCTTGCTGGGCCACAGCGAGGGCGGTCTGCTGGTGCTGGCCGCGGCGCCCACCATCGCCAAAAACCCGCCGCACGGCATGGTGCTGGTGGCCGCGCCCGGCCGGAAGCTTTCAGACATCCTGCGCGCCCAGATCGGACGCGGCGCCCCCAATCTTTTAGCGCCGACCGATCGCGCCATCGCCGCCATCGAGGCGACCGGCCACGTGCCGGCCGACCTGCCGCGCGAGCTCGGCGCGCTCTTTCCGCCCTATGCCGGGCCGTTCCTGCAGCAGCTGCTGGCGTTCGATCCCGCGCAGGCGCTTTTAGCATCGCGCCTGCCCTGCCTGGTGCTGCAGGGCGCGGCCGATCGCCAGGTCGTGCCCATGGAAGACGTGCAGCCCCTGATCGACGCGCTCGGCAAGCGCGACGCGCCCGGCGAAGCGGTGGTCATTCCCGCGGCCAGCCACAATCTCAAGGTGGCGCAATGGCCGACCGATGCCGGTTTCGCAGGGCCGATCGCGCTCGCCGCCGCGGCCAAGCTGACGAGCTGGATGAAGCAGCTGCTGGGAGCTTGATGCAGGCGCGCCCGTTACTCCGGAAGTGGGGGCAGGAGCCTGGCTGGGATCGCCTCAAAGCCTCGGCGCTTGCGAAACCTCTTCAGGTGAGCTTGGTCGTGAACCATGGTTGAGATGCCAGGACCGCAAACTTCCTTGGCGGCTTCGTTGATCCGGTTGCAGACATCCTCTCGCGTTCGATATCGATTTGCGACCATCTGAACGACATCGTTGTGCAGTTTGGCGGCACCGGCGATCTCGGCCACTACACCCACCCAGTCGCCGTGCCCGTCGGCGTGGCCATTGCGCTTTTTGGCCATGTCGCGGCACGCCTCTCTGAGACCATCGACACAAAAGGTGTGTTTCACGATCAGCTTATTGATGGCCGCTTCTACATTTCCATCGCCGTGGGCGAAAATGCCTTTCTCCACGCCCATTACGTACACCATGCCGGCGATGTAGCCTCCAGTGGAGTACTTCAGGAAGACTTCCCGCCTCATGTGTTGATAGACCAGCCGTCCGCTCGGCGGCTCAAGCCGATCGTTGAACCGGCTCATCATTTTCCCGAAGTCGCGGAGTGTATCGGTCTTGCTGAAGAGGTTTCGTTGGCCATCGAGCGACTTGAAGTCGCTCCGCAGGCGTTCGTATCCGCCTTCCGTCGGAGGATAGCCAAGCGTTGGAAGCACTTCGCCGAGGTTGCGCACTTCAAAGAGACGGCTAGACCTTAACGAGAGATCGACCATTTTCTCCCCACACACACCGGCACTTTTGTGTCACCGAAACTTCCGAAAATTTCGGAAAATTGTGCCGGCATTTGCCTTCCCTGGACTGACATCGTGATCAGTCCACCCATGTGACAAATAATATGGTCGGCGGAACAAGGTTCACAAGGAGGACCAATTGTTGGCTGCAACTAGCAATAGTATATCGCCCCGTCGGGCGTCGCATTCCCTGGTTGTAGGCACAAAAGCACCTAACTGCTTGAAGGTCCCTTGGGGAAAATTTGATACCGCCGACCACCGCGCTCGCAGCGATTTCGAAAATTTCCCGTCGGGCCATTTGTGCCTTTGAATCGCCCAATCCTCGGTTGGCCGATTCGCCGAAATTCTCTGAAGTTCTGACTTGAAGGCGATCCTGTCGGAAGAAAAAGCATCAACACAAAGCTTTTGGGAGTCGGGATTAATAGTTGAATCGCTCGCCAGCAAAGGCACTCGAATGCCGATATTTGGGAAGCTGCCCAACGTCTGGAGGCAGCATTGTATCCCGACTTCAGCATCACCTACTACGTCGCCGCAATCCTCTGCATCATCGTAGGATTGTTGCACGTGATCGACGAGATCCATCCAAAGATGGCGATCGTCAAACACACGACATCTACTGCGATTGTTGCGCTCGGGCTAACGTACTTCACCCTGTCGCTCTGCTACCGCTACAAAATAGACAATCATTCTGTATCGACGATGCCCAGCAATGCCGTGCAAGTGCTGGAAAACAGCTGTGGGGAAACCAACCCAGCCAACCTTCCGATGGAAGCTCGCGACCCCTGGGGCTTTCCTTAGTGACGGTTAAGCCGCTGATCACGGCAATCCTCGACGCTTGATCGACCGCCGCTGCGAGCCGATCATCCGGTCGCATACGGAGGAAGAGACATGGCCGTGACGGTGCGTCCGGTGAGCGAGGCGGTGGGCGCGGAGATTTCCGGCGTCGATCTGCGATCACTGAGCGATCAGGACTTCGCGGCGATCGAGCGCGCCTGGACCGAGCATTCCATGATCCTGCTGCGCGGCCAGCAGCTCAGCGAAACAGACCTTCTGGCCTTCAGCCGCCGCTTCGGCGAGCTCGACCCACCGCCCAACCAGGAGCGCGGCCGCATCAGCCCGCCCGGCTATCCCGACATCTACGTCGTCTCCAATGTGCTCGACGCCAAGGGCGATCCGATCGGCGCACTCGGCGCCGGCGAGGCGGTGTGGCACACCGACATGAGCTACCTCGACACGCCGCCCGACGCCTCCATGCTCTATTCGCTGGAGATCCCCGAAAGCGGCGGCAACACCTGGTTCTGCGGCATGCAGGCGGCCTGCGCGGCGCTGCCCGCCGACCTGGCGCTGCGGATCGAGGGCCGGCGCATAAAACACGACGGCACCTACAATTCGGGCGGCTACCTGCGCAAGGGCGTGACGCCGACCGACGATCCCATGGCGGCACCCGGCGCCTGGCATCCGGCGATCCTGCGCCATCCCGGCAACGGCCGTGCCACGCTCTATTTCGGCCGGCGGCGCAATTCCTACATCGAAGGTTATTCGCGCGAGGAGTCCGACGCGCTGCTCGAGGACCTGTGGGCGCACGCCACTGAGCCGCGCTTCGTCTACCAGCATGTCTGGAAGCTCGGCGACCTGGTGATGTGGGACAACCGTTCGACCATGCACCGGCGCGATCCGTTCGACGGCGCGGCGCGGCGCATCATGCATCGCACGCAGATCAAGGGAACGAACAGGCCCGTCGCGTTCGCGGCCTGAACAACGAACAAATCGGAGGAAACATGCGGCGGCAGAAGAAGTTCTATGCCTGGGGCTATGCCGACGAGGACCTGACGCCGGAAGAGATCAAGCCCTGGGAAGCCGAGATCGCCCAGCGCTACGGCCTCAACGGCTTCGACATCACGCCGCCGCCCAAGCCCGAGGAGATCACGCTACGCGCGCCGCGCATGGCCGTGCCCGATGCGCTGAAGGACATCGTGCGCACCGATCACCTGACGCGGCTGGAGCACAGCTACGGCAAGGCGGGCTTCGACACCACGCGCATGTTCATGCGGCAAGTGCCCAACCCGCCCGACGCCGTGGCCTTCCCCGAGAACGAGCAGGACGTCGTGCGCCTGCTCGACTGGTGCGACAGGATCGGCGCCAAGGCGATCCCCTACGGCGGCGGCTCGTCGGTGGTGAAGGGCATCGAGCCCGGCGCCCAGTTCGACAAGGTGGTGACGATCTCGACGCGCCACATGGACAAGGTGCTGGAAGTCGATGCGGTGAGCCACGCCGCGCGCATCCAGGGCGGCATCTATGGGCCCGCGATCGAGGACCAGCTGCGCGACAGCCCCTTCACCATGCGCCACTACATGCAGGCCTATCGCTGCTCGACCCTGGGCGGCTGGATCGCCACGCGCTCGGGCGGCCACTACGCCACGCTCTACACCCACATCGACGACTTCGTCGAAAGCACCCGCGTGGTGACGCCGGCCGGCACGCTGGAGAGCCGCCGCCTGCCCGGTTCCGGCGCCGGCCCCAGCCCCGACCGCCTGTTCATCGGCTCCGAGGGCATTTTGGGCATCATCACCGAAGCCTGGGTGCGCCTGCGCAAGAAGCCGACGTTCCGCGCTTCGGCTTCCGTGCGCTTCAAGAGCTTCTTCGACGGCGCCGACGCGGTGCGCGAGATCACCCAGGCGGGGCTCTATCCCGCCAACTGCCGGCTGCTCGAGGCGCGCGAGGCGCTGCCCAACATCCCGTGGAGCAATGAGGAAGCGGTGCTCGTGCTCGCCTTCGAATCGGCCGACCATCCGCTCGATGCCTGGATGAAGCGGGCGCTGGAGATCTGCGCCGGCCACGGCGGCGTGCCCGAGCCCGGCGCCGACGACGAGAACGCCCATCGCTCGGGCGCAGCCGGCGCCTGGCGCAACAAGTTCATCCGGGCCCCACACTACGGCGAGCACGCGGTGGCGCGCGGCATCCTCTCCTCGACCTTCGAGACGTCGATGACCTGGGAGCGTGTCCCCGACTTCCACCGGAAGATCACGAAGATCGCCCGGGACACGATCAAGCGCGTCACAGGCCGCGAAGGCACCGTCACCTGCCGCTTCACCCACGTCTATCCCGACGGCCCCTGCCTCTATTTCACCTTCGGCGGCATCCTGGACAAGCGCATCGCGCTCGATCAGTTCATGGAGGTGCTGTCGACCTGCACGGCGGCCACCGTCGAGCATGGCGGGACGACCACCCACCATCATGCCGTCGGTCGCTTCCACCGGCCGTTCTATGATAAGCAACGACCGGAGCTGTTCGCCAAGGCCTTGCGCGGCGCCAAGCGCGAACTCGATCCCAAGGGGATGATGAATCCCGGCGTGTTGATCGACCCGTGAGACGAAGCATCCGACTGTGATCGACTGGCTTTATTCCCTCCCCGACTGGCTGCTGCTGGTCGCCTGCGCCGCCGTGCTGTCCGGACTGATTACGGTCCTGCCGCCGGTGACCCATCGCCTTCCCTGGCTGAATCCCGACGCCGAAAAAACCGACTTCGTGCTGCGGCTGCAGGGCACTTTGTTCACGGCCACGAGCTTCGTGATTGCCTTCACGCTGGTCGAAGCGGAGTCCAACTATCGCAAGGTCGATGCCTTGGTCTCGGCGGAGGCTTCCAGCATCAACCGCTTCGACCGGCTGCTGGTGCGCTATGGCCACGAAACGGCGGATGCGGTCCGGCCCCATCTTCTCGCCTATGCGCGGTCGATCGTCAGCGACGAATGGCCGAAGCTGGCGCACGGCGACGGCAGCGACAAGACCCAGGACGCCTTCGGCCTCGTCTCGCGCGGCGTGCTGGCCCTCGAGCCGTTGCAGGGGCGACAGGTCACGATCTACGCCGAGATGCTGCGTTCGTTCGACCAGGTGGCCGAGGCGCGCGATTCGCGGCTCAACGCCGTGACTGTGTCGCTGTCGGCGGTCTTCTGGGAGGCCATCGGGTTTGCCGTCGTGCTGCTGCTGTTCGTCAGCAGCAACATCGAGCGGACGCGCTTTCGCGCCATCATCCTGGGCTGCCAGATGGCCGTGCTGGGCACCTTCATCGGCTTCGTGTTCGTCATGGACCAGCCGTTCAAGGGGCGATCAGCCGTCGATCCGGGCATGATCATGCAGACGATCACCATCATGGAGAGCCGCAAGAGCGGCTAGCCGAAGGAGAGCTCGATGGAGTACCTGACCGGACCACTCATCGCCTTCATCGGCATTGCCGCCCTGGTGATCTGCACGCCGGGACCCGACACCGCCATGACCATCCGCAACGCCCTGCTGGGCGGCCGTTCGGCCGGCCTGGCGACGGCGCTCGGCGTCTCCACCGGCCTCGCGATCTGGGCGCTCGCCACCTCGGCGGGCCTGGTGGCCCTGCTGATCGCCTCCGAGCCGCTGTTCCTCGCCGTCAAATACGCCGGTGCCGCCTATCTCATATGGCTGGGCGTGCAATCGCTGCGCGCCGCCTTCGGCCCCAGCGCGCTTCAGCAGGCGATCGCTGAGCCGGCGGCCCGCGGATTGCGGCCGCGACAGGCCTATCTGCAGGGCGTGGTGAGCGACCTCGGCAATCCCAAGATTGCCGCCTTCTTCTCCTCGATGCTGCCGCAGTTCGCGCCGGCTGGCGCAACGGACTTCACGGGCTTGGCGGCACTGGGCCTGCTGTTCAGCGCCATGACGCTGCTGTGGCTGACGGGCTATGCGCTGGCGACCGCGCGCATGGCCGACGCCCTGCGCCGGCCGCGCATCCGCCGCACGCTCGACGGCATCACGGGCGTGGCCCTGATCGGGCTGGGCGTGAAGCTCGCCGCCGAAGAGCGCTAGTACGCGGAATCGCAGTTGCCTGATACAGGCCCCGGTGTCATCCCGAGCGCAGCGAGGGACCTTTCCTGTGGCTTCAAAGGCCCCTCGCTGCGCTCGGGGTGACAGCCGTGAGTCACCGTTCAATGATAGTTGGTACTAATCGGCGCGGATGTTGCCGATGCGAATGACTTCCTTCCATCGCGCGAGTTCGCTGCGGATCAAGTCGGTATAGGCGGCCGCTCCCAAGGCGCCGGGCCTGACGCCGATCTTGCCGAAGGCCTCACGGACCTGGCTGCTCTGCAACGCTGTCGCGATCTCCGTCTCCCATCGGAGGGCTACGTCACGAGGGATGTCGGCTGGCGCCGAGAACCCGAACCAGTTGGTCGCGACGACATCCTGGAAGCCGGCTTCGCGGAGGGTCGGGGTGTCGGGCAGCGACGGCGATCTTTCCGCTTCGCTGACGGCGAGCGGACGCATGCGCCCCGCATTGAAGTAGCCGATCGCCGTCGGCAGGCTCTCCATGAGCGCCGTGATCTGGCCGCCCAAAAGGTCGTTCATCGCCGGCGCCGAGCCGCGATAGGGAATGTGGGTCAGTTGCACGCCGGCCGACCGCGCCAGCAGCTGGCCGACGAGATGGTTCATCGTGCCGTTGCCGCCGGAGCCGTAGGTGACCTCGCCGGGCTTGCTGCGTGCCAGATCGATGAGCTGCCGGGCACTCGTGATCGTCGAACCGCCGTTCACGGCAAGCACGCTGGGAAACGTCCCGACCGGATGGATGTGCGTGAAGTCGCCCAGCGGATCGTAGGGCACGTCCTTGTAGAGGACCGGTCCGATGCCGTGCGACGCGGCGCTCGACATCATGACGACGTGCGCATCGCCGCGCGCCTTGGCGACGATGTCGGCGCCCAAAAGGCCGCCGGCGCCGGGCTTGTTCTCGACGACGATCGGCTGGCCGAGCCGGCTGCCGAAATACTCGGCCAGGGTTCGCGACAGGATGTCGGCCGCGCCCGCCGGCGGAAAGTTAACGATCCAGCGGATCGGCTTCGACGGCCAGGGAGTCTGTGCCGCGGCGACGCCCCCACGCACAAGAGGGGGAGCAGCAAGGGCGGCGAGAACCGCGAAGCGACGGCGAGACAGCATGGCCGATCCCTCAAAGACTATGAAAGCCGGGACGCATACTGCAACATGCGTGCCGTCCAACAGCAATGAGAGTCGGTGATGGATTTCGATCTTGTGCTCCGCGACACGCGACTTCCCGACAGCCGGCCCGATCAGCCCGCCGTCGACATCGGCGTGAAGGACGGGCGCATCGCCGCCATCGGCTCCGGGCTCGCCGGCGCAGCGAAGGAGCAGGCGCAGGCCGGCGGCCGGCTGGTCTGCTCGGGCTTCGTCGAGACGCACATCCATCTCGACAAGTCCTGCATCCTGGGACGCTGCGACCACGAGAAGAAGCGCTTCCCGCACCTGGCGATGGAGCGCGTCTCGGCGGTCAAGCACACCTTCACGGTCGAAGACGTGGCCGAACGCGCCGGCGGCACCCTGGAGAAGTGCATCTCGCACGGCTGCACGCGCATGCGCACCCATGTCGAGGTCGACCCGAAGGTCGGGCTGCGCGGCCTGGAAGGCGTGAAAGCCCTGATCGACCGCTATCGTTGGGCGATCGATCTCGAGATCTGCGTCATGCCGCAGGAGGGGCTGACCAACAATCCCGGCACCGACGCGCTCATGGTCGCCGCCCTCAAGAACGGCGCAACCGTCGTCGGCGCGGCGCCGAACTACGACACCGACCGGCCGGCGCAGATCCGCCGCGTCTTCGAGATGGCGCGCGAGTTCGATGTCGATATCGACATGCACCTCGACAGCGGCGCCTCGGCCGAGGAGCTCGACACGCTGCTGGTGTGCGAGCTCACCGAGAAATACGGCTGGGGCGGCCGGGTCGCGATCGGGCACGTGTCAAAGCTCGCGAGCATGCGCCAGCCCGACATGGACAAGGTGGCCAAGCGCATGGCCGATGCCGGCGTCGCGCTGACGGTGCTGACGGCGACCGACCTCTATCTCGGCGGCCGGCACACCGACCACAACGTGCCGCGCAACGTCGTCGACGCCAACCGGCTGACCGAGCAGGGCGTGCTCTGCTCGGTCGCGTCCAACAACATCCTCAACCCCTTCACGCCGTTCGGCGACGGCCAGCTGCTGCGTCAGGTCAACATGCAGGCAATCGTCACCCAGCGCGGCACGGACGCCGAGGTGCGCGCGGCCTGGGACATGACGACCTCATCGGCGGCGCGGTTAATGCGGCTAAAGGACTACGGCATCGCCGTCGGTGCGCCGGCCGACCTCGTCGTGCTCGACGCGCCCGACCCCGTGACGGCGCTGCGCACCGTGGCGCCGGTGCTGATGGCCTACAAGCGTGGCCGGCGCACCGTGACGCGCGAGCCCGTTCGCCTGCATCGGCCGTAAGACCTTCCTCCCCACGCTTCGCGTGGGGAGGTGTCCGCGCAGCGGGCGGAGGGGTCATGAGCATCAGTAATGCTGCCCATGACCCCTCCGTCGCCGTATGACGGCGCCACCTCCCCAGCTTCGCTGGGGAGGAAGACTACTAACTAGTGATGCCCGCCCCTGGGCGCTGCGCCTGTCTGCTGCGAGATCCAGTCGACCAGGGCGATGCCGATGGCCGACAGGATGAACAGGCCGTGGATGATCGACTGCCACATGATGCCGGCCTCGGTGAGGGCCGCGCTGGGCCTGCCGAGCTGGCCGGCCTCGATGAAGGTCCGCAGCAGGTGGATCGACGAGATGCCGATGATGGCCATGGCGAGCTTGATCTTGAGCACGCTGGCGTTGACGTGGCTCAGCCACTCCGGCTGGTCGGGATGGCGGTTCAGCTGCATGCGCGACACGAAGGTCTCGTAGCCGCCGACGATCACCATGATCAGGAGATTGGAGATCATCACCACGTCGATCAGGCCCAGCACGATCAGCATGGCCTGTTGCTCGGTGACGCCGGGGCTCTCCAGGACGAGATGGATCAGTTCCTTGAGGAACAGGTAGACGTAGACCATCTGGGCCACGATCAGGCCGAGGTAGAGCGGCAACTGCAGCCAGCGCGAGGCGAAGATGAACCGCGGGATCGGGCGCAGGGCGCGCGGGTCGCGGCCGTTGTCGGTATCGGCAACCGTCGTCATGTTGGACCTGTGAGATAAGACGCGGACCGCGGTCGCAGCCCGTCTGCAGTCTTAGGCTGAGCCCGACGCGAAACCCAAGTTACGGTTCTGTGGATTTCGCGGATAACAATGCCGCAAGGTCCGGCCAGGCGCGCCCCGGGCTGTCCCGGTCGACGGTGGGCATCGCCGGCAGGGTGATCTCGAAACGAGCGCCGCCCTGGGGACGATTCGTGGCCTGTATGTTGCCGTGCATCTCCACGACGATCCGTCGGCAGATGCGAAGTCCCAGACCCGTGCCCTTGCCGCGGGCCTTCGTGGTGATGAACGAATTGAACAGGTGAGGCAGGACATGCGCCGGGATGCCGGGACCGCTGTCGGCGACCGCGATCTGCACCAGGTCGACGCCGTCATGGATCACCGTCGACGCGGACACCTCGATGATCTTGGTCGCCTGCCGATCCTGGATCGCGCTGACCGAGTCGCGCGCATTGTTGATCAGGTTTATCAGCACCTGCTCGAGCTGGCCGGCATTGCCGACCACCCGCGGAAGATGCCCGGCCAGTTCCAACGATAGCTCGATGCCCGCCTGCCGCGCCCCGTACTCGGTCAGGCGGACGGCGCTGTTGACCGCCTCGGTGGGATCGAAGGGCGCGGTCGAACGGGCATCGCCACCGCGGACGAAGTTGCGCAGGTCCTCGACGATGCGGCTCGCGGTCTCGATCTGGTGGGTTATGCGGTCGAGCTTGGCTCTCACGAACTCCGCATCGGGAGCATCGCCGCGCTCACGGGCCTCCAGCAGCTCGTCGCGCGCCGATTCGCAGGCGAGGTTGATCACCTGCAGCGGCTGGCTGACCTCGTGCGCCATCGTGCCCGCCATCTCGCCGACCGTGGCGAAACGCTCGGCATCGTTCAGCGCCTGCTCGGCGTCGCGCCGTTCGGTGTCGTCGACGCCCACGAAAACCACGCTGGTCGTCTTGCCGTCGGCATCGAGCACGGGCGCCGCCGTTATCGAGATGCTGCGTTCACGGCCCTGCGGGTCGGTCAGGCGCCGGGTGAACTGGACCGTCCGGGCGTCGTCGCCGGGCGGCGTCCTGCCGAGCCATTCGGCGATGGCGGCGCGCTCCAGGGAGCAGTCGATCACCTGCTCGAAGGGCATGCCGATCGCCTTTGCCTCGCCAATGCCGGTGATGGCCGTGAACGCCTTGTTCACCATGGCGATCTGCAGCTTGGGATCGACCAGGGCGATCAAGGCGCCGCTCGCCTCGACGACCGACCGCAGCCGGGCGCGCTCCTGCTCGAGCTGCTCCTCGAGATTCATGCGCTGCTCGACATCGCCGATCACGCCCATGAGAATTTGCGCCGCCTTGCGGGCCGGCTCGCCGATGCCGGTGTCGATCGGCGCGCCCTCCAGCTCGGTGACGATCGCGACGATGGTCCGGCGGCCCTCGCCATCCAGGCCGCGCAGCGCCACCTGGGCGAGGAACAACCGACCGTCGGCGCGACGCAGTTGAAGACGCTCGCGGGTCGTGCCGTCGGCGGCACGGCGCAGGGCTTCGTCGAAGCGGGCGGAGTCGTCTGGCGAGACAAAGCCCTTGAGCGACGCGCCGATGATCTGGTCGAGATCACAGCCGATCAGCTCGGCAAAGCGCGTGTTGGCGTAGAGAATGGCCCCGTCGGTGGTGAGGCTGAGCGCACCTTCGGCCATCGTCTCGATCATCGTGCGATAGGGTCGATCGGCGCCTTCCAGCGTGAAGACCTGATCGCCGGCCGGTCCTTGCCTCACGATGGCATCGACCTCGCCGCGGCCGATCGCGCGCAGCAGATCCTCGGCCTCGCTCACACGGGCCCGCAGCGCCGCAAGCTCTTCGAGATGTTCGGCTCGGCGAGCGCTGCGCGGATCGGGCCGTCTCGCCATTGCCCCTATCCGTTACGCGACTTCGGCACGATATCGAGGCCGATCATGACCCGATCCCCATCCGACAGGTCGCCAACCAGCCGCCGCAGGGGTGCCGGCAGGCGCCTGACGAGGGTGGGAACCGCGATGATCTCATGCTCGCGCGCCCGCTGGGGCTGTTGGTACAGGTCGACGACCGAAAGCCTATAGCGCCCCTTCAGATGCTCGTTGGCGATGACCTTGATGTTGGCGAGAGCCACCCTGGACCGCTCGGAGGCACCACTGATGAACAGAACGAGGTCATAGTCGGTCGCTGCGGAGGCACGGTTCCGCTGCGGACGGGGCGAGGCTGCCTTTCGGGCGCTCGCGCGGGTCACCTTCTTCTTCGTCGAAGCCGCGCGCTTCATCGCCTGGCCCTCCCTGATGTCCCGGTGCTGGTCCTGTCCGTGCGTTGCCGGTCAGCAGCCAGAGTGGTCCGCCCGGTCAGCCCGATCTTCAGGCGCCCCTCTTCCTGGGTGATCGCCCCCTTGAGGTCGTGAGCTTCCGCCGCATAGGCTGCTTCGAGCTCGGCGATGCGCGCCTGGAACGCCTTGTGCTTGCGCTCGAGCACCTCTTTCTTCTGCTCGATGTCCCGCCGCGAGGCGACCGCGGAGGCGCGGTCGCGCATCTCCTGGTCCGCGCGAGCCGATCCAACGAGAATGCCCTCGGGGCCGATGTAGATGTCCTGAAGGTCGGCGCCACGGTCGGTCAGGAGAAATTCCCGGATCTGATTCGAGTGGCGCATGCCACGCGCTTTGAGCACGTAGAGGCTCCGGGTGCGCTCGCCACCCTGCTCCAGGTTGCGCAGCAAGATCCAGGCATCGATCAGCGAGGATACGCCTGAGCCGGCTTGCTCGGAGGCGACTTCGCCCGACGTCAGGCTGGTGAACAGCGTCGTGATACCTCGCGCCTTCAACAGATCGATCACACGTATGAGCATGGCGTGCGCGTCGAGCGGCGTGCCCGCCGCTTCGAAGCTCGAGATAGGATCGAGGACGACGACGTGTGGCCGGAAATCCTGGAGCTGCTTCAGCATCAAGCTGATATGGGTCTCCATGCCGACGCTCGTCGGACGCATCGCATGGAAGGTCAGCAAGCCGCGATCCACCCACTTCTGAAGGTGAATGCCGACCGAACGCATGTTGCGCATGATCTGCGCCGGCGATTCTTCGAACGCGAAATAAAGACAGCGGTCGCCGCGCCGGCAGCCGCCATCGACGAAATGTGCCGCCAGGCTGGTCTTTCCCGTACCCGCCGTGCCCGACACCATGACCGTGCTGGCCTGGAAGTAGCCTTTGCCGCCCAGCATCTCATCGAGCTTGGCGACGCCGCTCGAAACGAACTGCTTGGGCGAGGCATAGTCGAGCGAAACGTCCGTGATGGGCAGGACCAGAAAGCCCGAGCGATCGATCAGGAACGGGTACTCGTTCGTCCCGTGGGTCGAGCCGCGATACTTGACGATACGCAGGCGCCGGGTCGCGATCTGGTCGTCGACGCGCTGATCGAGCATGAGCACGCAGTCCGAGACGTACTCCTCGAGCCCATGGCGGGTGAGCGCCCCCTGGCCGCGCTCGGCCGTGATGACCGTCGTGACGCCCTTGTCCTTCAGCCAGGAGAACAGGCGATTGAGCTCGGCGCGCAGAATGCCCTGGTTGGTCAGCGCTCCGAACAAGGCTTCGATCGTGTCGAGCACGACGCGCTTGGCGCCGACCGAGGCGATGGCCGCCTCGAGGCGGATGAACAATCCCTCCAGGTCGTACTCGCCGGCTTCGAGGAGCTGGTTTCGGTCGAGAGCGATGTGCTCGACGACCAGCCGCTTGCTGCGGGCCAGACGGCCGAGATCGAAGCCCAGCGAGACCGCATTCTTCGCCAGATCCTCAGGCCGCTCCTCGAAGCTCACGAAGACGCCGGCCTCGCGGAAGTCGCGCGCGCCGCGCGCCAGGAATTCTAGGCCCAGCAGGGTCTTGCCGGCGCCGGGTCCGCCGCAGACCAAGGTCGAACGATTACGCGGCAGGCCGCCGTCGGTCACTTGGTCGAGCCCGCGAATGCCGGTCGGGCATTTGGCGAGGGCCTCGGCCGTCAAAAGGCGGGGTTGTCTGGTCATTCGCGCCGCTCAGTGGGTATGAATTTTCTGAAGTTTACCTATGCGCAAACTCACTATCGCACTGGCGATGCGGATATCCGAACGGAATTAGCTCCACTTTGGAGTGGTTCGACAGCGGCACGGAAGCTATCGACTGCAAGAAGAGGTCAGCGAAGTGCGAGCTATTCGCAGTGCAAAGGACTAGTGGCCGAGCAGCTTCAATGCGGTGAAGACAGCCGTCTGTCCGACGATCAGCATCACCACCCATTTGAGGAAGTCGACCTTGTCGGTTTTCGCCGACGCCAATAGCTCGCCTTTGAGCCCGCCCATTTCACCCTTCACGCCGACCAGCTCAGCCCTGAACTCACTCCTGAGCATCCCAAAGTCGTTCTTAAACTCGACCCGAAGAAGATCGATATCATTGCGGAGCGCGGCAACATCACTCTTGGTGGCAACTTCTTCGCGCAACGCCTGATCGAGACCATCGGCCATGGCTCGCGCCTGCGGCTCGGCGAAGCCCGCCGCTTTCAACCGATCGATGTAAGCGAGTTTGTCGAATGTCATCGTCGTCATTGAACCGACCTCGAGACTAGACCCAAACGTCCTATGCCGCCATCGCCTGCCGCGGCTGCGGCCGGCGGTAGCTCAACGCCTCGGCGATATGCAGCCGCCGCACGGCATCCGAACCATCTAGGTCGGCGAGCGTGCGGGCCACGCGCAAGGTGCGATGCCAGGCGCGCGCCGACAGGCCGAGTCGCTCGGCGGCGCGCAAGAGCAAGGCGCGGCCTTCAGCGTCAGGTTCCGCGATGGCCGCCAGCACGGTGCCATCGGTGTCGGCGTTGCAGCGCGGCTTGGACCAGTTGCGCACGCGGTCGGCCAGCAGGCCTGCCGTTTCGTCGGCCTCGACGGCTAAAAGCTTGCCCTTGCGGTCGAACTCTTCCAGCCGCTCGCGCTGGATGGTGCGCGCCGCCGCGACTCGGGCGGCGATGTCGGCCGAGGTCTCGGCCGGCGGCGGCAAGGCGAGGTCGGCAGCACTGACCGGCGGCACGTCGATGCAGAGGTCGATGCGGTCGAGCAAGGGACCGGAGATCTTGCCCTGGTAGTCGAGCCCGCAGCGCGGGGCGCGGCCGCAGGCGCGGGGCGGCTCCATGAGATGGCCGCAGCGGCAGGGGTTCATCGCCGCCACGAGCTGGAAGCGCGCGGGATAGGTGACATGGGCATTGGCGCGCGCCACGGTGACGCGACCCGATTCCAAGGGTTGGCGCAGCGCCTCCAGCGAGGCGCGGTTGAACTCGGGCAATTCGTCGAGGAAGAGCACGCCGTGATGGGCGAGCGAGACCTCGCCCGGCCGCGCGCGCGGGCCGCCGCCGACCAGCGCCTGCAGGGTCGCCGAATGGTGCGGATCGCGGAAGGTGCGGCGGCGGCTGAGCTTGCCCTCGCCCAAGTCACCCGCCAGCGAGCGCACCATCGAGGCCTCCAGCGCCTCCTCCGCTTCCAGGGGCGGCAGGATGCCGGGCAGGCGCGCGGCCAGCATCGACTTGCCCGAGCCGGGCGGGCCGATCATCAAGAGGTTGTGGCCGCCCGCCGCCGCCACTTCCAAGACGCGCTTGGCGCTCTCCTGGCCCTTGATCTCGGCGAGGTCGGGATAGCTCGCGCGATCCTCGGCGATCAGCGCCTCGGGCGCGCTCAGTCTCTGCTGGCCGCGCAGGTGGTTGATCAGGGCGAGCAGCGAAGGCGCGGCGATGATCGGCGGCCCCTTATCTCCATCGGCGGCATCCGCGGTGTCGAAGCCACCCCACGCGGCCTCGCCGCCGCACACCGCGGGGCAGATCACGCCGCGCCCCGCCGCGCGGGCGGCGATCGCCGCCGGCAGCACGCCGGGAACGCGGCTGAGCGAGCCGTCTAGCGCCAGCTCGCCCAGCACGACGTAGCCCGCAATGGTTTCGCGCGGCACCACGCCCATGGCGGCCAGAAGACCGAGCGCGATCGGCAGGTCGTAGTGGCTGCCCTCCTTGGCGAGGTCGGCCGGCGAGAGATTGACGGTGATGCGCTGCGGCGGCAGGGAAAGACCAAGCGCGCGGAAAGTGGCGCGCACCCGCTCGCGGCTTTCGCCGACCGCCTTGTCGGCCAGGCCGACCATGGCAAAGGCGAGATTGCCCGGCGCGATCAGGACCTGCACATCGACCGGCAGGACATCGATGCCCTGGAAAGCCACGGTCCGCACCTTTGCCTGCATGCTGTTCTCCGATACAAATCGTGAACAATCATAGCAAGCAGTTTAAATAAGTAAATCTCGCGTAAGTTGTATCGACGGCCTGCGAACGGCCTGCTTCAATAACGCCATGCGCCGTCGTCAAATACTGGCCTCCACCGCGGCCCTGCTGGCCGCTCCCGCAGCCTTCGCCTGGCCCGACCAGCCGGTGAAGCTGGTCGTGCCGTTCACGCCCGGCACCGGTCCCGACATCATCGCGCGCTTCGTGGCCGAGCGGCTGTCGGCCAAGATCGGCCAGCCCGTGGTCGTCGAGAACGTCGCCGGCGCCTCGGGCAACATCGGCAGCCAGCAGGTGGCGCGCGCCAAGCCCGACGGCCACACCTTGATGTCGTCGGTCAACACGCTGGTGATGAACGCCAGCCTGTACAAGAACCTGACCTACGATCCGGTGGCCGACTTCGCGCCGCTGGGCTTGAGCGCCTGGGGCTCGCTGGTGCTGGTCGCCCATCCGAGTCAGAAGCCCGCCACGCTCGCCGAGCTGATCGCGGCGGCCAAGGCCTCGCCCAAGACGCTGACCTACGGCAGCCCCGGCGTCGGCACGCCGCATCACCTTTCGATGGCGCTGGTCGAGACCGCGGCCGGCATCGAGATGGTGCACGTCCCCTACAAAGGAACCGCCGGCGCCGTTCAGGATCTTTTGGGCGGCCAGATCGGCTACATGTTCCTGCCGGTCCATGTCTCGGCCCAGCATATCCGCGCCGGCAAGCTGAAGGCGATCGCCGCCGGCAGCCCGCAGCGCCTGCCGCAACTGCCCGACGTGCCGACCCTGGCCGAGAGCGGTCTGGCGGGCGTCGATGTCGACATGTGGTACGGCTTCTTCGCCCCCAAAGGCACGCCGCCTGAACTTGTCGAGCGGCTGAACAAGGAGATCTCGGCCATCCTCGAGTCGCCCGAAGCCAAGGCCGCGTTCGAGGCGCAGGGACTGATCCCCGCCACCTCGACACCGGCGGCGCTGGGCGAGATCGTCGTGCGCGACAAGGGGCGCTGGGCCGACGTCGTGGCCAAGCGCGGGATCAAGCCTGAGTGAGTGACGACGCCGATGTCCTGATCGTCGGTGGCGGCATCGGCGGGCTGACCTTGGCGCTCAGCCTGCATCAGGCCGGCATCTCCTCGTGCGTGTTCGAGGCGGCGCCCGAGGTTCAGCCGCTCGGCGTCGGCATCAACATCCTGCCGCACGGCATGCGCGAGCTCTGCGAGCTCGGCCTGCAGGACGCGCTGGCGGCGTGCGCCATCGAGACGCGCGAGCTCGCCTTCTACAGCCGCCACGGCCAGTTCATCTACAAGGAGCCGCGCGGCCGCTATGCCGGCTACGACTGGCCGCAGCTCTCGATCCATCGCGCCGACCTGCACAAGGTGCTGCTCGACGCCACGGTGCAGCGCCTGGGCCGCGACGCCGTACGGCTCGATCATCGCTGCCTCAAGGTCGAGCAGGACGGCACGGGCGTCACGCTTCACTTCGACAAGGCCGAGCCCCGGCGCGGCAAGGTCGCAGTGGGCTGCGACGGCATCCATTCGGCGCTGCGTTGGCAGCTCTATCCCGACCAGGGACCGCCCAAGTACTCGGGCGTCAACATGTGGCGCGGCGCGGTGCGCTGGCCGGCGTTCCTCGGCGGCGACACCATGGTCTCGACCGGCTGGATGACGGTGGGCAAGACGGTGATCTATCCCGTGCGACCGGGCACTCCCGAACCCCTGATCAACTGGGTGGCCGAGATCGAGCGGCCCGAGGCGGTACGCCAGGACTGGACCGGGCGCGGCCGGCTGGCCGACATGATGCCGGCCTTCGCCGGCCTGAAGTTCGACTGGCTCGACATCACTGGCATGATCGAGAGCACCGAGGAGATCCTGGAATACCCCATGGTCGACCGCGATCCGCTGCCGCGCTGGACCTTCGGCCGCATCACGCTCTTGGGCGACGCCGCCCACCCGATGTATCCGCGCGGCTCCAACGGCGCGGGCCAGTCGATCATCGATGCGCGCTATCTCACCGGAGAGATCAAGAAGCTCGGCGCCACGGAACAGGCGCTGCAGCAATACGAGGCCGTGCGTGGGCCTGCGACCGCCAATGTCGTGCTGGCCAACCGCAACAATCCGCCCGACGCCATCCTGCGCGAGGTCTGGCAGCGTTCCGGCGGCCAGCGCTTCGAGCGCATCGAGGACGTGATCTCGCCCGCCGAGCTTCTAGCGATCTCCGACCGCTACAAGCAGGTCGCGGGCTTCGACCGCGAGTCGCTCCGGATACGCCCATCGTTCGTCTAGCTCTGCGTTTCTGCAGAGCCGCCGAGTGTTAGACTCCCGCACAAAGGGGAGTGTGATGGACCTGAACTTTGCCCCGCCCGCCGAGGTTTTAGACCTCGCGCGGCGGGTGGCCGACTTCGTCAAGACCAGGATCGTGCCGTACGAGAAGGACCCGCGCTGGACGCCGCACGGGCCGACCGACGCGTTGCGCGTGGAGATGAACGATCTCGCCCGCTCAGCCGGCGTGTTCGCGCCGCATGTGCCCAAGGAGTATGGCGGCAACGCCATCGGCTTCGTCGCCCGCGCCTTCGTGTTCGAGGCGGCGGGCTATTCCATCCTGGGGCCGACCGCGATTCACTGCGCTTCGCCCGACGAGGGCAACATCCATCTTTTAGACGTCGTGGCGCGGCCCGACCAGCGCGACCATTTCCTGAAGCCGCTGGCAGAAGGAAAAATCCGCTCCTGCTTCGCCATGACCGAGCCGGGCGGCGCGGGCTCCGATCCCGGCATGCTGCAGGCCACGGCTCGGCTCGACGGCAACGAATGGGTGATCAACGGCCGCAAGTGGCTGATCACCGGCGCCGAGGGCGCGGGCTTCGTCATCATCATGGCCAAGGTCGACGGCGGCCCGCAGGATGGCCATGCGACGCTGTTCCTGGCCGACCTGCCCGATCCCGCGATCAGGATCGAGCGCACGCTGGACACGATCGATTCCAGCTTCACCGGCGGTCACGCCGTGCTCGAGATCAAGGACCTGCGCCTGCCGGCCGACGCCGTGCTGGGCGAGGTCGGCAAGGGCTTCCGTTACGCCCAGGTGCGGCTCGCGCCGGCGCGGCTCAGCCACTGCATGCGCTGGCTGGGCTCGGCGGTGCGCGCGCAGGAAATCGCCGCCGACTATGCGCGCCATCGCGTCGCCTTCGGCAAGACCTTGGGCGAGCACGAGGGTGTCTCCTTCATGCTGGCCGACAACCACATGGACATCCACCAGGCGCGGCTCTCGATCCTGCACACCGCCTGGCTTCTGGACAAAGGCGAGCGCGCGTCGAACGAAAGTTCCATGTCCAAGGTCGTGTGCTCCGAGGCGATCGCCCGCGTCGCCGACCGGTCGATGCAGATCCTGGGCGGCATGGGCATGACGCGCGACACCGTGGTCGAGCGCATCTTCCGCGACACAAGAGCCTTCCGCATCTACGACGGCCCGTCCGAGGTCCATCGCTGGGCGCTCGGCGCGCGCATCGTGTCAGGCAAGATGTAGCTAGGGCGCGAGTCCCAGATACTGCCTGAGCTCGCGGCGCGCCGCCGCGAAGTCGGCCTTGAACTCGGGGCGACTCTGCAGCGCCACGGCGATCGCGGTGCCGGCGAGCTTGCCGCCTAGAAGGTCGTTGGGATAGTGCATGCCGCCGACGACGCGGCTGTGGCTGTAGTCGGCGGCGCGCAGCCAGATCGCGTCGCGCTTCTCGGGCACGATGTCGCCCATGACGATGGCCGCCAAGGTGGCGTTGGTGGTGTGGCCCGACGGATAGGAGCCGCTGATCGAGGGCCGCACCAGCGGCTTGATCTCGCTGCTGCTCATGTAGGGACGGACGCGCTTGAAGGCCTTCTTGGCCGGGCCGGTCACCGCATCCTCGGTGTCGCGCATGCGCTCGAACAACCGCGTCATGTTGGGCAGCGCCGCGGCATCGAGCGGCTTGCCGAGCACGGCGCCGAACATGGTGTCGGGCGATTCGTCGACGTCGCGCTTGGCCTGCTCGATGCGCTCGGGCGACGCAGCGAGTTGCGCGGCCAGCACCATCGCCAGCTGCTCGGGATCGACGACGGGCGGCGGCAGGACCGACACGAGGTCGAGCTCCTGCACCGTGAGGTAGGGCATGTCGCGCGCCGCGGCCGGAACGGCCGCGAGCAGCGCGAGCACGAGGACCGCGCGACGCTTCAAGTTCATCAGGTGTCGTATAGATGACAAGCGACGGCGCGGCCACCGCCCATGTCGCGCATCGACGGGTCGGCGCTCTTGCACACGTCCATCGCCTGGGGACAGCGGGTGTGAAACCGGCAGCCGGGCGGCGGGCGCATGGCCGACGGCACCTCGCCGGTGATGATCTGCTGCGGCCGCGAGGCCTCGACCTCGGGATCGGGGATCGGGATCGCGGCCAGCAGGGCCTGGGTGTAGGGATGCAAGGGTTTGGCGTAGAGCTCGCCGCGCGGGGCGATCTCGACGATGCGGCCCAAATACATCACGGCGATGCGATGGCTGATGTGGCGCACCACGGCGAGGTCATGGGCGATGAAGATGTAGGTGAGGCCCAGCCGCTCCTGCAGCTCCTGGAACAGGTTCACGACCTGCGCCTGGATCGACACGTCGAGCGCCGACACCGGCTCATCGCAGATGATCAGCGCCGGATCGAGCGCCAGCGCGCGGGCGATGCCGATCCTCTGGCGCTGGCCGCCGGAGAATTCGTGCGGATAGCGATCGGCCATGTCGGGCAAGAGGCCCACCATGTCCAAAAGGCTGGCGACGCGGGCGTCGTAGGCGGCACGGTCGGACGCCATGCCGTGCACTTCCAGCGGCTCGCCCACGATCTCCGACACCTTCATGCGCGGGTTCAGCGAGCCGAACGGATCCTGGTAGACCATCTGCATGCGGCGTCGGATCGGGCGCATGCGGGATCGGTCGTAAGCGGAAATGTCCTCGCCCTCGAACTTCACCTCGCCCGAGGTGATGTCGATCATCTTTAGGATGGCGAGACCGGTCGTGCTCTTGCCACAGCCCGATTCGCCCACCAGGCCCAAGGTCTCGCCGCGGCGCACGTCGAACGACACGCCATCGACCGCCTTCACGCTGCCGACCTGGCGGCGCATCACCGCACCGGCCATCACCGGGAAGTGGACTTTCAGGTCCTTGACCTCGAGGACGGTGTCAGGTGCTGAGCTGGGCATGGAAATGACAAGCCGAGAGATGATCGGGAGCGCTCGGGACCAGCAAGGGGCGATGGTTGCGGCAGAGGTCGGCGGCGCGCCGACAGCGCGGCGCGAAGGCGCAGCCCGGCGGCAGGTTGGCGAGGTTGGGCGGCGAGCCCTCGATCGGCACCAGGCGGCTCCCCGCCTCCTGGTCGAGGCGCGGCACCGAGGCCATCAGGCCGATCGTGTAGGGATGGCGCGGCCGCGCGTAGATCTCGCGCGCCGGCCCCGCCTCGACGATGCGGCCGCCGTACATGACGCAGACGCGATCGGCATAGCGCGCCACCACGCCGAGATCGTGGGTGATCAGGATCAGCGCGGAGTTGGCGGCGCGCGTCACCTCCTTGAGCAGCGCCAGGATCTGCGCCTGCACGGTGACGTCGAGCGCCGTCGTCGGCTCGTCGGCGATGATGAGCTGCGGCTGGCAGGCCAGCGCCATGGCGATCATGGCGCGCTGGCGCATGCCGCCGGAGAACTGGTGGGGATAGGCTTTTACGCGACTCGTGGCATCGGACATGCGCACGCGGCCCAGCAACTCGACCGCCATGTCCATGGCGGCGGCCCACGGCGTCTTGCGATGCAGGTTGATCGGCTCGGCGATCTGCAGGCCGATGGTCAGCGACGGGTTCAGCGAGCTCATCGGCTCCTGGAAGATCATGGCGATCCGGTTGCCGCGGATCGCGCGGATCTCCTCGTCGCTCAACGTCAGAAGGTTCTGGCCGTCGAACACCACCTCGCCCGCCGAGATCTTGCCCGGAGGGTTGGGGATCAGGCGCAGGAGGGACATCGCGGTGACGCTCTTGCCCGAGCCCGATTCGCCCACGATGGCCAGCGTCTCGCCGGCCGCCAGATCGAAGGAGACGTCGTCGACCGCCTTGACGATGCCGCGCTCGGTGCGGAACTCGGTCGACAGGCCTTTGACGGAGAGGAGAGGCGCGGTCATAGCGCTTCCTCCCCAGCGAAGCTGGGGAGGTGTCGGCGTCTTACGCCGACGGAGGGGTCACGGGCGTCAGTCGTGGTGCTCATGACCCCTCCGCCCGCTTCGCGGGCACCTCCCCTTCGCGGAATCCGCGAAGGGGAGGAACGCTGCAACACACGTCACGGTCATCAGTACCCCAGCTTCTTCTTCAGCTCCTGGTCGATCCAGATGCGGGCGTAGATCGGGCCGGGGCGGATCGAGCCCACGCTCATCTCGCCGCCGTAGTTTTTCACCCACGGCCACCACGCCGCGTAGACATACGGCGTCGGCAGCCAGATGTAGGGCGCCTGGTCCATGATCTCGACGGTCATCTCGCGCAGCATTTCCTTGCGCTTGTTCTCGTCGCGGGTCGCCACGACCTCGTTCATCTTGGCGTCGTACTTGGGATCGGTGAACATCGCCGGGTTCCACATCGCACCCGAAACGAAGCTCTTGCGGATGCTGGTCGTGGGATTGGTGTGGCTGGAGTTCATCAGGTAGCCGGCCGCATGCTTGCGCGTCGACATGGCCGACAGGAACGCGCCGTACTCGGTGGGCTGCAGCTCGGCCTTGACGCCGACCTGTTCGAGATAGGCCGCGAGCAGCGGCGCCAGATCGACATGGTCGGGCGCGCAGGAGCAGAACTGCATCTTGAAGGTGAAGCCGTTGGGATAGCCCGCCTCCTTCAGGAGCTCCTTGGCCTTCTTGGGGTTGTACTCGTAGAGCTCCTTGACCGAAGCCGGCATCTTGTCGAGCGAATCGAAGTAGCCGTCCCAGTCGGGATACATCGGATAGGCGTGCATCATCGCCTCGCCGCTGTAGTGCGCCTCGATGATCTCCTTCTTGTTGATCGCCATGTTCATGGCGCGCCGCACGCGTACGTCGTCGAACGGCTTCATGTCGTTGCGTAGCGCCATGAACGACCCGAGGATCGACAGACGCTTGGCCCACTGGAGCTGCGGCGCACTCTTCTTCAACTCCGGCACGTAGCGCGCATTGATCGTCTCCAGGAGGTCGATCTTGGCGGTGCGGATCGCCGCATGCTGAGTCGCCTCGTCCTTGATGGTGCGATAGACCAGCTTGTTGAGGTACGGCAGCTTGTAGTCCTGGCCGCCGATCTTCTCCTTGTCCCAGTAGACCGGATTCTTCGTGTAGGTGTTGGAGTTGCCGGCGACGAAGTCGGTCAGCATGAACGGCCCGGTGCCGTTGACGTTCTTCCAGTTGGTGGCCCCGGCATCGGCCACCTCCTTGGGCATGATCACGCTGTAGAAGCCCCAGGCCAGCCGGTAGTCCCACTCGGCGGTGTATTCCTTGAGGTTGAAGACGACGGTGTACCTGTCCTTGGCCACGACGTCGCCCAGGAAGTCGTAGTAGGTGGGGAGCGCCTTGGGGCTCGAGCGAAGCCGGTTGAAGGAAAAGACGACGTCCTCGGCCGTGAGCTCGCGGCTCTGCATGACGCCCGGCTTCTCGGGGAACATGATGCCCTTGCGCAAGGTGAAGACCACCGACAGCGGGTTGTCGACCAGCTCCCATTTCTCGGCGAGCTCGCCGCGCTGGGCCTCGGTCGCGAGATAGGCGTCGGCGACGAAGGGATGCTTGCCGCCCTTGCGCTTGCTCTTGTCGAGGTCGCCCGCCACCAGCTGTTCGTAGAACTGGCCGGTGTCGTGGTTCAGCTTCCAGTTCCAGTCGTGCGGATCCCACGACAGCGCCGACAGCGTTGCGAACATGGTGGCGACTTCCAGCGTGCCGCCATACTGCGGCTTCTCGGGCTTCTCGCCGCCTTGAGCGTAAGCGGCGTACGCTCCGCCGATCGCGAGCAACGCGGCCGCGGCGCCGCCGAGCAATGCGTGTCCAAGTGTTTTCATCGTTCCCTCCTCTCACTACCGTCATCCCGACCGGAGCGAAGCGGAGTGGAGGGACCTGTTCTGTCGATGCATCGACAAGACGAGGTCCCTCGACTACGCCGCCCTGCGGGCGGCTCCGCTCGGGATGACGAGTTTTAGTAACCCATCTTCTTCTTCAACTCCTGATCAACCCAGATACGCGCGTAAATCGGCCCGGGTCGCACCGCGCCCGCGCGCAGCTCGCCCTGATAGTTCTTCACCCACGGCCACCACGCCGAATAGACGTACGGCGTCGGCAGCCAGATGTAGGGCGCCTTGTCGAGGATCTCGGTGGTCATCTCGCGCAGCATCGCCTGGCGCTTGGCCTCGTCGGGCTCGCGATAGACCACGTCCATCTTCTTGTCGTACTCCGGATCCGACCAGCCCGACGGGTTCCATTGCTGGCCCGTGACGAAGCTCTTGCGGATCGTCGTCGTCGGGTTGGTGTGGCCGTTGTTCATGAAGTAGGCGGCCGTATGCGTCCGCGAGGTCATCGCCGACAGGAAGGCGCCGTACTCCAGCGGCACGATCTCGAGCTTCACGCCGACCTGCTCGAGATAGCCCGCGACCAGCGGCAGCAGGTCCATGTGGTCGGGATTGCACGAGCAGACCTGCACCTTGGTGGTGAAGCCCTTGGGGAATCCTGCTTCGGCCAAGAGTTTCTTGGCCTTCGCAGGGTCGTACTTGAAGAGCTCCTGTACCGACGCCGGCTGCTTGTCGAGCGGCTCGAAGTAGCCGACATAGTCGGGATGCTGCGGATAGGAGAACAGCTCGGCATTGCCGTTGTAGTAGGCCTTTACGATCTCGTCCTTGTTGACCGCGTAGTTGAGCGCGCGGCGCACGCGGATGTCCTTGAACGGCCCGTCGACATCGATGCGCATCGCCATGAAGGTGCCCGACTGGTTCAGCCAGCGGTTCCACTGCAGCTGCGGCGCGCTCTTCTTCAAGGAGTCGACGTTCTGCCAGCGGATCGCCTCCAGCATGTCGAGCTTGCCGGTGCGCAGCGCCGTGATGAAGGTCGCCTCGTCCTTGATCGTCCGATAGGTGATCTTGTCGACGAACGGCAGCTTGTACTCTTCGTTGCCGATCTTCTCCTTGTCCCAGTAGTCGGGGTTCTTGACGTAGACGTTGGAGTTGCCGGAGATGAACTCGCCGAGCGTATAGGGGCCGGTGCCGTTGACGTTCTTCCAGTTGTTGGCGCCGGCGTCGGCCACTTCCTTGGGGTGGATCGCCGAGTAGTAGCCCCAGCCGAAGCGGTAGTCCCATTCGGCGAAGTAGTGCTTCATGTAGAAGACGACGGTGTGGCTGTCGGCGGCCTCGACGCGATCGACGTGGTCGAAATAGGCCAGAAGCTTCTTGGGGCTGGTGTTCAGCCGGTTGTAGGTGAAGACGATGTCCTCGGCAGTGAGCTCGCGCTTCTTCATGACGCCGGGCTTCTCGGGGAACATCACGCCCTTGCGCACCTTCATCTCGACGCGCAGCGGGTCCTGCTTCCATTCCCACTTCTCGACCAGCTCGCCGCGGATGGCGTCGGTGGCGAGCCAGGCGTCAGGGATGAAGTTGTAGGGCCCACCCGCCTTCTTGCTCTTGGAGAGGTCCCCGGCGAACAGCTGTTCGTAGAAAAGGCCGGTGTCGTGGTTGAGCTTCCAGTTGAAGTCGGCCGGGTCCCACGACAATGCGGAGATAGTCACATAGACCGTGCCGATCTCGAGCGAGCCGCCGTACTGCGGCTTGACGCCGTTCTCCGCCGAGACGCTGCCGCCCATCAGGATCAGCGCACTAGCGAGCAACGCACCTTTCAGTTTTGTCATTTGTTTCCTCCCTTAAAGACGCCCCCGTCATCCCGACCGGAGCCGCGTAGCGCGGCGTAGCGGAGGGACCTACTTTTGTTTCGCCTGCCGCGAAGAGAAGGTCCCTCGACTTCGCTTCGCTTCGCTCGGGATGACGGTGGTGGTGGCGCATCACCGGCTCCCCCGCATGCGCGGATCCAACAAGTCGCGCAGCGCGTCGCCGAACACGTTGATGGCGTAGACCACGATGGTGATGCAGAGGCCGGGCGCCAGAGCGAGCCACGGCGCGAGATACATGAAGGAGCGGCCCGAGCCCGACAGCATGCCGCCCCAGGTCGGCGCCGGCGGCGGCACACCGAGGCCGAGGAATGCCAGGCCCGATTCGGCCAGGATCACCGCGCCGACGCGCGTGGTGAACAGCACGATCACCGGCGCCATGACGTTGGGCAGGATGTGCTTCCAGAGGATTCTAGGCAGCGTGGCGCCGGTCGATTGCGCGGCATGGACGTAGGCGTTCTCGCGCACCGACAGCACGGCGCCGCGGATGATGCGACTGCCGCCGATGCCATAGAGCAATCCGAGCAGGACGATCACCGGGCCCATGCCCGGGCCCACCACCGACACCACGACGATCAGGATGATCAGGTCGGGGAAGCTCATCCAGGCATCGACGAAGCGCTGCATGATCATGTCGAACTTGCCGCCGAGATAACCCGAGACGATGCCGATCAGGATCGACACCACGGTCGCGAGCGCCGCGGCGGAGAGGCCGATGATCACCGAGAGCTGCGCGCCATAGAGGACGCGCGAGAGCATGTCGCGGCCGAGATTGTCGGTGCCCAGCCAGAACTGGGCGCTGGGCGGCTTCAGGCGATTGATCGGGCTGATCTGGTTGTAGCCGTAGGGCGCCAGAACGTCGGCGAAGATGCCGCAGAACAGGAAGATGACGCAGATCACGAAGCCGAAGGCGCCGAGCGGCTTGTCGCGGAACAGCCGGCCGAGGAAGGACAGCGTGCCGGCGGCGGGAAGGCGGCGGCGGCGCGGACGGATGGTTTCGGCGACGGCGACCATCAGCGGTACCTCACCTTGGGATCGAGCAGCCCGTAGCTGAGGTCGACCAGAAGATTTATGAGCACCACGGCGACGCCGACGACTAAAAACACGCCGGTGATGATGGGATAGTCGCGCTGGCTCACCGCCTCGAGCAGCAGCAGGCCCATGCCGGGAATGACGAAGATCTGCTCCAGGATGACCGTGCCGCCGACCAGCACCGGCGCCTGCAAGCCGACCAGGGTCACCACCGGGATCAGCGCGTTGCGCAGCGCATGGCGGATGATGGTGGTGCGCGTGGCCAGTCCCTTGGCGAGCGCGGTGCGGATGTAATCCTGGCGCATCACCTCCAGCATCATGGTGCGGGTGAGGCGCATCACGACCGCCGAGAAGGCCTTGCCCAGGATCAGCGCCGGGATCGCCATCTGCGCCAGGTTCCTGAGCGGATCCTGGGTGAAGGAGATGTACTTCACCTCGGGCGACCAGCCCCACCAGATCGAGGGGAACACCATCACCAGGGTGCCGACCCAGAAGCCGGGCAGCGCCAGCGCGAGGATCGCGAAGGAGCGCGTGACGTAGTCGCCCACCGTGTCCTGGCGCACGGCCGAATAGACGCCGATCGGGATGCCGACGATCAGCGCCACGAACAGCGCCATCAGGCCGAGCTCGAAGGTGATGGGCAGGCGATGCAGGATCTCCTCCATCACCGACGTGTTCTGCCACAGCGACTTGCCCAGGTTGCCTTCGAACAGGATGGCGCCGAGCCAGCGGAAGTATTGCGAGACCATCGGCTTGTCGAGGCCGAGCGCCGCCTCGAGCTGGACGCGGCTCTTCTTGTCGGCGCCGATGTCGTTGGAGGAGAGCATCAGGTCGATGATGTCGCCCGGGATCAGCCGCACGGTGATGAACACGATCAGGCTGGCGAAGATCAGGGTCGGGATCAGTGCCAGCAGCCGGCGGATGATATAGGCCTGCATGTCAGTCGGCCTCCACAGCGAACTTGGGCGCGAGCTCGGGCTGGAGCGCGGCCATGGCCGCGATCATGTGATCGCGCGAGGCTTCAAGCAGCAGCCGGGCGGTGCGCTCCGCCTCAGTGGCGTCGCCCGCTCGGATCGCGGCCAAAAGGTCGCTCCAGAACCGCGCCGACTGCTGGCGGCGCGCGCGAGTCGTGAGGTCGAGCGGCGGGTCGCTCCAGGCCATGCGCCACAAGGCCCGGCTGGTGATCTCCTCCAGCACGCGCAGCAGCGGGCGGTTGCCGCTGAAGCGGGCGATCAGGTGCTGGGCGTCGCCCGCGATCACGGCATGGTCGCGCGGGCTGATGTCCATCGTTTCGGCCGAATGGCAGAGGCGCGCGACCTCGACGGCGAGCTGGTCTAAAAGTTCCGGAGAGGGCCGCTCGGCGGCCTGTCGCGCGGCCAGGCCGAACAGCACGGCGCGCACGCCGAACAGCGAGGCGAGGTCGGCCGGATCGAAAGCGCGCACGCGCGCACCGTGGCGCGGGATGATTTCAACAAAGCCACGCCGCTCCAGGATGCGGAACGCCTCGCGCACCGGCCCGCGGCTGACGCGGTAGGCCTCGGCGAACTCCTCCTCCTTCAGGCGGCTGCCGGGCCGGCATTCGCCATTCATGATGCGATGGCCGAGATGGTCGGCGATCTGCTGCGGCAAGGTCAGGGCGCAGATCGGCGGTCCGGCTGGTTCACTCTGCGGTGTCGGCGCGCCATTCGGGCGCTCAGGGCGCATAGCTGTCCCGTCCACGATTTCCTCCCGCAGTACGCTCTTGGCGGCGCCCGTCGTTGCAGGCATTTGCGAACGCCCCCGGAAAACTGTCAACAAAAAACAATGACGTCGGGGTCGGCGGGCTCGGCATAGAGCCGCGCCACGTCGGCCGAGCGCCGCTCGAGCACGCGCCGCGTGTTCAGCGAGCGCTTGTCGGTTACTTCGCCTGCGGCCACCGACGGCGGCTCGTCGAGCACCAAGAGCCGCAGTACGCGGTTGCTCGAGCCACCCGGCCTGGCGTTGAAGGCCGCCAGCTGGCGCGCCAACGCGGGTTTCCAGCCCGCCTCGGCGCAGGCCGCCTCGTCGAGCCAAATCAGTGCGCCGAGATATGGCCGGTCGGGCGCGGCGACTAAAAGCTCGCGCACCCAGGGTTTTAGGGCGTCGATCAACTGCGTGCGCAAGGTGGTGGCGCGCACCCAGGTGCCCGAGGCGAGCTTGAATTCCTCGGAGAGGCGGCCGGCGAAGGCGATGCCGGCCACGGGCTCGGTCTCGTCGACCCAGCGCGCGGCGTCGCCGGTCTTGAAGAAGCCTTCCTCATCGAACGCGGCCGCGGTCGCGGCGGGATCGTTGTAGTAGCCTGCCATGACGTGCGGGCCTTTTGCGCGCAGCTCGTAGCGACCGTCATGCTCTTCTGGACCGCGCGCGTCTCGCGCGCTCATGAGCGCGCGGGACGCGCGCGGTCCGGAAGACTCTGAGCCGGCTGGCACGAGCTTCACCAGCGCGCTGGGCGGCGGCAGGCCTAAAAGGCCGGAGCGGTCGACGTTCCAGTAAACCATCAGGCCGACGCTGGTGGTCTCGGTCATGCCCCAGCCGCAGGCGAAGGGCAGGCGCTCGCCGAGTTGGCCCGCGGCCAGGTCCTGCAGGCGGTTGAAACTCTCCTGCGGCAGCAGAGCGCCGCCGTAGCCCAGGCCGCGCAGGTTCTTGAAGAATTTCTGGCGCAGGTCCTCGTCCTTCTCGAGCGCCTCGAGCAGCAGAGGATAGGCGGCGGGGACGGTGGCGAAGCCCGACGGCGAGAGCTCGCGCAGGTTTTCCAGGGTCTCCTGGAAGCGGCCCGGCAGGGGGCGGCCGCCGTCTATATATAAGGAGCCGGCCGAGCGGACGGTGCCGTTCAGGTTGGAGTTGCCGCCCCAGGTGTGATGCCAGGGCAGCCAGTCGAGCGACACGCCGATGCGGTTCTCGTCGAGCGGCTCGCCCAGCGAGCGGTTCATCTCGGCGGCCGACGCGAGATTGCCGTGGGTGTTCAAGACGCCCTTGGGCAGGCCGCTCGACCCTGAGGTGAACAGGATCTTGGCCGGCGTTTCGGGCGTGATGTGCAGGCGCCGCTCGGACACCGCGGCATCGATCGAGCAGCTGGCCAGCGCGCCGAAGGCCACACCGCGCTTGCCGTCGACGGTGACCACGCGCGCCCTGGTGCGGTCGATGGCAGCGGCGTAGCGCGTAGAGTCCTGCGCGAACACCAGGCCGGGATCGACGACCGACAGCGTGTGGTCGAGGCGCGTGAAGTCGCCGGACAGCGAATAGTTGGGTGAGATCGGCGCTAAAAGTGCGCCGGCGCGCAGGGCGCCGAAGACGAGCAGTGCGTTCTCGAGGCTGTTGTCAGACAGGATGGCGATGGGCTTGCTGTCGGGACCGAAACCTTGCGCGATCAGCCACGAGGCGATGGCGCCGGTGTGCGCCCAGGCCTCGGAATAAGTGAGGCGCTGCCAGGCACGATCGGGGCCGCGGCGCTCGGCGAGGAAGGTGACATGTGGGCGGCGCTCGACGGCGCGCCCTAAAAGGTCGATGACCAGCGGCAGGTCGGCCGGAAGCGACCGGCCGGCGGAGAGGATGAGCGTGCCGTCGGCGCGCCGCTCGACGTCGACCGTCGGCTTGGGCCGATTGAGGGTACGCATGGGGGCCGGCATGGTTAGTCGCCGGTAAGCGGATGATGACAGGCGGCGAACTGGCCGTCGGCGATCTCCTCGAGAGGCGGGACCACCTCGGCGCAGACGGCGTCGGCGCGCGGGCAGCGGGTGCGGAAGCGGCAGCCCGAGGGCGGCGACAGCGGCGACGGCGGCTCGCCGATCGGGACGTTGTTGGCGGGCTTCACCGCGGGGTCGGGCACGGGGATCGCCTCGAGCAGCAGCGCCGTGTAGGGGTGCGCCGGTTGCGAGAACAGCTTCTCGGTCGGGCCGACCTCGCACAACTTGCCGAGATACATGACGGCGATGCGGTCGCTCACGGCCTTCACCACGGCGAGGTCGTGGGCGATGAACAGGAGGGTGAGACCGTAGCGCCGCTTCATGTCCTCCAAAAGGTTCAGGATCTGGGCGCGGATCGAGACGTCGAGGGCGGACACCGGCTCGTCGCAGATCACGAGTTCCGGCTCGAGGATCAGCGCGCGGGCGATGCAGATGCGCTGGCACTGGCCGCCGGAGAACTCGTGCGGCAGTCGGCCGGTGACCAGGTCGGCGTCGAGGCCGACGGCCGTCAAAACCTCGCGCACGCGGCGGTCGCGCTCGGCCTTGTCGGTGATGCCGATGATGATCAGCGGCTCGGCGACGATGTCGCCGATGGTCCGCCTGGGATTGAGCGAGGCGATCGGGTCCTGGAAAATCAACTGCAGGCGGCGGCGCATCAGGCGCATCTTTTCGGCGTCGAGGCCGGTGAGCTCGGTGCCGTCGAACACCACCTTGCCCGCGGTCGGGCGGCGCAGTTGCAAGACGGCGCGGCCCAAGGTCGACTTGCCACAGCCCGATTCGCCCACCAGGCCCAAGGTCTCGCCCTTGCCGACCTCGAGGCTGACGTCGGACACCGCCGACAGCGTCTTGCCGCCGATGGCGTATTCGACGACCAGGTTTCTGACGGAGAGCAGCGCGCTCATAGCGGATGCCAGCAGGCGAAGAGGCCGCCCAAACGTTCGGGATCGGCGAGCGGCGGCTTGACGGCGCGGCAGTGATCGTCGGCGTAGCGGCAGCGCGGCTCGAAGGAGCAGCCTTTCAGCGGCCGCGTCTGGTCGGGAGGCCGGCCGGCAATTGCCGGAAGCGGCGTGTGCGGCGGGGAATCGAGCTTGGGGATCGCGGCCAGCAATGCCTCGGTGTAGGGCATGCGCATGCGCGTGAAGAGCGTTTTAGTCGGCGCGCGCTCGACGACGCGGCCGGCATACATCACCGCCACCTCGTCGGTGCGGCCGGCGACGACGCCGAGATCGTGGGTGATCAGGATCAGCGCCATGTGCCGGCGCTGCTGCTCGCGCGCCAAAAGGTCGAGGATCTGCGCCTGCACCGTGACGTCGAGTGCCGTCGTCGGCTCGTCGGCGATCAGGAGTTTGGGCTCGCAGCTAAGCGCGATGGCGATGGCCACGCGCTGGCGCATGCCGCCGCTCAGCTGGTGCGGGTACTGGCGCAGGCGCTGCTCGGGCGCGGGGATGCCGACGGCGGCCAAAAGCTCGACGCCGCGTTGCGTGGCGGTGGCGGTGTCCATGCCGAGATGGGCCTGCAGGGTTTCGATGATCTGCGTGCCGATGGTGAGCACCGGGTTGAGCGAGGTCATCGGGTCCTGGAAGACGACGGCGAGCTCGGGCCCGCGCAGCCGGCGCAGCTCCTCGGGCGCCAGCGAGACGAGATCACGGCCGGCGAACATGATGCGGCCGCCGAGCCTGGCCCGCTTGGGCAGGAGCTGCAGGATGGAGCGCGACAGCATGGTCTTGCCGCAGCCGGACTCGCCCACGATACCCAGCGTGCTGCCGGGTGCCAAGGTGAGATCGACGCCGTCGACCGCACGCAGAGGGCCGCGCGGCGTCGGGAGGTCTACGGTTACGCCCTCGACTGACAATAAAGGGGTCATGGCACGAATTGCCTCACCCTGAGGAGCGGCCCGCAGGGCCGCGTCTCGAAGGGTCGGCAAGCGTCTTCCTTCGCGTCGCCCATCCTTCGAGACGGGCGCTGCGCGCCCTCCTCAGATTCTATGGGGCGACGAGAGTTCGAGAGGTAGATTTGGAGTGCGACCAAGCAACCTACGGAGGAAGTCATGACGACCTCGCACTGCATCGAGACCCTCGCCGCTTATCCGCAGCATGAC
>JAKFVH010000202.1 GCA_021732285.1 Reyranella sp. | reverse complement strand
TCAGGCCGAGCTTGACCAGGTCGGACGAGGTGACGCGCTTGATGAAGCCCAGGTACGACGCCTTGTCTTCGTCGCGTGCGGCCGGGCTGAAACGGATGTCTTCGGGGGCGATGCTGTCGACCACCACCCGCTTGCGCTTGTGCGTGACGGTGATGGTGCCACTGAACCCTCCTACGCCTCCTGCGGAGGCTTCGGAGGGCAAGCCCTCCAGGGGCGCGTCCTGCGAAGCTCCCAGGGGGAGCGGAGCAGGAACCAACTCCATCGTGAGCTCGGCGCCTTGCGCCTGGGCTTCGGCCACGATCAGGTCGATGGCGTCCTGCGTGAGGTTGTGCACCGGCACGCTGCGCTTGTCCTCGAAATCCTCGAGGTCGACGGTGGCGCCGCTCAGCCGGTACATCAGGGCGTCCTTGAGCAGTGAGGAGATGACCCGAAAGCCGTCGTTCTGGCGCATCAGGACATGCGGGACGTATTCGCTCGCCTCCTTGGCCCACTTCTCCTGGCCCGGCGCCATAGGCGCGAACTTGGCGAGGTCGTCGGAGCCGGTGAAGACGCGCATGAGGCCCGGCATCAGCGATTCGACCACGTCGGCGAACTCGGACGTTACGATCGAGGAGGCGCCCTCCTGCTCGTCGCCATACGGCTGGCGATCGTAGTAGGCGAGCGCCTCCTCGCGGATCGCGCTCAATGCTGCGTCCTGGTAGCCGGATGCGGCTTCCTCTTCCTTGCGCAGCAGCGCGATCAAGTCGTCGTTGGCGAGCGGCATCAAGCCCTCCTCAGTCTCTGCGGGACGGCCCAGGACCTGTCCAGCGAAGCCTCCGCCTTCGCCAAGGCTTCGGCGGACAGGTTGGCGAAGCAGGGCATTACACGATCCTCCGCTTGAGGCTCTTGATCAGTTCCTCGGTCCGGTGGTCATCGACCTCCGACCGCTGGGCCACGGGATAGGCGAAGGTGAGCGCGAGCGCGTCGCCGTCGTCGGGCGACGCGAGTCCCCGGCGGCGCATGTCCTGCTTGCGCTCGAGCTGCAGGGCGTTGGCGGCGTCGTAGCCGTACTCGACGCCGGTGAGGTCGGCGGCGAGGTCACGGTCGTCGGGCAGGCAGCCCACCTTGCACCAGTCCTTGAGGAAGCCCCACATTTCGGACCGCTTGTTGGCGTAGAGCGCCTTGGCGTTGCCCACCGCCCCGCCGTCGGTGCGATCGGCCTTGCCGCCGAAATCGACGGCAACGAGACCCTCGCAGCCGAGCTGGCCCAGGCGATCGAAGACGCCCCAGCCGATGCCCGTCGCATCGACGAAGACCGCTGCCGGCTTGTGCAGCTCGACCTGCTCGAGCACGCGGCTCGCGACCTGCATCAGGTCGGGGATGCGGAACTTCACCGCCGGGATCGAGCGGGCGTCGAGGCCCTGGCGGAAGCGGATGACCGTCTGGTCGCCGCCCTGGCGGGCGATGTCGACGCCCATGATCAGCGGCGCGTCCGGATCGCTCGCCAGCTCGCGGGCGATCGCGGCGTCGACGCGCTCGCCGTCGATGAACTGCAGGTCGCCGGCGCGCGGAAAGACGCCGCGCACGCGCACCCGGATGAAGTCGGAGTCCTCGCCGTAGTCCTTCACCCATTCGGCGATCTGCGCCTTGTTGGTCATCGACACCGAGCGCGAGTCGACCTGGACCGGCTGCCAGCGATGAGCGAAGCGGCCGCCAGCGAAGCATTCGCGGAAACGGCCCGTGTTGCGCGTCGGATTGCCGAACACGCACCAGAACAGCTCCGTCTTGGCGTCGGTCAGTGCGCCTTCGATGGTTTCCCAGATGCCGTCGGGAATGGACGACGCTTCGTCGAAGATGGCAAAGGCGCGCCGCCCCTTGTTGTGAAGGCCGGCGATGGCCTCGATGTTGTTCTCCGACCAGGTGATGGCATCGACGCGCCAGGTCTTCTCGTGGCCGGGCAAGGTCGAGGAAAGCGCCGTCGCCGAAAAATCGAACCAGCTGCGGTTGATGCAGAGCCCGTACCACTTGGCGAGCTCGGGCCAGGTCTTGGTGCGGAGCTGGCCTTCGGTGTTGGCGGTGACGACGCCGCGCGTATCGCGCACCGTCGACAGCGCCCACAGCACGATCCATGAAACGAGCGCCGACTTGCCGACACCGTGGCCGGAGGCCACCGCCGCGCGCACCGCCTCCTCGGTGCTCATCAGGCCTCGGCCGAGCTGCTCGAGAATATCGCGCTGCCACGGCTCGGGCCCTGCCTCATGGGCGAGCGCCGTGCCCGGCACGCCCCACGGGAAGGCGAACAGGACATACTCCAGGGGATCGAAGCGGAGCGCGCCGATCTCGTCGCTCAGGCGCTTGCCGAACTTAGCCGCGGCGAGCATTTCTTGCCCTTTCCCCGGCGGCGTCCAACGCCTCCAGCATCTCGGCGACGGCGTGATGCTCGTGCTCGATCTTGTCGCGCCACTTCTCCGGCTGGCGGCTCTTCAGCCAGAACAGGCAGGCCGCGGTGTCCGGCGGATAGTGCTCGGTGTAGGCCACTTCGAGCGCCTTGCCCTGGTGGCTGAAGATGCGGACGGCGGCGTGGCTGTAGCCGATGGCGCGGCGCCACAGCCGATCGGCGACGTCGGCGTCCGCCAGCATCCGGCCGGCGTGGACGGCGGCGGCGAATTCAGGGACAGAGGCCAGCCACTCCTGCAGGGTGGCCAGCGGTACATCGAAGAAGCCCGCCAGCTCCTGGTCGTCGGTGCCCATCAGCAGGCAGAGCTTGCGCGCCTGCTCGGCGTACTCGGCCAGGTAGGACGAGTGCGGGACGGCGCGCTTGGCGCGGGTGGTTTTGGTGGAAGCGGGTGTCGTGGTCACCCGGGGATAGAAACGGAGAGCTACATGGAGGAGTCAACGATACGTGCGTCATACCCGTGATTGATGGGCTCGCAACGTCAGCCCCCGAGTCGTTCCTGGCTAGGCTTGGCTTTTGGCCAGAGGAACCGTCCAAATGTGCGCCTCGATCGCTTTGACGACGGCGTCAGGCATCGGCGTGGCTGGCCTCGGCGCCGATCACACTCGCAGGATTGCGATGGCCCGCCTTGTCGTATTTCTCGTCGGGATAGGCGCCGGAGACTTGTGCCAAGTCCCTCGGGGAGGTTCCGGATCGATCAGCGGATCGGCGGCGCGTTCATGCCGATCTTGCTAGCAAGCGTCATTATCGCGAACTCATTCTCGGCCACGCCCTCGAATTCACGGGAGGGAAGCTTCTAGAATAGAATACCAGAAAGGCATCTACTTAATGTCTATTATCATAGTCGTTATATAACTTAACGTCTCTGTTGCTGGTCGCTAATGATTCATGGACCCTACACTCAATTTAATGTCTATTATCACATACAATAAACCGTATAATGACTGTGATGATAGATCTTAAGAAGCCGCGAACGAGCTCACCGCTCCCTCTGCCGGTTCGCAGGGTCTTGGCGGAGCTGGGCAGCGACCTGCGAGACGCTCGGCGGCGGCGGCGGATTCCGACGGCGATCCTGGCGGAGCGAGCACAGATCAGCCGGGCGACGCTGGTCAAGGTCGAGAAGGGCGACCCGAGCGTCTCGCTGGGCATCTACGCGACAGTTCTGTTCTCGCTCGGCCTCATTGAACGCCTGGCAGCACTTGGCGAGGCGAGCGCTGACACCATCGGGCTTCGCCTGGAGGATGAGCGCCTTCCTAAACGCATCCGTCTCGGAAAACTTCGTTCGACACCGGACAGCCACTGATGGACCGGGAGGTCGTCGTTCATGTCGACCTTGAAGGAACCGTCCATCCGGTTGGAAGGATGTGGGCTCGGGTGCGCAAGGGCCGCGAGAGCGCGACGTTCGAGTACGACAGCGAATGGCTCGACAATCCCGCCCGGTTCCCGCTCGAACCGGCTCTCCAGCTCGGCGCGGGACCGCAGCACACGGGCGCGGACAAGGCGATCTTCGGAGCGATCGGGGATTCCGCCCCGGATCGCTGGGGACGCGTCCTCATGCGGCGCGCTGAACGGCGACGGGCGAAAGCCGAGGGCCGAGGCGTCCGCACCCTGTTCGAGGCGGACTTCCTGCTTCTCGTCGACGACGAGACGCGACTGGGCGCGCTTCGCTTCAAGGAGACGTCGGATGGCCCTTTCCTCGCCGACCATCGCGCACACCGCGTTCCTCCGCTCGTCGATCTTCCGAAGCTCCTGAACGCGGCCGAGCGCGTCCTGACCGAGGACGACACGGACGAAGACCTCAGGCTGCTTCTCGCGCCCGGGTCGTCGCTTGGGGGGGCGCGACCGAAGGCATCCGTCAGAGATCGCGACGACCGCCTTGCCATTGCAAAGTTCCCCAGCAAACAGGACGAGCTGGACACGGTCCGATGGGAAGCCGTCGCACTCGCTCTCGCTCGGGCCGCCTGTATACCCGTCGCGGACTGGCGGTTGGAGGACATAGGCGGCAAGCCCGTCCTCATAATCCGGCGCTTCGACCGGGCCGGCAATCAGCGGATTCCTTTCCTTTCGGCAATGAGCATGCTCGGCGCGCTCGACAACGAAGTGCGCAGCTATCTGGAAATCGCCGACGGCTTGCGCCAGCACGGCGCCGCGCCGACAAACGATCTTGTCCTGCTCTGGAAACGCATCGTCTTTAATGTTCTGATTTCCAATAGCGATGACCATCTTCGCAACCATGGCTTTCTCTATGCCGGAAATGCGGGATGGCGCCTGTCCCCGGCCTATGATCTCAACCCGGTGCCTGTCGACATCAGGCCGCGCGTGCTCTCGACGGCGATCGATGCTGATGATCCGACAGCATCCATGGAACTTGCCTACAGCGTCGCGGAACTGTTCGCTCTCAAGCCGAAGGAAGCGCGGGCGCTCGCAAGGGAAATCGCCGTCGCGGTGTCCCGATGGAGAGAGGCCGCTGCAGGGATCGGCCTCGAGAAACGAGACATCGACCGCATGGCTTCCGCTTTCGACCACGCCGACGCCACATTGGCTCTCAAGGCCGTCTAGACGCTGTCTTTGACGCTACGGCCTGCGGGGAAACGTCTTCAACGCGGCCGTCCAGTCGTTGCGCCGGCACGGCGGCAAGTCGCCAGCCCGCCGATACTCCGCCACGGTCCGAGGCATGAAGCGCTTGTCGGTCGCGGCCTCGATCGACGCGCAAATCTCGTGGTCGTGATACCGCCCGGCCATGCGCCGCAGGATTTCGTTGCAGCGTTCGTCCCAGCGCGCCGCCAGCCGGCGCTTCGGCTCGACCCTCATGGCGCGCTCCATACTTCTTCGACGGCCCACTGTTCAGGGTCGCGCGTCTCGATCTCCGCCAGCCGCCACTCGTAGAGCGCCGCCACCGCGACCGGACCGAAGGTCATGCGGCAGGTGGCGACGATCGCCGCGCGGGTGTGGGGTGACGTCATTGCACGGCCTCGCCGGACTGGGGTGGCTTGCCGAACACGTCGGGGCGCAGCTCGTAGCGCGTGACCAGCCCGCCGACGGCGGTTTCGATGGGGATGCAGGCGGTCGGACCGACCCGGCCGCGCCGCAGCCATTGGGCGACATGCGATTGTGTCTTGCCGATGCGCCTCGCCAGGGCGGTCTGCCCGCCGGCCAGGGTCACGGCCCGTAAGAGAGCTTCCATGGCCGGTAGTATACCCCACCACAGTTATTAATGTCAACAACCTAAGTTATCAATAACTGCGCTAGCATTGCCGTCATGACAACACTCGGCGAACGGGTCAAAGCAGAGCGACGGGCCAAGGGCTGGTCGCAGGCGGAACTGGCACGGCGCGTGACACGCGCCGGCTATTCCATCACCCAGGGCGGCATCGCCCAGATCGAGCGGCGCGGCGACACCGAGCCCAAATCGATCGTGCAGCTCGCGCAGGCGCTGCAGCTGTCGGTGAACTGGCTGCAGTCGAACCGTGGCGACAAGACGCTTGGCGTGTCGGCCGGCGATGACGACGAGCAGTTGCTCGCCGAAGGCGGCAAGCGCGGCCGACGCGGCAGTGCGGCGGCGGCAGCGAGCGCCGCGGCGCGGGCGAGCGGGCGTCCGCCCCTGCAGGTATTTGCCTCGGCGCAGGGCGGCAGCGAGGGCGCCATGCTCCTGTCCAACGAGCCGGTGTCGTGGATCCCGCGCGATCCTCGTCTCGAAGGCATCCAGGATGCCTATGGCTGCTTCGTGTCCGGCGATTCGATGGAGCCCGCCTATGAGCGCGGCAACCTGCTGCTGGTCAATCCGTCGGCCGACGTTTCGCCGGGTGACGACTGCGTCTTCCTGCGCGAGACCGCCGACGGCTCGCGCTACGTGCTAATCAAGCGGCTGGTCCGGCGCAACGAGGCGAGCTGGACGGTCAAGCAGTACAATCCGGCCAAGACCTATACCCTGGCACGCCGCGAATGGCAGAAGGCGCACCTGGTGATCGGCAAGTACAACCGCGCGAGCTGATCTGGGGATAAAACAGGCCCTTGATTAAATAACCATAGTTATCATATAGTGGCTCCAGATCAGGAGCCCCTATGTCCTCCGACGAAGCCCTCGCCAGTCGTGCCAAGCGCCTGTCGGCCGTGCAGGCCGACCGCGCCGCCCTCCTCGGGCAAGCCGATGCCTTCGTGGTCGTCTCGTGGTGGCAGGAAAAAAGCAGCGACGGCCGCACCGGTGACTACGAGTACGAGCATCGGCCGACCCTGAATGATGCCCTCGATACCTATCGAGACTACGAAGACGGCGAGTTCCGCCGGGCACGCGCCATCGGTATTTTCGCCGTCAAGGACGGCCTGCCGATCGGCGGCCGGCTCGAGGCCACGCAGATCATGCGCTTGATGCGGGAGACGCGACGGGCGACGTGATCACACCGAGTGTCGCACGGCAACTGATACTGAGTTTCAACGGCGCAATTGGGCTGTCCAACGGCAAGCAGGGCAAGTGACACCCTACAGAAAGATGACAGAGGTGATTTAACCACTACATGCGGTAGGGCGAATCTTATCGACAAGATTCTTTTGAGAAACCTCCAACTCCAATGCGTTGGTTGGCGTTCAAGCCGCATGACTACGTTCCCCACGGGACCCAGCACCCTGGCAGGGCTGGCCGACCGATGCCTCACCGAGGCACCATCGCGGGCGCTGGACGTCGAGATCTACTGCGCCATCCACGGTATCGAAGACGGCAACGACCTCGCGAGCCCATCGCTGGTCGAAGCGCGCGCCAAGGGCGACGTGCTGATCGTCGAGCCGGGGCTGCAGGGCTGGGTGGAGGTCCCGCCGTTCACCGGCGAGCTCAAATACGCCAAGTCGCTGCTGCCCGACGGCCTCTACACGATCTCGTCCGAGCCGCGGATCGTCTGTGCGGCGGCGCTGCGGGCGCTCGCCCTCACCGACCCGCCGCCGCTGCCCTATCTCAGCCTGCGCAGCGAACAGCGGGCTTGAGGTCGGCGTCCTCGCATCGACTCGGACGACCGATCAGATTGCGCCCATGGCTACCGGTCGAGCCGCCGCGCGCCGCGTCTCGCTGAGCTAGACGCCCTCGGGCAGCCCGACGGTCAACCAGGCATAGGCCATTTCGGCATCGCGAAAGATCTTCAGCGGCCGGTCGGCGTCGACAACGCTTTCGAATAACCTGATCTGGTCATAGAGCTCATCCGAGCCGGCGATGACGGCCACGCTGCCCATCGGGCCCATGGCTTCGTGATCGCGGATGCGCCTGCCGATGGCCAACATGTCGTCGCCGCTCAAGGCCAGGCGGCATTCCGCCATGTCCAGGACCTTGCGGTACGACAGGGTGGCCGCAGCCACCAGCCCGTCGAAATAGTCCTCGATGTCGGTCCTGCCGAGCTCGCCCGTGGCCTTCGCCGAAACGAGCCGAGCGGCATGATTCACTCCCCAGGCGATCGGCATGTGCCCCTCCCCGACCAGGAGCACGAGCCGTTATCAGAATCACCGGCATGGTTCCGTGGCATTCGCGTGACCTTTGAACTCAGGGATAGAGCGGCCCCTTGGTACGGATCGTCGTGTCGGCCCAGGCGAGCGCCAGGGGCAGCGTCCCGCACAAGCTAGCAAGCGACGTGCGACCCGCGTCGACCTTAAGCGGCGCGCCATCGAAAGCGCTCGTCGCGCCGTCGGGAACGTCGTCGAGCACCACGGCCGTGTCGCACCAGCCATCGGACGCCAGACGCAGGTCGCCCGACAGCAGCGGCAACCGCAGCGCGAGTCGCGGCGCGACCACCAAGCCCCACGCCTCTGGCCGCCGGCGCACGAAGGCAATCATGGCGCCGGCGAGCGGTCCCTCGAGCCGGAGCGGCCGATAGTCACCATCCTCGAACAACGGCGAGAGTCGCCGCCGCAGCGCCAGGCCACGCGCGACCAAAGCCTGCTTGACGCGGCCGTCACGCCAATCGGCCGCCAGTTCGCACAACGGTCCGGCCGGCGGACCGGCGACACGGCGCGGCCAGTCGACGGGCCGGCGGTTGTCGGGATCGACCAGGCTCAGGTCCCAGAACTCGCAGCCCTGGTAGAGATCGGGCACGCCCGGCACGGTCAGCCGCAGCAGGCACTGCGCCATGCCATTGAGCGCGCCGGCCGGCGCGATGCGCCGCACGAGGGCCGCGATCCGCTGCAGCAGATCGGGCAGCGCCGCGTCGGCCACCAGCGCCAGGGTGAAGTCGCGCGCCGCCGCCTCATAGGCCTCGTCGATCGCGACCCAATCGCTGGCAAGCTTGGCCTCGCGCAGGGCCTTCTGCTGCCAGGCGACAAGCCGGTCGGCGAAGGCGCGGCGGCCGGCGCGCTCGGCGGCGTCGAGGTCGAAGGGCCAGGCGCCGACGATCGTCTGCAGCAGCAAGGCGACATCGCCGGGGCCTGGAGCGCCATTGCGCGCCAGCGGCCGGCTGGCCTCGACCCAGTCGCGCTGCAGGTCCGCCCACTCCGCCGCCATGCCGCTCAGCACCGCGAGCCGCGCGCGCACGTCCTCGCCGCGCTTGTGGTCGTGGGTGGCGGTGGCCAGCAGCGCGCGTGGCCAGTCGGCGCGGCGGCGCTGCATGCGGCGATGGAAGGCGTCGGCGTCGAGGGCGAAGGTGGCGTTGAAACCGACGTCGTTGCGCGACAGCAGGCGGCCGTAGCGATAGAAGGCGGTGTCCTCCACCGCCTTGGCGGCGATCGGCGCGCTGAGCTGCTGGAAGCGCGCGACCGCCCGGCCGCGCTCGGGCTCGGCGAAGCGGCGCACCAGCGGATCGATCGCCCAGCGGTCGGTCGCGAGGCAGGTGCGGCGCGCGCCGGCCGCGGCGCGATCGAGCACGGCACGATCGGCGGCCGAGAGCCCGCCGTTGCCGCCGTAGGTGCGATAGACCGGGAAGTGCGCCAGCAGCTCGCCCAGCAGGCGGCGCAGCAGCGGCCGGCTGAGCTCGCCGCCGGCGAAGGCGGCGGCGCAGGCGTCGAGCTGGGCGCTAAAACCGCGGGCCAGAATCTCGCGGCGGGCGGGTTCCTCCTCGGCGACGAAGTCGGCCGGCCGGCCGCTCAGCGCCGACCAGGCCTCGGCCAGCACGCGCTCGCCGGCCGGGTCGTGCTGCAGGGCGTTCACCTCATCCATGAAGTCGTAGCCGGTGGTGCCGTCACAGCCCCAGTCGGCCGGCAGGGTCTCGCCAGCCAGCAGGATCTTCTCGACCACGAGGTACGCGCCGGATTTCAGCCGTGCGCGCAAGGTCCGGCAGTAGGCGGCGGGATCGCCGAGGCCGTCGACATGGTCGATGCGCAGCCCGTCGACGATGCCCTCCTGGTGCAGGCGCAACGGCAGGGCATGGACGGCCTCGAAAGCTTCGGGCTCGTCCATGCGCAGGCAGACCAGCTCGTTGATGTCGAAGAAGCGCCGCCAGTTGATGCGATCGCCGGCGCTGCGCCACCAGGCCAGCTGCCAGTGCTGGTGCTCGAGGCCGCCGTCGACGGCGGGCAGGCGGTGCGAGAAGTACCGGAACGCATCGCCGTCGCGCAAAAGCTCGCCGGCGGCCAGCACCTCGTCGAGCGGACGGCCGAGGATGGGCAACAGCACCTGGTCGCCCGCGTCCCAGTCGATGTCGAACCAGCGGGCAAAGCGGCTGGCGCGGCCGTGGCGCAGCACGTCGGCCCACCAGGCATTAGCCGTGTCGGCCGCCATGTGGTTGGGCACGATGTCGAGGATCAAGCCCAAGCCCGCCTTGGCGAGCGCCGACGAGAGCGAGCGCAATCCCTGCTCGCCGCCCAGCTCGGGATTGACGCACGTGGCGTCGATCACGTCGTAGCCATGCGGCGAGCCCGGCCGCGCCGTGGCGATGGGCGAGGCATAGAGATGGCTGATGCCCAGCCGCGCGACATAGGGCACCAGCGCCTCGGCGTCGGCGAAGGTGAAGCCGCGATGGAATTGCAGGCGCAGCGTCGCACTCGGAGTCAGGAATGGGGGCGTCATTTGCGCTGGGTGGGGCGATGGCGGCGGATGACATCGACGCGGTTCTGCACCGCCGGCGCCTCGAACAGCGCGCGCGCCGGCACTTCCAGGCGGCGGCGCCAGTTGGGATGCTCATCGATCGTGCCGGGCAGGTTGGGCTGCTCGGCGAGGCCCAGCAGGTCTTCCAGCGGCGCCAGCATCAGCGGCGAGGGCGACTGGGCGACGTAGCCCAGCGCCGCATCGACGGCGACCGCCGGCTGCTCGGGTGATGGCATCTGCCCATCAAGCCCGGCCTTGGCGAAGGCCCGCCACAAACGCGCGCGATCCTGCTGGCGCGCCTGGTCCTCGCCGGGTGTACCGAGGCCGAGCGCGCGGCGGGTGCGGATGTCCTCGCCATTCCACCACCCGGCCACCGGAGGCAGGTCGTGGGTCGTGGTCATGGCGACGGCGTCGGGGCGCCAGCGCGAGGGCTTCTTGAACTGCAAGCGCGTGCGCTCGAACCACAGCACGTCCATGCCGGCGATGCCGGCGCGGCGCAGGCGGGCGCGGAAGCCGGGCGGCACGGTGCCGAGATCCTCGCCGATCACCACCGCGCCGTGGCGATGCGATTCGAGCGCCAGCAGAGCTAAAAGGTCTTCCACGGGATAGGCGAGATAGGCGCCCTCGCCCGCCGGCTGGCCGCGCGGGATCAGCCACAGGCGCATCAGGCCCATGATGTGGTCGATGCGCACGCCGCCGGACCAGGCGAGCGCGGCGCGCAAGGTGGCGAGGAAGGGCGCGAAGCCGGTCGCGACCAGGGCGCGCGGCGAGAAGCCGGTCAGGCCCCAATCCTGGCCGTGCGGGTTGAAGGCATCGGGCGGCGCGCCGATCGACAGGCCCATCAAGAGCTCGGACTGGCGCGCCCAGGCATGGCTGCCGGTGCGGTCCATGCCGATCGCGAGATCGCTTAAAAGGCCGATGCGCATGCCGGCGGCCTTGGCCGCCTGCTGGGCGGCGACGAAGGAGCGGCCCGTGATCCATTGCAGAAAGAGGTGATAGCGCTCGGAGTCGCCCAACGTCCCTTTGGGGGCATGCTCGGCCTCGAAGCGGGCGTGCTGGCGCAGCGCCTCGCCGCCTCCGGCGACGAAACGCTCGAACTCGCGCAGCAGCGGCGTGTCGACCTGGTCGAACGCGTCGAACAGGGCCCTGAGACGGGCGAACTTGGCGGCGCCGGCGGCGGCCCAATCGATCAAGGCCGCGCGCTCCAGGGCGTCGTCGGAGGCGACGGCGGTGGAATCGAAGGTGGCCGACGGATCGGCATAGAGCGGATTGAGGAACAGCCGGCTCGACGGCGAGTACGGCCCGTACCGCGCCGGATCGTGCGCGAACAGGCTGTGCACGGGGCTGAGGGCCACGGCATCGGCGCCGTGCCGCGCCGCGGCCTCGGCAAGCTCGCGCACGGCGCCGGCGTCGCCGATGCCACCGTCGCCGGCGCGGCGCAGGCCATAGACCTGTGCCGCCACGCCCCACATGCGCTCCCCGCCGCCGACGTCCTGCAAGGTGACGCACCGCCGCGGCGCCACGGCCAGTTTGATCTCGCGACCGGCAACGCGCAGGCGGTGATAGCCCAGCCGCCTGATGCCAGGCAGCGCGCCGTCGTGCAGGACGACGGCTTTCTTGTCGCCGTCTTCCAGGACCAGCTCGGCCGCCTGCTCGCCGTCGAGGCCGGCGATCGCGATCGGCCGTCCAAGGCGCGCCGTGACCAGTGGCGGCACGCCGATCGGTGCGTCGACGCCATTCAGCGCGTCGAGCAGCCGGCGCAGCGATTCGGTCCTGACCCTTTGCGGGCGGCCCATGGCGTCGGTCCAGTCGACGGCCACGCCAGCCGAGCGGGCGCGCGCCAGGACCGCTTCCTCGTTCATCCTGCCGGCTCCAGGAAGGCGACGGTGGCAGGTCCCGCGAGCCGGCCGGCGCGGACATCCTCGCTGGCGCCGGCACGCGTCTCGAACAGCAGGTCGCCCTTTGGCGGATCGACCACACAGTCGGTGCGACCGAGGTTGCTGACCAGCGCCAGCACCGCACCGTTGCCGAGACGCCACCGCGCCGCGACGCAGGCTGGGCCGCCGGCCTTCGCCGAGATGGATCGCGCGCCGGCGAGATGCGGCACCAGGGCGGCGGCGCGCAGCGCCAGCAGCCGGCGATAGAGCGCGTGCCGGTCGGCGTCGTCGGCGACCGGCCGGCTGCTCTCGAAGGTCGCGAGCGCGTTGGGATCGGGAATCACCTCGGCCGTCTCGCCGTCCTGGAAGCCCGCGAAGGCCGCGAACTCGCGACGCCGGCCTTCGCGCACGGCTTTCGCGAGCTCGCCGTGATGGTCGGTGAAGAAGAGGAAGGGCGTGCGGCTCGCCCCCTCCTCGCCCATGAAGATCAGCGGGATCTGCGGACAGAGGAGTTGTAGGGCGATCGCCGCCTCGAGCGCCGTGGCATCGACGCGTTCGACCAGCCGGTCGCCGAACGGCCGGTTGCCGACCTGGTCGTGATTCTGCAGGAACAGCACGAAGGCGGTGGGTGACAGGTCGGCGCTAGGGGTGCCGCGGCACTGTCCCTTGCGATAGGCCGAGGGCTCGCCCTGGTAGACGAAGCCTTCGCCGAGGCAGCGCGCCAGGCGCTCGGCAGGCCGCTCGGCATAGTCGGCGTAGTAGCCGTCGGCCTGGCCGGTCAGCAGGACGTGCAGGACGTGATGGCCGTCGTCGTTCCACTGGGCATCGAAGCCGCGGCGCAGGTGATCGGAGACGTTGCCGTCATGCTCGAGCACGAGATGGACATGGCGGCCGGGCTCGACCGTGGCGCGGACCTCGGCGGCCATCTCGTCCAGCCAGTCGGGGGCGGCGATGGCGTGCACGGCGTCGAAGCGCAGGCCATCGAAGCGATACTCCATCAGCCAGTAGAGCGCGTTCTCGATGAAGAAGCGGCGCACCTCGGGCTGCCGGAAATCGATGGCGGCGCCCCACGGCGTGGCGATGTCGGTGCGGAAGAAGCCCGGCGCATAGGCGGCGAGATAGTTCCCGTCGGGCCCGAAGTGGTTGTAGACGACGTCGAGGAAGATCATCAGTCCGTGGCCGTGTGCGGCATCGACAAGCGCCTTCAGATCGTCAGGTGCGCCATAGGCGGCATCGGGAGCGAAGGGCAGCACGCCGTCGTAGCCCCAGTTGCGCTGGCCGGGAAAGTCGTTGACCGGCATGAGCTCGACCGCAGTGATACCGAGCCGGGCGAGGTCGGGCAGCTTCGCCGCAACACCGGCGAAGCCGCCCAGGCTGCCGGCATGGAGCTCGTAGAGCACGGCCTCCTGCCATTGGCGGCCGCGCCAGGCGGGATGCCGCCAGCGATAGGCGCGCGGATCGACGACCAGGCTGGGGTCGTGCACGTCGCGGCCTTGAGCGCGCGACGCCGGATCGGGCACGGCGAGGCCGTCGGCCAGGCGATAGCGATAGCGCGCCCCTGCCCCGCATTCCGCGTCGGCTTCGAACCAGCCCTCGGCATCGCGCGTCATCGGCACGACACCGAGACCCTCGACGTCCACCGCCACCTCGGACTGGCCGGGAGCCCACAGGCGAAAGCGTGTATGGCCCGGATCGACCAGGGTGGCGCCGAACGGCAGGTCGCGGGCGAAGGCCGTCACGAGCGGCCGTCCTTGCGGCTGCTCAGCATCAGCACGACGCTGTGGGCACCGACGACGATCTCGTCCATATCGAGGTCGCGCTCCTCGACATCGGGATTGGCGCTGTTCAGCAGCAGGCGCGCCGGCGGGCCGGGCGGCGGCAGGCGAAAGCGGTGGTCCTCACCGGTAGCGTTGAAAAAGGCGATCAGGATCGAGATCCCGCCGTCGTCGTTGCGGCCGGCCCGGCGCAGCACCAGGCGATGCTCGCCGGGATTGTTCCAGGACTCGTTGGAGACCTGCTCGCCGGAAGCGTCGAACCAGGCGATGTCGCCGATGCCGTCGACGACCTTGTCCTGCCCATGCAGGAAGCGCGGCGCGCGCAGCACCGCGTGCCGGTGGCGCAGCGCGATGACGCGGGCGGTGAAGCTGGCCAAGGCCTGGCCGGCGGGACTTTCCGCCAGCTTCCAGTCGAACCAGGAGATCTCGTTGTCCTGGGCGTAGGCGTTGTTGTTGCCCTTCTGGGTGCGGCTGAACTCGTCGCCGCCCAACAGCATCGGCGTGCCCTGCGCCAGGAAGACCGTGGCGAGCATGGCGCGCTGCACGTGCCGGCGGGTATCGAGGATGGCGGCATCGTCGGTCGGCCCTTCGGCCCCCCAGTTGGCCGACTGGTTGTCGGCGTGCCCGTCCTTGTTGTCCTCGCCGTTGGCCTCGTTGTGGCGCTCGGCATAGCTCACGACGTCGGCCAGGGGAAACCCGTCATGGCTGGCGATGTAGTTGATCGACGCCCAGGGACGGCGCGCCTGCCTGTCGAAGAGGTCGGCCGAGCCGGCCAGACGGGCAGCGAAGTCGGCGCGCTGGCCGTCGTCGCCGCGCCAGTAGCGGCGCAGGCCATCGCGGAAGCGATCGTTCCATTCGGCGAAGCCTGGCGGCTGATTGCCGAGCTGATAGCCGCCGGGGCCGATGTCCCATGGCTCGGAGATCAGCTTGACGCGCGACAGGACCGGGTCCTGGCGGATGGCGTCGAAGAAGCCGGAGCCCGGATCGAAGCCGTGGCCCTCGCGGCCCAGGGTGACGCCGAGATCGAAGCGGAAGCCGTCGACATGGAAGGACGTCACCCAGTAGCGCAGCGAATCCATGACCATCTGCAGAACGCGCGGCGCCGAGAGGTTCAGCGTGTTGCCGGTGCCGGTGTCGTTGACGCAATGGCGTGGATTGTCGGCGACCAGCCGGTAGTAGCTGGCATTGTCGAGGCCGCGGAACGACAGGGTCGGACCGAGCTCGCTGCCTTCGGCTGTGTGGTTGTAGACGACGTCGAGGATGACCTCGATGCCGGCGGCGTGCAGGCGCCGCACGGCGATACGCATCTCGTCGGGCGTGCCGTCGGACAGGTAGCGCGGCTCGGGTGCGAAGTAGCCGATGGTGTTGTAGCCCCAGTAGTTGCGCAGCCCCTTCTGAAGCAGGGTGCGGTCCTGCAGGAACGAGTGCACCGGCAGGAGCTCGACGGCGGTGATCCCGAGCCGCCGCAGGTGATCGATGAAGAAGGGATCGGCGAGTGCGGCGAAGGTGCCGCGCTCGTTGGGCCGAACATCGTGCCGCTGCATAGAAATGCCGCGCACGTGGGCCTCGTAAATCACGGTGTCGGGCCACGGGACGGCAGGTGGACGATCGTCACCCCAATAGAAACTGTCGTCGGTGACGACGGCCTTCAGCATGCCCGGCGCGCTGTCGCGGCGGTCGAAGGAAAGGTCGGCGCGTGGCGAGTTGACGCGATAGCCGTAGAGCGCGTCGGAAGTGCGCAATTCGCCGGCGATGCGCTTGGCATAGGGATCGAGCAGGAGCTTGTGATGGTTGAAGCGATGGCCGTGCTGCGGTTCGTACGGCCCGTAGGCGCGATAGCCGTAGATCAGGCCGGCGCGCGCGTTGGGCATATAGCCGTGCCAGACCTCGTCGGTGCATTCCGGCAACTGGAAGCGCACGATCTCGCGCCGGCCCGACGGGTCGAAGATACAGAGCTCGACCTTGGTGGCGTGGGCGGAGAACACCGCGAAGTTGGTGCCGAGCCCGTCCCATGTGGCGCCCAGCGGATAGGGCGATCCGCTGAGCAGGCGATCGGGCCACGCCATCCTTAGCCCTCCGCGCGCAACATCACCGTGGCAAGCGGCGGCAGGGTCAGCAGAACGGATTGCGCTTCGCCGTGCGAGGGCTGGTCGTGGGTGACGGCGCCGCCGTCATTGCCGAGGTCGCCGCCGCCGTAGAAGCGTGAATCGGTGTTGGCGATCTCGCGCCAGCGGCCCGGCCGCGGCACGCCGATGCGATAGCCATGCCGCGGCACCGGCGTCATGTTGCAGGCGACCAGAATCGGGATATCTCCCTCACGGCCCTGGCGCAGGAAGGCGAAGACGGAATTGGCGCGATCGTCTCCGATCAGCCAGCGGAAACCTTCAGGCTCGGCGTCGCGCCGGTGCAACGCCGGCTCGGCCGTGTAGAGCCGGTTGAGGTCGCGCAGCAGCCGCTGGATGCCGGCATGAGCGGGATCGCCGAGCAGGGCCCAGTCGATCTCGGCGTCGTGGTTCCATTCACGCGGCTGGCCGATCTCGCAGCCCATGAACAGCAGCTTCTTGCCGGGATGCGCCCACATGAAACCGAGATAGGCGCGCAGGTTGGCGAAGCGCTGCCAGGTGTCGCCCGGCATCTTGCCCAGCAGCGAGCCTTTGCCGTGCACGACCTCGTCGTGCGAGATCGGCAGGATGAACTTCTCCGAGAAGGCGTAGAGCAGGCCGAAGGTGATGTCGTCGTGGTGGTAGGCGCGATGGATGGGCTCGTGCTCGATGTAGCGCAGCGTGTCGTGCATCCAGCCCATGTTCCACTTGTAGGAGAAGCCCAGCCCGTCGGGTTGAGCCTGGGTGACGCCGGGCCAGGCCGTCGATTCCTCGGCGACGACGATGGCGCCGGGGCAGCGCTCGCCGACGACGGCGTTGAGATGGCGCAGGAAGCCCACGGCCTCGAGGTTCTCGCGGCCGCCATAGACGTTGGGGATCCAGGCGTCGGCCGGCCGGCTGTAGTCGCGATAGAGCATGGAGGCCACGGCATCGACCCGCAGCCCGTCGACGTGATAGCGCTCGAGCCAGTGCAGCGCGCTCGCGATCAGGAAGCCCTGCACCTCGCGGCGCCCGAAATTGTAGATGTAGGTGTTCCAGTCGCGGTGGAAGCCCTCGCGCGGGTCGAGATGCTCGTAGAGCGCCGTGCCGTCGAAGCGCGCCAGGCCATGCGGATCGGTCGGGAAATGCGCCGGCACCCAGTCGAGCAGCAGGCCGATGCCGTTGGCATGCAGCGCATCGACGAAGCGGGCAAAGGCCTCCGGCGGGCCGAAACGGGCCGACGGCGCGAAGAGCCCCAGCGGCTGGTAGCCCCACGAGCCGCCGAACGGATGCTCGGTGATGGGCAGCAGCTCGACATGCGTGAAGCCGAGCTCGACGACGTAGGGGATCAGGCGCTCGACGGCGAGGTCCCACAGCGAGCCGTGCGGCTCGCCGGGCCTGAGCCACGAGCCGACATGCACCTCGTAGATCGAGATCGGTGCCTGGGGCGCCTGGCGCTGCGCACGGCTCGACATCCATTTGTCGTCAGTCCAGCGGAACGGCCGCGGCGCGGGCACGATCGAGGCGGTCCCGGGGGCGAGCTCGGCCTGCTGCGCTACTGGATCGGCCTTTTCGGCCTGGCGGACCCCGCCCGGGCCCATGATGTCGTACTTGTAGCGCATACCCGCGGCGGTCCGCGGCACGAACAGCTCCCAGATGCCGGACGGATAGCGCAACCGCATGGGATGGCGCCGCGCGTCCCAGGAATTGAAATCGCCGATCACCGCCACGCGCTCGGCATTGGGCGCCCACACCGCGAAGCGCACGCCCGGCACGCCGTCGATGGTGGCGACGTTGGCGCCGAGCGCATCGGCCAGATGGAAGTGGCGGCCTTCGTTGAACAGGTGCAGGTCGAGCTCGCCCAGCACCGGCCCGAAGGCGTAGGGATCCTCGGTCTCCTGCACCGCGGCCGGCCACTGGATGCGCAGCAGATAAGGCGAAGCGTCGGCCACGGCGCCGTCGAACAGGCCCGGTTCCACCTCGGGCAACGTTCCCAGCGAGGCACGATCGGCGCAGCGCAGCACCTCGACCGACTGCGCGCCCGGCAGATAGGCGCGGACAGTACGGCCGTCGGGCCCGTCATGCGGCCCCAGCACGCGGCAGGAATCGCGATGACGCGCCATCATCAGCGCCTCGACCTCGCCGCGGTCAAGCTGCGGTCTGGTCATTTCGTTCACACTTTGCTCCGTGCGGTCTTGAGAAGGCGCTTGGCGATGCGTGCGAGCCCGATCATCGGGACGGCAAGCCAGCCCGGCCGGTTGGCCGCCTCATAGCCCACTTCGTAAGCCGCCTTCTCGAGCAGGAAGAAATCGAGCAGAGAATCGCCGCCCATGTCGGGCAGTCCGGTGGCGGCCTCGCGGTAACCCTCGACGAAGGCCTTCTCGGATCCCTCGCGCAGCCGTGTCACCAGCCGCTGCCGCCGCCCGGGCGAGAGCCGGCTTACCACCACGTTCTTGGGATCGATCGCCGTGGCGGCCGCATAGTCGATGGAGCGCAACAGGCCCGCCACATCGCGCAGCGGACTTGCCTTGCGCCGCCGCTCTTCCAGCGGTCGTGCCGGCTCGCCCTCAAAGTCGATGATATAGGCATCGGCGCTGGCGACCAGCACCTGGCCGAGGTGGAAATCGCCATGGATGCGCGTCACCAACGTGCCCTCGCCCTGACGGCCGAGCCGGCGCAGCTTTTCGTCGAGCGCCTGCCGGCTGGCGAGCAGCATTTTCGCGTCGGCGTCGGCAGCCTCGTTGTCCCAGTCCTTGCGATCGGCGATTGCGTCGAGCGCCCGCGCCATCAGCCCCGATGCCCGCTCGATCCAGCCATCGACGTCCTCGGCCGTGGCGCGCCGCGGGGCAAAGGCCGGATCGTCGGTCGGTTGCGCCAGCACGACATGCATATTGCCGAGCTGGCGGCCGATCGTGGCGGCGAAAGCGTGATAGTCGCGGATGTCGTCGCCGCGCGCCTCGGCCGAGGCCTCGCGGCTCGCCGTGGCGTCGAAGGCGCGGGCGGACTGGTTCAGGACCCAGGTCCAGGCATCGCCCTGGTTGCGGATGAAGGCCTGGGCGACGGCGAGCGCATGACGCTTGCCGTCCTTGTCGATACGGCTGACCTCGCCCAGCAGCGCCGGCGCATTGGCGAATCCGTGGGCCGTCAGGTAGCGACTCATCTCGGCCTCGGGATGTTCACCGGTCGAGATGGAGCGGAAGATCTTCAGCATCACGGCGTCGTCGACGATCAGCGAGCTGTTCGACTGCTCGGCCGTCAGCCACATGACCTGCGCATCGTCCGGCCGACGCAGCACTTCGACCTTGTCAGGCATGGGCTCGAAGACGATCTGGCCTTCCGAGGTGTCGATACGCTCGCCATTGACCAGCGCCTCCAGCATGCGCCGCGCGAAGATCGGCAGCGAAAAAGCATCCGTCAGCAGGCCGACGCGGCGGCCGCGCCGCACGCGCGCCAGGGCGAGCTGCGAGGGCAGTGCCGCTGAAGCCTCGTCCTCCCAGCACATCGACAAGGGCAGTTGCCAACGGGTGGTGGCGCCGTCGGTCTTCACCTCGATCTCGGACAACAGGACTTCGCGCTCACCGCCCAACGGCGCTGTGTAGGCGATGTGGGAGGACTGCAGGGACTGGTCCTTGGCGCCGAACCAGCGGCGCTTTTGCAGGTAGGACGGCAGGGTCTCGCGCTCGAGCACTGGCGCTGCGGCCTCCAAGGCCTGGTCGAGCCGGTTGCGCAACACCACGGTGACATAGTCAGGCAGCGGCTCGGGGGCGGGTGTGTGCCAGGACGGCGCATCGTTCTCGGTCGTGAGGATGAACCAGTAGAAGCCGTAGGGGGGCAATGTCAGCAGATAGGTGAGCTGGCCGACGGGCGGGAACAGCGAGCCGCCGTTCAGCTCTACCGGCACCCGGCCGGCGAACTCCGAAAGGTCCAGCTCGACCGCTTGCGGCGTATGCGAGACGTTGGCCACACACAGGATCACTTCGCCGTTGAGCTCGCGCAGATAGGCCAGCACCTTGCGGTTCTTCGGGTAGAGGAAGCGCAGCGAGCCACGCCCGAAGGCCGCGTGCATGCCGCGGATCGCGAGCGTGCGCCGGGTCCAGTGCAGCAGCGAATGGGCGTCGCGCGTCTGGGCCTCGGCATTGACGATCTCGTAGCCATACAGCGGGTCCATGATGACGGGCAGCGCCAGCGCCGCCGGATCGGCGCGCGAGAAGCCGCCGTTGCGGTCGGGCGACCATTGCATGGGCGTGCGCACGCCATCGCGATCGCCCAGCCGGATGTTGTCACCCATGCCCAGCTCGTCACCGTAGTAGATCACCGGCGCGCCGGGCATGGAGAACAACAGGCAGTTCATCAGCTCGATCCGGCGGCGATCGCGCTCGAGCAGCGGCGCGAGGCGACGTCGGATGCCGAGATTGAGCCGGGCGCGGCGGTCGGTCGCGTAAGTTTGCCAGAGATAGTCGCGCTCCGAATCCGTCACCATCTCGAGCGTCAGCTCGTCGTGATTGCGCAGGAAGATCGCCCACTGGCAGGTTTCGGGGATCTGCGGCGTCTGGCGCATGATGTCGGTGATGGGGAAGCGGTCCTCGCGGGCCAACGCCATGTACATGCGCGGCATCAGCGGGAAGTGGAACGCCATATGGCATTCATCGCCGTTGCCGAAATACTCCTTGGTGTCCTCCGGCCACTGGTTGGCCTCGGCCAGCAGCATGCGACCGGGATAGTGGGTGTCGATCTCGGCGCGGATGCGGCGCAGCACGTCATGGGTCTCGGGCAGGTTCTCGTTGTTGGTGCCCTCGCGCTCGACCAGGTAGGGCACGGCGTCGAGCCTGAGGCCATCGACGCCGAGATCGAGCCAGAAGCGCATGACGCCCAGCACCGCGTCCATCACGGCCGGGTTGTCGAAGTTGAGATCGGGCTGATGGGCGTAGAAGCGGTGCCAATAGTAGGCGTTGGCGGCGGGATCCCAGGTCCAGTTCGAGCGCTGGGTGTCCAGGAAGATGACGCGCGTGCCGCTGTATTTCTGGTCGTCGTCCGACCAGACATAGAAGTCGCGTTCGGACGAGCCGGGCGGCGCCAGGCGGGCGCGCTGGAACCAGGCATGCTGATCGGAGGTATGGTTGATCACGAGCTCTGTGATGACGCGTATGCCGCGGCGATGGGCTTCGTCGATGAACTGCTTGGCGTCGTCAAGCGTGCCGTACTCGGGATGGACGGTGGTGTATTCGGCGATGTCGTAGCCGTCATCCAGCCGCGGCGACGGATAGAAGGGCAGCAGCCACAACGTGTTGACGCCGAGTTCGGCGATGTAGTCGAGCTTGGAGATCAGGCCGGGGAAATCGCCGATGCCGTCGTTGTTCGAATCGAAGAACGACTTGATGTGAAGCTGATAGATGATCGCGTCCTTGTACCAGAGCGCGTCCTGGGCAACGGGCAACTGGGCGGCGGCGAGCGGTGCGTTCATGGCCGGCCTCCCGTTGGCGCGATCCGCCAGATGGCGAACGGCAAGTCGGCCGGATCGAGACGAACGCTCTGCATCTTGCCGTGCCAGGCGAAGCGGGTGCCGCGCATCAGGTCCTCGACCTCGACGGACCCGTTGTCGGGCAATTTCCACTCCCACAAGGGCACTTCGAACGACGCTTCCTGCGGGTGATGGGGATCGACGCTGACGGCGACCAGAATCATCTCCGCGCCATCGGGCGATGGCTTGCCGTAGACCAGGACCTGGTCGTTGAAGGCGTTGTAGAAGCGCACGCCGAGATGGCTGTGAAGCGCGGGATGCAGGCGGCGCAGGCGATTGAGCGTGGTGATCTCGGCGACGATGTTGCCGGGTGCATTGAAATCGCGCTGCCGCGCTTCGTACTTCTCCGAATCGAGATATTCCTCGCGACCCGGCAGGGCCGCGGATTCACAGAGCTCGAACCCGGAATAGACGCCCCACAGGCCGGACAGCGTCGCGGCCAGAGCGGCACGGATCAGGAAGCCGGCGCGGCCCGAGCTCTGCAGGAAATAGGGATTGATGTCGGGCGTATTGACGAAGAAGTGGGGCCGGTAGTAGTCGGCGACCTCCGTCGTCGTCAGCTCGCGCAGATAATCGGCGATCTCGCCCTTGCCGTTGCGCCAGGTGAAGTAGGTGTAGGACTGCGAAAAGCCGATCTTGGCAAGGCGGTACATCATGGTTGGCCGCGTAAAAGCCTCGGCCAGGAAGATCACGTCGGGATGGCGGCCGCGGACATCGGCGATCATCCATTCCCAGAACGGCAACGGCTTGGTGTGCGGATTGTCGACGCGGAAGATCCGCACGCCCTCGCCTGCCCAGTGCAGCACGACATCGCGCAATGCCAGCCACAGCTCGGGTATCGCGCCGTCGGCATAGAAGTCGACATTGACGATGTCCTCGTACCTCTTGGGCGGATTCTCGGCGAAGCGTATCGAGCCGTCGGCGCGGCGGCGGAACCATTCGGGATGCTGCTTGAGCCAGGGATGGTCGGGTGAGCATTGGATGGCGAAATCGAGCGCGATCTCGAGGCCATGCTCGCGGGCGGCCGCCACCAGCCGGCGGAAGTCCTCCGGCGTGCCGAGTGCCGCGTGGATCGCGTCGTGACCGCCGTCGCGGGCGCCGATGGCATAAGGGCTGCCAGGATCGCTGGACGCCGCCTTCAAGGCATTGTTGCGGCCCTTGCGATTGGTCGTGCCGATGGGATGGATGGGCGGGAAATAAAGCACGTCGAATCCCATGTCGCGAACACGCGGCAGATGGGCGACGACGTCGTTGAAGGTCCCGAGCGAGCGCGGGAAGAGCTCGTACCAGCTTGCAAACTCGGCCTGTGGCCGCTCGACCTCGACGGCGATCTCAGGATGCCGGCAGGGCAGATGGCGAACCTCCGTCGCAGCGACCAGGTGATGCGTTTCGCTGGCCGTCAACAGGCGCACAGCGGCGGCCGTGTCGGCGCGATCCAGCTTGGCCACGAGCTCGCCAAGACCCAGCCGGCGCAGATGGGCGGCGGCATCGGCGATGTCGACGGCGACATCGACGCCGGCCCGGCTCTTGACCTCGAGAGCGTGGCCCAGGCTGCCATATTCATCGCGCCAGGCTTCGATGGTGAAGAAATGCCGGCCGATGCGCCGAGGTATCATGGTGGCGCGCCAGCGGTCGTTGCCGAGCGGGATCATGGCGGCGCGCTGCCACTCCGACTTGCCGGCTTCGCACCACAGCAGCTCCGCCGCCAGAACGTCGTGCCCATCGGCGAAGATGTCGGCCTCCACCGTGATCGGCCGGCCGATGACACGGCGAACTGCGAAGCCCGGCGCCTGGGGAACGACGCGGTCGATCACCACCGGAGAGCGGGATGTAGCAACGCAGGCCGAGTGCGGTTCATCGCCCCTCACCGGAGTGATGGCGTCGAGCTCGGCCATCAGCACTTCACCCGGCTGCAGGCGATCGGGCATCGATCGTCCGTCGAGCAGCCGGGGGCCGCCCAGCATGGCGCCAGCAAGCGGATCGAGCGGATCGAGGCTCACCGGCACGGGCTGCTCCTTGGCCAAATCGCTGTTTATCAAAGTGACAAGTCCATGCTGCGCCTGGCGCGGATCGGCCGCGTCGAGACGCGCCAGCGCCGTCACGGCCGCCGACGACCCCGTCAGGCGGCGGACGGACTTTGTCGACCGGCGGCTACGTTGGAGACCGGCTGCTGCTTGTCGGATGTCGTCTTCGACGTCTGCGGCAAATCCTTCCGGCAGGAACAGGCCATCGGTCGTGGCAGCAGCGAGCTGCAGTGCACGACGTCGCGCGGTGACATCCGCCGGCAGGCTGCGCGCTTCCGCGGCCGCGCCGATGACCGGCGCAATGCGGGCAAGCGAATCGAGTTCCTCGACGTACCAGGCAGCACTTCCGTCCCACCAGGCAGTAGAGGCGAAGACGCCGTCGAGGCCTGCACCTGCCAGCTCGCCGTGCCGCGACCAGGCGAGGCCAGGAGCCCACGCCCACAACGCACAAGCACTCTCGCGGCGGGTCGCTGCAACGATCGCGCGCAAGGCGCCGGCGGGCAGAAGACCGAGACCCAGCAGGCGGAAGGCCGTTGCTCCGGCGTTAGCCAGTCGTACAAGGTGCGAAGCCCACCATGATGCGACCCGATCGGCATCGGGCCGCACCGTGACGGCGTGCGCAATGGAACCGTCGAGCCGCGGATCGACGACATCACTTTGATATCGGCGCTCGAACAGATCTCCGGCCTGATGGGCGGTGGCCCCGTCAAACGCCAGCCGGTCAAGCACAACATCGAGACAAAGGCGCAGGCCACGCCGTTCACACAGCGCGGCTATCTCGTGGACCGCCTCTTCGATCGAACCGCCGATCCCCAGTCCGGGGTTCGGCTTGGCCAGATCGCTGATCAACAACGGATCGTTGCGTCTCGCCAGGAAGGGATTGAGACAGACGTGATCGAGGCCCAGATCGGCGACTCGGGCCAGTCGTGGCAGCCAATCTCCATTGCCGTTCAATTCATCGAAATAGCAAATGCCCGGCGACTGCAATTGCAGACGCCGACGCGCCTCCCCCACCCCGGCCGCTCCGGCCGTGGACTTCAAGCACCTGCCCATCCATTAGAAACCGCCGAACCCGCCTCAGGTTGCGAGGAAATGATCGCGATTCAGGGATTTGTCGGACGATTTGATTACTCGCGGGCCGGTCGCCACTCCGGCTGGCCATGTGTCGCTACCTACGCACCGTGAGGTCTATGGCCGCTGCTTCCGGGGTTTCCGCTCCTTGAATCTCTCTCCCCTTTCGGCTCCCGTGCGTTTAGCTGCGTGTCTGCATTCCACGCCGCCGCGAGTGTCGAATATGTTACATGCCGTCGGCAGCTTGCCTACGTGGAAATCCCCAGGGAAAATCCGCGGGCTCAAAGGAAGGTGACGCGCGCCTCGCGGCCGAGAATCTCGGGGAACGTCACCCCGTCGTCGGCCTGGATCTCGACCTCGATCTGGCGGACGCTGGCGACGCCGAGATCGGCTTCGCTGCGCTTCTCGCGCTTCACGGTCATCGGATCGATGGCAATCTTGCCCTTGTATACGGTGGGGCTGCCACGAAAGGTCACCTCGACCGGCGCGCCTACCTTCAGGCGGGGTAGATGCAGCTCGTCGACCGTCGCGAAGACACGCAATTGCTTCATGTCGACGACCTTGGCGATGCCCACGCCCGACGCCATCTCGCCTTGGCGTGAATTGATCTGGGTGACGACGCCGTCGATGGGCGAGCGGACAAGGGCCTCTTCACGGATGCGTATCTGCTGATCGAGCGCCGCCTTCAGCCTGACGATATCCACGGCATTCTGTTCAAGATCGATGTTCAGCCGACGCTTGTTGAGTTCGAGGTTCGCCCGTTGATTCTTGAGGCTCTGCTCGGCCAGCCAGACTTCGAGCTCCTTTTCCTCGGTCGGCCTGCCGGAGCGGTTGCGCAGCATGGTCGCCAGCCGGTTGTTCTCGATCGCCGACTTCAGAGCGTCTTCCTCGAGCTTGAGGTCGATGACGCGCGTTCCTTTCAGGGTGGCGTCACGCGTCCGTTCCGCCTTCAACAGGTTGTTCTCGGCGACCTTCACGCCGACCTCGGCCGCGGGATAGTTGGCCATCACGGCAATGATCTCGTTGCGCTTGACGGCCTGCCCTTCCTTGATACGCAGTTCCTTCAGCACCGAACCGCCATTGGGGTCGTTGGCGATCATCACCGTGCCGGCCGGGGCCTCGGTATAGCCGCGCGCGATCAGCGGCCCGCTCGGCTGCAGCGCAGACGTCGAGCCGTTGGCGGCCTGCTGGCTGTGGGCAATCCATGCCGCGGTCACGGCAACGGCTGCCACCGCGACCGTCCCGGTGATGACCCGCTTCATCGTTCCGCTGCTCGCCACTACCGCTGCCCTGTCCTCGCCCCTTCCCAGGGGCACCATTTGCGCAAAAAATGACTATTTTTCAATGGGGTCGACACCTGATTCCCCAGCAATATGCCGGCCCATTGTGGCCAAATTCGACTGATCCGGCCTCTTTGTCACCGTCCCGACCGCAGGCGAAGCGCCGCGGGCCTATGACGCAGGCGACGATGCCCTTCTATTTGGTCGCTTTGTCGAAGGCGAGGCCGAAGCCCAGGAGCGGTACGTCGATGTTGATCGTCCGCTTGTTGGTATCCTGGAGCGCGATCTTGAGCATCGTGCCGTTGCGCAACGATGCCAGGAACGGGTCCTTCAAGGGCATGGAGACGATACAGCCGGCATTGGTGCAGGTCTGCACCGGCAGCCGTTCCGCCGCGCCATTGTCGACCTTGAGCTGGACCGGCTCGGTCAGGCTGATGCCCAGAGGAAGCTGGATGGTCAGGGCCGGCGCCTTGGTCTCTGGTGCAATACGCGCGGTAAGTTGGGCCACGAGTTGCTTGTCCTCGCGGTTGATCATCTGCTGGATCGCACGACATTCCAGGACCTTGCCGTCGCTGGTGCATTCAACCCGCCAGCCGGCGACAGGGGTGTCCTGAGCGGATGAGGGTACCGTGGCGCCAAACACGGCGACGAGCGATGCGAAAAGCGCCAGAACGCGACGGCGACCACTTGATGTCATGCCTTAGGCTCCCTTGGACGCGATAATCGCGAAGTCCTGTCCAGATGCAAGGGGGCCCGACCCTACATCTTCAGCAGCCACGCCTCGACGCTGCCCTTGCCCTTGACCTCGATCTCGCCGCGCGGCTCGAACACGAACTGGTCCTTCAGCTTTTCATAGACCGGACGCGTCACCTGGATCATGTCGGGCACGCCACCCGATTCCATGCGGCTCGCCAGGTTCACCGTGTCACCCCATAGGTCGTAGATGTACTTGCTTTTGCCAATGACGCCGGCCACGACGGGCCCGCTGTTGATGCCAACCCTGAGCTTCATCGAGACCTTGTGCTCCATTGCATGCTCGCGGGTGATATGGACCATGCGGATCGCCATGCGCACCATGCGCGCGGCGTGATCGGGGACCGACAGCGGCAAGCCGCACACCGCCATGTAGGCGTCGCCCACGGTCTTGATCTTCTCGATGCCGAGCTGGTGGGCCGCCTCGTCGAAGCGGCTGAACAAGCCATTGAGAAGCGTCACGACCTCCGCCGGCGGCATCTCCGACGACATGGCGGTGAAGCCGACCAGGTCGGCGAACGCCACTGTGACTTCGGCGAAGCCGTCGGCGATGCCCTTCTCGCCGCCGCGCAGGCGGTTGGCGATCGGCGCCGGCAGAACGTTCAACAGCAATTCCTCGTTCTCGCGGTTCTTGCCCGCGATGACCACGTTCTTCTCGTTGATCTCGTCGACCATGCTGTTGAAGGCAAGGCAAAGCTGGCCAATCTCGTCGCGCGTGCGCACCGTGACATGAGCGTCGTGATCGCCGGCAGCGAAGCGGCGGACGCCGGCCGTGAGCTCGCGCAATGGCCCCAGCAGCGAGCGCGACAGCCAGGCGCCGGTAACGATCACCACTACCAGCGCCAGACCGCCGACAATCATCAGGTCGCGCTCGAGCCGCTTGACGGGCGCGAACGCCTCCGAGGAATCGATCTTGGCGATCAGCGCCCACTTGACGCCCGAGACGCGGACGGGACCCCACGAGGCGAGCGTGGGGATGCCGCGATAACCCAGAACCTCGCCAGTCCCCTCGACACCACCCAGTGCAGCGCGGCTTGCCTTGGTGTCGACGCGCTGTTGCAGCACCGGCGTGCCGTAGCGGTGAATGTCCTCGATATCGTGCTCCGGAGTCTGGCCGCCCTTCAGTTCCTCGAAATAGGTTTCGCGATTCTCGAAGAACATGCGGGGGCTGGAGCGAATCAGAAAATCGGATCCGACCAGATAGGCCTCGCCCGTCGCACCAAAGCCCTCATGCCGCCACCGCCGGCCGCCCGTGACGATATTGTCGATCTCGTCGATCGAGAGCTGTGCCACCAGCACGCCAATCACAACACCCTGATCGATCACGGGCGCCGCCATGAAGGCCTGGGGCGCGCCATTGGCCGGCAGGTAATCGGCGAAATCCTCGAGGCAAGTCGCGGATGGGTCCGGTGCCTGGCCGCAGCGGGCGGCGGCGGCCGCAACATTCGAGCGGCGGTACGGGCCGGCCCGCAGCGAAGTGCCGAAGTCGGCTTCCTTTTCGACTGAGTAGATGATTCGGCCAGTCCTATGGTCGACCATCATGAAGTCGGCGAAGCTGAGCGTCGATGCCGCCGTGCGCATCAGCGGATGGTAGAGTGCATGCAGCTTGCTGTACGTGCCGCCATCGCCGGCTTCGGTGACCAGCTTGCGCCGTTCCTTGGGATGGGGATTTTCGACGATATACCAGTCTTGCAGGAAGTACGGCGCCGACCCTATCGGCAGGAACTCATCGGCGGCCGTGTCCTGGCCGAGCAAGCGGCGCACCATCGGCATGTATTGCGTATCGTACCAGCCGATGACCTTTTGCTGGACCTCTGGGGGCACCGTCTTGGCATCGAGCTCGTCGACCGCGCCAGCGAAGCCACGCATGGCGTCGACCACCATCTTGGACGCCGCCAGCAAACGCATCTCGGCGCGGATGCTGCGGAAGTAGGTCTCGACCTGGTTTGCCTTGGTCTCGCGCGCCGAGGTGAGCTGATTGAAGATGGTGTGTTCGAGTGCGTCGCGGGCACGAATGTAGCCCAGGACGCCCGTGATCAGCACCGCGACGGCGCCCAGCACGAGCAGGATGGCGAACAGCTTCGCCGCTAGACCGAAGCGCGTCGTAGGCTGGGAGACCGCGTCGGTCATGGCGCTAGAGGACTTTGCCTGGCCTAACTCTTCTTCGGCGTATAGGCGCCGCCCGACGAGGCGGCGCGCACCTCGGCCGCCGACTTCGCCTTGCGCAAGAGCACCAGCCGGCGCGCCTCGTCGTCGAGCATGGCGCGGGCGTTCTTGACGATTGCCGGCGCATGCTCGACCGGGAACTTCACCGCGCCGTTCTCGTCCATGTGTATGAGGTCGCCCGGCGCCACGTCCATGCCGCCGACCGAGACCGGCACGTTGACCGACTGCACCGCCATCTCGCCATGGCCCGCGGTGACGCCGCCCAGCAGGAGCTGGAAACGAAGCTTGCGGATGGCGTCGATGTCGCGCGACGGGCCGTTGGAGATCATGCCGATGCAGCCCACCGCCATCATCGAGCTCACCATCATCTCGCCGGCGAGGCCTGCCTTGTTGTGCAACTCGGGCGGCCACTTCTGCTGGATCACCAGGATGGTCGGCTTCTTCATGGCATCGAGGGCATCGACCACATCCATGAACGACAGCCGGCCGGCGAAGTTGGGATCAGGCAGGCCGTAGACGCAGGTCACGGCATAGCCGACGATCGGTCCCATCTCGGGATAGAGGCAGCGGATGGTGCTGTCGCTGTACCAGCTCTCGGTCCAGGGATTGTACAGGCCAAGGCACAGGGGATTCTTGGGATAGGTCGCCACCACGTTGGTGATGGTGGGCGTGTCGATCTTGCGCAGCTCGGCGAAGATGTCGTCGGACAAAGTCATGGACGTGTCGGGCATGGAACGTTTCCCCTGTGGTCGATGTGCCCTTCTTGCGCGAATGGAGCCGGCCGGCAAGGCCCCGGCGTCACGGTACGAAAACCATGAAGACGAAGACCGCGAACAGCACCAGATGCACGAAACCCGGCAGGATGTTGGTGCGGCCGCCGCTGAACGTCACGAGGCTGACGGCAAAAGTCAGCACCAACAGGACGGTATCGGGCATGTCGACGCCGAGCTCGAGCCGCTGGTGCAGGGCGATCGCCAGTAGCGCGACGGCGGGAATGGTGAGGCCGATCGTGGCGAGCGAGGAGCCGAGCGCGAGGTTGAGGCTCTTCTGCAGTTCATTGCGCCGGGCGGCGCGCAGGGCGGCCACCGTCTCGGGCAGCAGCACCAGCAGGGCCACCAGGAGACCGACGGCCTCGGTCGGCGCGCCGACTGCCGCGACCGCCGTCTCGATCGACCCGGCGACGCCCTTGGCAAGCAGCACGACGGCCACCAGCCCGACCAGCAGCAGCACGATGCTCTCCCAGAGCTGACGCCGGCCGGGCAACGCATGATCGTCCGAAGCGCCGCCCAGGTCGGACAGGAAGTAGTCGCGATGGCGCACCGTCTGCACGTAGAGGAACACGCCGTACAGGATGATCGTGACCAGGCTGACGAAGGCGAGCTGCGAGGTCGTATAGAATGGGCCGGGAACACTGGTGGTCCAGGTCGGCAGGATGAGCGTGAAGGTCGCAAGCGGCATCAGCACGACCAGGTAGGCGCTGGCGCCCGGCAGGCGGAAGCCCTGCTCGCCGTAGCGCAGGCCACCTAGGATCAGGCAGAGGCCGACCACGCCGTTGCACACGACCATGATCACCGAGAAGACGGTCTCGCGCGCCAGCGTCGGCTTGCCCTCGCCCGCCAGCATGATCGACAGGATGAGCGCGACCTCGATCACCGTCACGGCGACAGTCAGGACCAGCGTACCGTAGGGCTCGCCCGTGCGATGGGCGATGATGTCGGCGTGCCAGACGCAGGCGAACACCACGCCCATCAGCACGACCAAGCCCAACACGGGCAGCGCCAGGCCGAGAGCCGAGGCATGGCTGGCGAGCGCAGACAGGCCAAGGGCCGCCGCAAGACCTGCCAGCGGCACGACCCGCCACGCCAACAGCCGGTAACGGCCCGCCATTCTGCTGCCCCGCCATCGCACAAGAACTGACATGACGATATACGCAAGCTTTGCCGGGGAAGCGAGCCTGGCCCCGATGCGAAATCGCGCGATGTCAGGGCTGACATCATAAGCCGTCCGCAATCGCGGCCGCCATCCTTGCCGTCTACATCGTGCTGGGCATGCTCTACGAGTCCTACATCGATCCCGTCACGATCCTCTCGGCCCTGCCCTAGGCCGGCGTCGGCGCGCTCCTGATGCTGATGCTCTTCCACTACGATCTCTGCGTCATCGCCCTGATCGGGATCATCCTGCTGATCGGCATCGTCAAGAAGAACGCCATCATGATGATCGACTTCGCGCTCGAGGCCGAGCGCGAGCAGGGCAAGAGCCCGTTGGAGGCGATCCACGAAGCCTGCCTGCTGCGCTTCCGCCCGATCATAATGACCACCTTCGCCGCGATCGTCGGCGGCCTGATCGTGTCGCAGTGGCTCACGCTCTACACCACGCCGGTCATCTACCTCTATCTCGATCGCTTCCAGCACTGGCTCGCCTGCAAGCGCCGCCGTCCGACCGGCGCGATCCCGGCCGCTGTGCCGCACACGCCGCCGACGGCTGAAGCCGGCACACACGCCGCTGCCTAGAGGCTGCCATGTCCAGCCGTCACGAGCAGGAAGAATACCTCGAGCAGGACGAAGCCGAGCGCGACAGCGCCGGCCGCTGCAACAGCCTGGTCGAGCGCCTGTCGTCCGTGTCGGCGCTGCAGGATTGCCTGATGACCCACGCCACCAATTGCGCGAACGTCAGTCCGCCGCCGCCGGTCGCTCCCGCGGGCCGGAACGTCGCGCCTTCCACCACTCGCTGAACTCGCCGACGACGCCCTTGCGAAAGGCCATGACGATGACCACGAAGATCACGCCCTGGATCACCAGCACGAACTCGCCGGTGGCCGCGAGATAGTTCTGCATGGTGATGATGATGAAGGCGCCGATCACCGGGCCGATGATGGTGCCGAGCCCGCCGACCAGAGCCATCAGCACGACTTCGCCCGACATGGCGGCGCTAACATCGGTCAAAGTAGCGAACTGCAGGACCATCGCCTTGGTGGCGCCAGCCAGGCCCGCCAGGGCTGCCGAGAGCACGAAGGCGAGCAGCTTGTAGCGGTCGGCCTCATAACCCAGCGACAGGGCGCGCTGCTCGTTGTCGCGGATCGCCTTCAGCACCTGCCCGAACGGCGAATGGATGAAGCGGTAGATGGCGCCGTAGCCGAACAGGAAGATCGCCAGCACGACATAGTAAAGGACTCGATCGTCCTTGGTCGGGATCAGGCCGCCCAGCAAGGGCTTGCGCACGATGCCCTGCAAGCCGTCCTCGCCGTGGGTGAACGGCGCCTGGATGCAGAAGAAGTAGACCATCTGCGCGAAGGCGAGCGTGATCATGGCGAAGTAGATGCCCTGGCGGCGGATCGCCAGCGCGCCGGTGACCAGGCCCAGCAGCGCCGCGCCGCCGACGCCCGCCAGCAGGCCGAGTTCCGGCGGCATGTCCCAGGCCTTCACGACATGGCCATAGAAGTAGCCCGCCATGCCGAAGAACATGGCATGGCCGAAGCTCATCAAACCGGCGTAACCCAGCAGCAGGTTGAAGGCGCAGGCGAACAGCGCGAAGCACAGCGCCGTCATCAGGAACACCGGATAGGCGAACCATGGCGCCGCCAGCGCCAGCACGGCGACGGCGGCCGCGACGATCATGCCTTGGCTGGGCGTCATCATTTGGCCCACCATCACTTGGTTTGGCCGAACAGGCCGGCCGGCTTGATCAGCAGCACCAACGCCATGACCACGAAGATCACGGTGTTGGAGGCCGGCGGATAGAACACCTTGGTCAAGCCCTCGATCAGGCCGAGGCCGAAGCCGGTAACGATCGAGCCCATGATCGAGCCCATGCCGCCGATCACCACGACCGCGAACACCACCAGCACCAGGTTGGTGCCCATCAGGGCCGAGACCTGCTGGATGGGCGCCGCCAACACGCCAGCCAACGCAGCAAGACCGACGCCCAGTCCATACGTGAGCGTGATCAGGCGCGGCACGTTGATGCCGAAGGCGCGCACCAGGGTCGGATTCTCGGTCGCCGCGCGCAGGTAGGCGCCGAGCTTGGTGCGCTCGATGCCGTACCAGGTGGCAAGGCAGATCACGAGAGCCGCCAGCACGACGAAGCCGCGATAGGTCGGCATGAACATGAAGCCGAGATTGTAGCCGCCGGGGATCGGGTTGGGATAAGGCGCACCCGAAGAGCCCCACTTCCACTGGAACAGGCCCTCGATCACCAGCGCCAGGCCGAAGGTCAGCAGGAAGCCATAGAGATGATCGAGATGGTAGATGCGCTTCAGCATCACCCGCTCGAGAACGACGCCGAACAGGCCGACCAGGATCGGCGCCAGCACCAGCGAGGCCCAGAACGGCACGTCGAGGATGCCGAGCATCAGCCAGGCGGCGAAGGCGCCCATCATGTACTGCGCGCCGTGCGTGAAGTTGATCACGTTCAGCATGCCGAAGATCACGGCGAGCCCCAGGCTCAGCATGGCGTAGAACGCGCCGTTGATCAGGCCGAGCAGGAGCTGGCCGAACAGGGCTTGGGGTGGAATTCCGATGAGCTCGAACATGGCGTTACACCCCCAGATACGCCTGCAGCTTGCCGATGTTCTGCTTCACGTCGCCCGCCGTCATGATGTCGACGACGTGGCCGTCCTCCATGATGTAATGGCGGTCGGCGACGGCGGCGGCGAAATGGAAGTTCTGCTCGACCAGCAGGATGGTGAAGCCGCGGCCCTTGAGCTGACGGATGATCTCGCCGATGCGCTGGACGATGACCGGCGCCAGCCCTTCGGTCGGCTCGTCGAGCAGCAGCAGGTTCGCACCGGTGCGCAGGATGCGGCCGATCGCCAGCATCTGCTGCTCGCCGCCCGACAGCTTGGTGCCCTGGCTGCGCCGCCGCTCCTGCAGGTTGGGAAAGAGCTGGTAGATCTCGCCGAGGCTCATGCCGCCCGGCCGCACCATCGGCGGCAACAGCAGGTTCTCCTCGACATTCAGGCTCGAGAAGATGCCGCGTTCCTCGGGGCAGTAGGCGAGCCCCAGGCGGGCGATCGAGTCGGAGGGCTGGCCGACGGTTTCCTTGCCCTCGAAGGTCACCGAGCCGGTGCGCTTCTCGACGATGCCCATGACCGACTTCAGCGTCGTGGTCTTGCCCGCGCCGTTGCGGCCAAGCAGCGTCACCAGCTCGCCGCGGCCGATCTCGAAGCCGACGCCATGAAGAATGTGCGATTCGCCGTACCAGGCTTGCAGGCCTTCAACCTTGAGCAATGTCTCAGCCATGACCAGTTCCGACATAGGCCTCGACCACGGCAGGATTCTTGGACACCGTCGCGTAAGGTCCCTCGGCCAAAACCTCGCCGCGCGCCAGCACGGTGATGGTGTCTGAAAGATCGGCGACGACGGACATGTTGTGCTCAACCATCAGCACAGTGCGGTCGCGGGCGACGGTTCGGATGAGCGCGGTGATGCGCTTGATGTCTTCCTGCCCCAGGCCCGCCATCGGCTCGTCGAGCAGCATCATCTCGGGATCGAGCGCCAGGGTGGTGGCGATCTCCAGGGCCCGCTTGCGCCCATAAGGCAGGTCGACGGCCTGCTGCTCGGCGAAGGCTGCGAGGCCCACGGCCGTCACCAGCTCCATGGCGCGGCTGTCGAGCTGGTTCAGCACGCGCTCGCTGCGCCAGAAGAAGAAGGAGTTGCCGAGCTTGCGCTGCAGAGCGACACGGACATTCTCGCGTACCGAAAGATGCGGGAAGACCGCCGAGATCTGGAAGGAGCGCGCCAGCCCCATGCGCGCGATCGCCGCAGGCGAGCTGCCGGTGATGTTGCGGCCCTTGAAGTGAATCTGGCCTGCCGTTGGCGTCAGGAAATGCGTGAGCAGGTTGAAGCACGTGGTCTTGCCCGCGCCATTCGGCCCGATCAGGGCGTGAATGGTGTGGCGCCGCACGCGCAGATCGACGTTCTTGACCGCGACGAAGCCCTTGAACTCCTTCGTCAGCCCTTCCGCCTTGAGAATTACTTCTTCTTCGGCCATCCGCCCCCCTTGCGGTGTGGCGAATTAATCGAAGCTTGACGCTGCTGTCCAGCACTGGCGTCGGCTCAAGCGCACCGCTAGATTTCGAACCCTACGGGGAAGGTTGTTGTGGGAGGTTTGAGTATGAGACCTAAAGATATCGCTCGCTACGCAGGCGCCGTCACGGTCGCGGTCAGCGCGACCGTCGCGGGCCTGATGGCGATTGCGCAGGCCCAGGCGCCGGCGCCGCTCAAGATCGGCATTACCGAAGGCTTTTCCGGCGTCTATGCCGATCTCAACCTCGGCGAGGTCGAGGCCGCCCAAATGGCGATCGATGATTTCGGCGGCAAGGTGCTCGGCCGGCCGATCGAGCTCCTGTCGGCCGACCATCAGACCAAGCCCGACATCGGCGCCCAGATCGCGCGGCGCTGGTACGACGTCGACGGTGTGAAGATGATCACCGGCATCGGCACGTCGTCGGTGGCCCTCGCGGTGCGGAAGATTGCCCAGGAAAAGGGCATGATCGACATCAACACCGGCGCCGCGTCGGCCGACCTGACCGGTCCGGCCTGCTCGGAGACCGGGGCGCACTGGGTCTACGACACCTACGCGCTCGCCAAGGTGACGGGCGGCGCCATCGTCAAGGGCGGTGGCGACTCCTGGTACTTCCTGACCGCCGACTACGCCTTCGGCCATGCGCTGGAGCGCGACGTGACCGCCGTCGTGACGGCGTCGGGCGGCAAGGTGCTGGGTGGCGTCAGGCATCCGCTCAGCACGCAGGACTTCTCGTCCTTCCTGCTGCAGGCGCAGGCCTCGAAGGCCAAGATCATCGGTCTCGCCAATGCCGGCCAGGACACGATCAACTCGATCAAGCAGGCCGGCGAGTTCGGCATCGTCAAGGGTGGCCAGCGTCTGGCCGGCCTCCTGGTCTTCTCGACCGACGTGAATTCGCTGACCCTGCCGGTGGCGCAGGGCCTGGTGCTCACCGAGGCGTTCTATTGGGACATGAACGACGAGACCCGCGCCTGGACCAAGCGCTTCCGCGCCAAGCGCGACAAGATCCCGAGCATGCTGACGGCCGGCGCCTACAGCTCGGTCACGCACTACCTCAAGGCCGTGCAGGCGGCCGGCACCGACGACGCCAAGGCGGTGATGGCCAAGATGCGCGAGATCCCGGTCAACGACGTCATGACCAAGAACGGCAAGCTGCGCGAGGACGGCCGCCTGGTGCGCGACATGTACCTGTTCCAGGTGAAGTCGCCGCAGGAGTCCAAGAGCAAGGACGACATCTACAAGCTGCTCGCCACCGTGCCCGGCGACGAGGCGTACCGGCCGCTCAAGGATGGGAAGTGCCCGTATATCAAGTGATCGACTGATCATCTAACGAAGGAAAGGGCGCCCGCGGGCGCCCTTTTTGTTTCCAAAAAGGGCCTATCGCTCGAAGCCCTCGGTCAATAATCATAGTTTTATATATACTTTAGTTATTTACTTCAGTTATTAAATGCCTTACAGTGCTCCTATTCCATCGCCTCGCCTTCGGACAATCCGTTCGGGCTCCGAAAGAGGCGCTAAGCCGCACGCCTTTGCTAGGAGCTCGTCCACCATGTTCAACGTCCGGCCCGATGGACTGTCGCCATGGCTCTATGTTGAGCAACCACCAGACGACGAGCCGCCAGGCTTTCGCGTCGCCCCCGACGGTTCAGTGATTGACGCGAAGAGGAGCACGTCCTCAGCCCCCGTCGCGCCGACCATCGATACCGATTTTGAGAACGCGATCCGCCTGACCGCGGGCGGTCTCTACGGGCCGGCCGACCTCGCCATGCTTCCACGTGATCGGATTCAAGAGGCGCTCGATCAGATTGGAAGGATTTACGCCGGCTTTGGCACGAAGCCATCCGATTTGCTTGGATCGTGTCCCGAGCCGTGGTGTAGCTGACGGTTAGTCAGTACGACGATTCCGGGTCAGGTCCGGCTCGATCAGGCGGCCACGGCGGGCAACCCGATGATTGGATCATCGCTGACGGGGGCGATGC